>JBJMNJ010000032.1:0-21257 GCA_045804325.1 Gemmatimonadaceae bacterium
GGAGGGTCGTTCGAGGGCCCTCGGCCCTCGGCCTCGGCCCTCGGCCTCGGCCCTCGGCCGCTTTCACTGACGACGTCGCCCGCTACGGCTCCGCGGGCTTCTGCGGCCGCTGGTGCGAGTCGACGTGCGCGTAGCTGATGACGCGCGTGAGGCGCCACGTGCCGCCGTCGTTCTTCCAGAGCATCACGAACCGCGCGATGCCGCTCGACGCGTCGGCGCAGCGCTGGTACGTCTTTGGATCGCAGAAGAGGTGGGCGCCGATCTCCACCGCGCCATAGCCCTCGAGCGGGTGCACCTCGAGCGTGCCCGGCACGAGGTCGCGCCGCGCGTTGCCGCAGACGTACTTCCGGATGGACTCGACGAACGGCGCGCGCCCCACCGCGAGCCCTGTCCTGTCGTGGTAGAACTCGAGGTCGTCGCTCACGAGGGCGCCGAGGCGGTCGATGTCGCAGCGGTTGTAGGCGTCGAACAGGGCGCTGTCGAGCGCGGCCACCGTGCGGAAGAGCGTGTCGGGCGGCGCGGCGGGCGCCTGCGCGGCGGCCGGCGCGCCGGCGAGCGCCGCGCACGCGGCGGCGAGGAGCGTGAGACGGTGCATGACGGAGCGGGCGGGCGCGGGTCGGCGGTCGTGCATTCTGATGGCTCGCGTGCGGTGGCGGGGTGGCCGTACGCGCACGGCACTTCGGCTGTTTCGCGCGGAGTCTCCGGGTGACGGCGCCTGCCGACGGCCCTCGGTTCCTCGCCGACGCGATGCTCGGGCGCCTCGCGCGCTGGCTCCGCGTCCTCGGCTACGACACCGGCTACGACCCCGCGGCGGCCGACCCCGAGCTCGTCGGCCGCGCGGCGGCCGAGGGCCGCGTGCTCCTCACGCGGGACCGGCACCTGCTCCGCGATCTGCGCCCCGCTCGCGCGCTCGAGGTCCGCGGCGACGAGCCGCTCGAGCAGCTCCGCATGGTGGCGGCGCTCTCCCTGCGCGCGCCCGGTGAGCTCTTCACGCGCTGCCTCGTCTGCAACGACGTGCTCGACAATGAAGTAGGGAGCAGGAACGGGCCTCTCGGTCGCCCCTGTCCCCTGCTCCCTGCTCCCTCGTATCGTATCCCGATGCGTCGCGTCCTCGCGCTCCAGGTCATGATCCGTCCCGCCGTCCGCTCCGACCGCTCCGCCGTCCTCGCCCTCGTCCCACGGCTCCGCGCGTTCGGCCCCTCGGAGCTCCGCCCGACGGACGCGATGGACGCCGCCGAGCGGCGCGCGCTCGAGGAGGCATTCGACGCGCCGCCCGAGGGGTCGCTGCTGCTCGTCGCCGGCGACGCGGGCGGGCCGGTGCTCGGCGCCGCGTACGCCTTTCCGTCGACCGACTACTTCACCGGCGAGACGCACGGCCACCTCTCCATCCTCGCCGTGGCCGCCGAGGCGGAGGGGCGCGGCGTGGGGCGGGCGCTGCTCGGCGCCGTCGAGCGGTGGGCGTCGGACCAGGGCTACCGCTTCGTGACGCTCAACGTCTTCGTCGCGAACGACCGCGCGCGGGCCGTCTACGAGCGCGCGGGGTGGACGCCGGACACGATGCGCTACGTGAAGGAGATCGGGGCGCCTCGAGGCGGATAGGAGGTGACCCCGCACACGGACCGCGCGTCGTGACGGCAGGTACGTTCCCTTCATGCCGCCGATCATGCGCCACTTCAGTCTCCTCGCCCTCGTCCCGCTCGCCCTCGCGCTCGCCGCCTGCAAGGGCGAAGGCAGCATCACCGACCCGCCCCCGGGAGGCGGCCCGCCGCCCACGGATGGCGACGCCCTGGAGGTCGCGATCGCGGTGAACGAGGGGCGTGCCGCCATCAGCCCGCTCATCTACGGGACCAACCAGGACGACGGCGTCACGAGGTGGACCATCCGCCGCTACGGCGGCAACCGGCTCACCGGCTACAACTGGGAGAACAACTACTCCAACGCCGGCAGCGACTTCGATCACTCGAGCGACACCTACCTGCTCAGCAACGCGGGGCTCCCGGCGTCCGACTCGCTCGTTCCCGGGCGCGCCGCGACGAACTTCCATGACGAGGCGCTCGCGGCGGGCGCGCAGTCCATCATCACGCTGCAGATGGCGGGCTACGCCGCCGCCGACGCGCGCGGGACGGTGCGGGAGGGCGAGGTGGCGCCGTCCGACCGCTGGGTGCGCGTCGAGCCGCGGAAGGGCGCGGCGTTCACGACGACGCCCAGCCGGACCGACGGCGTCGTCTACATGGACGAGTTCGTGAGCTTCCTCGTCGGCAAGTACGGCCCCGCGTCGAGCGCGAACGGGGTGAAGTGGTACAGCCTCGACAACGAGCCCGGGCTCTGGTCGGACACCCACCCGCGCATCCACCCGCTGCCCGTGGGCGCCGTGGAGCTCGCGGACCGCTCCATCGCTCTCGCCTCGGCCGCGAAGGCGGTCGACCCGTCCGCCGGCATCCTGGGCCCCGCGGCCTACGGGATGGGGGAGCTCGTGAACCTCCAGAACGCGCCGGACTGGAACGCGGTGCGCGGCACGCGCGCGTGGTACGTCGACTATTACCTCGACCGGATGAAGGCGGCGGAGGCGACGGCCGGGCGCCGGCTGCTCGACGTGCTCGACATCCACTACTACCCCGAGGCGCGCGGCGACCACCGCATCACCTCGTCCGACGCGACGACGAGCGCCGACGCCGAGGCGCGCCTCCAGGCGCCGCGCACGCTCTGGGACGCGACGTACCGGGAGAACAGCTGGATCGGCCAGTCCATGGGCGAGTTCCTCCCGCTCATCCCGCGCCTCGAGCAGAGCATCGCCCAGCACTATCCCGGGACGAAGCTCGCCGTGACCGAGTACGACTTCGGCGGCGGCGCGACGGTCTCCGGAGGCATCGCGCAGGCGGACGTGCTCGGGATCTTCGGGGCGTACGGCGTGGACATCGCGACGCGCTGGAACCTCGGGGGCACGAACCCGTACGTCGCGGCCGCGTTCAAGCTGTTCCGGAACTACGACGGCCAGAACGGCACCTTCGGCAGCACGACCGTGAAGACCACGTCCGGCGACGCGGCGAAGCTCTCCGCCTACGCGTCGATCGACGGCACCGACGCGTCCGTGCTGCACGTGATCCTGCTGAACAAGACCGCGGCGGAGCTCACCGCGAGCCTCAAGCTCTCCGGCAACCCCGCGTACACGAAGGGGCAGTCGTGGGGCTTCGACGCGACCACCAGCACGGTCGGCCCGCGCGGCACGGTGTCGAGCATCGCTGCCGGCTCGGCGTCGGTGGTGCTGCCGGCGCTGTCGGCGGTGCACGTGGTGCTGAGGCCGTAGACGGCGCTGGCGCGCCGTGGTGTTCTACTCCTCGCGGCGTCAGCCGCGCCGAGAACCGCGCGCCGCAGTCGCGCCCTCGAGATACCGCGCCAGATACGGCGCCGTCCTGCTCTCCCTCGACCGCGCGACCGTCTCCGGCGGGCCCGCCGCCACCAGCCGACCGCCCTCGTCCCCTGCGCCCGGGCCGACGTCGATCACCCAGTCGCTCGCGCTCACGACGCGCATGTCGTGCTCGACGACTACCACCGTGTTTCCCGCCGACACGAGTCCGTCGAGCTGCGTCAGCAGCCGCTCCACGTCGGCCGGGTGGAGCCCCGTCGTCGGCTCGTCGAGGACGTAGAGCGTGCTGCCGCGCTGCACGCGCTGCAGCTCGGTCGCGAGCTTGATGCGCTGCGCCTCGCCCCCCGAGAGCTCCGTGGCCGGCTGGCCGAGGCGGAGGTAGCCGAGGCCCACCTCGCGGAGCACGGCGAGCGGGTGGCGCACCTGCGGCTCGTCGGCGAAGAACTCCCACGCGGTGTCCACGGTCATCCCGAGCACCTCGGCGACGTTCTTCTCGCGGTAGCGGATCTCGAGGGTCTTCTCGTTGTAGCGCGCACCGTGGCACACCGGGCAGGGGGAGTAGACGCTCGGCATGAACAGCAGCTCGACGCACACGAGTCCCTCGCCCTCGCAGTTCTCGCACCTCCCCTTGGCGACGTTGAACGAGAAGCGTCCCGCGTCGTAGCGCCGCGCGCGCGCCTGCTTCGTGGCCGCGAAGAGCTTGCGCACGTGGTCGAACAGCCCGGTGTAGGTCGCGAGGTTCGAGCGCGGCGTGCGGCCGATCGGCTTCTGGTCCACGCGCACGAGGCGGCGCACGTGCTCGGCCCCGGCGGCGATGTGTCCGCCGACGGCGCCGAGCGCTTGCTCCGCGTCCGTGGGCTCCTCGTCATCGGTCTCCGGCTCGTGGCCCAGATGGCGCGAGACGAGCGCCACGAGCGCCTGGCTCACGAGGCTGGACTTCCCGGAGCCCGACACGCCGGTCACCGTCGTGAGCGTGCCTAACGGGAGCTCGACGTCGACCCCGCGGAGGTTGTGGCGCGTGACGCCCTCGAGCCGGAGCCACGCCGCGGGTGCGCGGGGCGCTCGGCGCCTCGGCGCCCCGTCCGCGAAGACGTGCCGGGCCGTCTGCGACTCGACGATGCGCGCGAGGCCCTCGAGCGGCCCGCTGTAGAGCACCTGCCCGCCGAGCTCTCCGGCGGCGGGGCCGACGTCCACGATCCAGTCGGCGCTGCGGATGACGTCGATCTCGTGCTCGACGACGAAGAGCGAGTTCCCCGCGGCCTTGAGCCCGTCGAGCGCGCGCAGCAGCGACTCGGTGTCGGCCGGGTGCAGCCCCGCCGACGGCTCGTCGAGCACGTACACGACGCCGAAGAGGTTGGATCGCACCTGCGTCGCGAGGCGGAGGCGCTGGAGCTCGCCGGGCGAGAGCGTCGGCGTCGTGCGCTCGAGGGAGAGGTAGCCGAGCCCGAGGTCGAGGAGGACGTCGAGGCGGGCGGCCAGGTCCTGCGCGAGCCGCCGCGCGACCTCCGCCTTCTCGGGGTGGTCCTCCCGCTCCATTCGCCGGAGCTCCCCCGCGCTGCCGTCGGCGTACGGCGCGAGGAGCTCACCGAGCCGCGCGAGCGGGAGCCGCGACATGTCGGCGATGTCGACGCCGGCGAACGTCACCGCGAGCGCCTCGCGCCGCAGGCGCTTGCCGTGGCACACGGGGCACGGCGCGCTGATCATGTACTGCGCCGCGCGCCGCTTCATCGCCTCGCTCTGCGAGTTCGCGAAGGTGTGCAGCACGTGGCGCTTCGCGCCGGTGAACGTGCCCATGTAGTCGTAGTCTTCCTTCCGCCGCTTCGCGCGCCGCACCTCCTCGAGCGTGTAGCCGGGCCACACGGGCACCTGCGGCTGCTCCTCGGTGAAGAGGATCCAGTCGCGCGTCTTCTTCGGCAGGTCCTTCCACGGCACGTCGACGTCGATCCCCATCGTCGTGAGGATGTCGCGGAGGTTCTGCCCCTGCCACGCGGTGGGCCAGGCGGCGACGGCGCGCTCCCGGATGGTGAGCGAGGGGTCCGGCACCATCGACGCTTCGGTGACCTCGTACACGCGCCCGAGCCCGTGGCAGCTCGGGCACGCGCCCTCGGGCGTGTTGGGGGAGAACCCCTCCGCGTACACGATGTCCGCGCCCCGCGGGTAGGTGCCCGCGCGCGAGTACAGCATGCGCAGCAGGTTCGAGAGCGTCGTCACGCTCCCCACCGACGAGCGCGTGGTCGGCGCGCCGCGCTGCTGCTGGAGGGCTACGGCCGGCGGGAGGCCGTCGATCTCATCGACCTCGGGGTTCGCGAGCTGGTGGAACAGCCGCCGCGCGTACGGCGCGACGCTCTCGAGGTAGCGTCGCTGCGCCTCGCCGTAGAGCGTGCCGAAGGCGAGCGACGACTTGCCCGACCCGGAGACCCCGGTGAACACGACGAGCGCGTCGCGCGGGATCTCGACGCTGACGTCCTTGAGGTTGTGCGTGCGCGCGCCGCGGACGTGGACGAAGCCGTCGCGGACGGCGGCTCTCGGCCGGGTGCCCGCCTCCGGCGGGCGGGTGCTCTCCGCGCTCGGCGCGGTCGCGTACCTTTGCATACGGGCGCGGCTGTTGAAATAAGCGCGCCAGAGGGCGCCGAGAACCGGCGAGCACAGCGAGCCGAGAACCGGATGGAGAGAGGCCGGACGCCGAGAGGGGCCCAGCACCGAGCGGCGCAGCCGCGCTCTACCGTCGTCGTCGTCATGGGCGTCGCCGGCGCCGGCAAGACCACCGTCGGGCGTGCGCTCGCCGAGCGGCTCGGCTGGCCGTTTCACGACGCGGACGACTTCCATTCGGCGGGGAACGTCGCGCGCATGCGTGCCGGCCACCCGCTCACCGACGCCGACCGCGCGCCGTGGCTCGCGAGCCTCCGCGCGCTCGCCGAGGACGTGCTGCGCGCCGGGGGCTCCGCCGTCCTCGCCTGCTCCGCGCTGCGCCGCGTCTACCGCGAGGCCCTCGTCCCGCCCGGCGCGCCGCCGGGCGCCGTTCGCTTCGCCTACCTCCGCGTCCCGCGCCGAGAGCTCGCCGACCGCCTGACGAGCCGCTCCGCCCACTACATGCCCGCGTCGCTCCTCGACAGCCAGCTCGCGACGCTGGAGGAGCCTGGGGCGGACGAGGACGCGCTCGCCGTGGACGCCGACCGTCCGGTGGCGGACGTGGTCGCGCGGATCATCGAGTGGCTGGGATAGCCGCCTACGGACTACGCCCGGCCCCTTCCGTGGTGCGCAGGAACTCCACCAGGTGCTCGCGCCAGACGGCGGGCCGCGAGTGGGTGCCGTGGCCGACCGTCTGCTCGCTCGTGGGGACGAGCACGTAGCGCCCGCGGCGCACGCGCGGCATGAGCCGCTCCATGAGCCCGAGCTCCGGCGGGTTCACGAAGTCGTCGGCGAAGTTGATCGCGAGCACGGGCACGCCGATCGACTCCAGCCGCGGCGAGGGGTCGTAGTCGCGCGACGCCTCGAAGGCGTAGATCATGTCGTTCGCGTCGATGGCGCGCGAGCCCCGGTCGAGGTACGCCAGGATCGTCGAGTCGGCGGCGGCGCGCGTGGGCGCCTGGCGGTGCAGCACGTGCGGGGCCGTGACCATCATGAACAGGGACGCCGTCGCGGCGCGCATCCCGCGGAGGGGCGGCGCCGCGTAGTCGCCCCCCTTCCAGTCCGGGTCGCTCGTGATCGCGTCCACGATGAGCCGGCGTACGATGCGGTTGCGGCCCACGATCGCCGTGGGCGCGCAGGCGAGCGGCACGAGCGCGTCGGCGAAGCCGGGGTAGCGCTCCCCCCACACCCACGCGTGCATGCAGCCCATGGACGTCCCCACGATCAGCCTCAGGCGCCCGACGCCGAGCCCCTCGACGAGCAGCCGGTGCTGGGCGTCCACCATGTCGTCGTAGTCGTACTTCGGGAAGCGCATGCGCAGCCCGTCGCTCGGCTTGCTCGACCGGCCGTGGCCGATGGCGTCCGGGAAGACGACGTAGTACGTCGCGGTGTCGAGCGGCTCGCCCGGCGCGAACAGCAGCGACATGGGCGCGACGAGCGCGCTCCCGGACCCGGTGGTGCCGTGGAGCATCAGCACGGCATTGGTCACCGCGCCGCTCGCGTCGCGTCGCGGCCGGCCGAGCGTGGTGTAGTGAAGGCGGAACTCGGGAAGCGTCTCGCCGGTGGCGAAGCGGAAGTTCCGGGCGACGAAGTCGCCCTCGGCACGCTGCGCGGCCGCGGGCGAGAGCGCGGCGAGCGCGAGCGGCAGGAGGAGTGACGGGCGCATGGCGGCAATGTAGGATGCGAGGCGGCGGCGCGCACGACCGTCCGCTGCCGTGACGGCCGCGTGACGCCGCGCCCTACCCTCTCCTAGGTCCGTCCTACCGATCGACGCGCCGCTGCGCGCGTGGCAGCTTGCCGTCCCGCCTTCCCGAGGTTCCCATGATCGAGCTCACCGATACCCACCGCCGCGCGAGGCTGCGCGGGCGCGAGTCCGTGGCCCGCTGGCGCATCGAGAGCGCGAGCTGGGTCGGGTGGCTGTACGGGCTGAGCGGGGCGCTCGTCGCGGTCGCCGGGGTGGTCGGCGGCGTCGTGAAGCGCTCGCCCGCGATCTTCGTCGTCGCGGGCGTGAACGTCGCCATCTGCGCGGGCATGGCGTGGGGCATCTACCGGATGCGCGCCGGGAGCCGCGCCGCCGCCGTCTCCGTCGTCGGCTTCGGCGTCCTCGTGTCGGCCCTCGCCGCGGTCGCGCACCGCTTCGGCGTCCTCGACGCCGTCGCGCTGGCCGCGCTGGTGAACGGCGCGTACGGCGTGTTCGAGCTCGCGCGCGTGCGTCGCGACGCGGCGCTCGTGCCGCCGGCGCCGCCGCGCGCGCGCCTGACGCGGGCGGGGGTCTAGCCGCGGCGCCGCGAGAAGTAGCCGAGCAGTGCTCCGCGCTGCGCCCCGGTGAGTGCGGCGTCCAAGCACACGATGACCTCGCCCTCGCGCAGCAGTCGCGCGCCGTCCCCCGAGGAATGCGTCTACTCGGCCCGGATGGCCTCGATCGGGTCCACGCGTGCCGCGCGCAGCGCCGGGAGGAGCGCGGCCAGCACGCCCGCCGCGAGCAGCGCGGCCGCGCCTCCCGCGAGCGTGCCCGGGTCGTGCGGCGACACGCCGTACAGGAGCCGCCGCGCCAGCCCGAGCAGCGGGAACCAGAGCGCGATCCCGAGCGCGAGCCCCGCGGCGATGGTGGCGAGCGATTCGCGCAGCACGAGTCGCACGACCTGCCCCGGCGACGCCCCGAGCGCGAGCCGCACGCCCATCTCGCGGCGGCGGCGCGTCACCGAGTAGCTGATCACCCCGTACAGCCCGATCGCCGCGAGCAGCAGCGCGAGCGCGCCGAAGCCGCCCGCGAGGCGCGCGACCAGCCGCTCGCGGCTGAGCCCGCGCTGGAGCAGGTCCTCGAGCGTCGTCACGTCACGCACCGGGATCTCGCGGGCCGTGGACGCCAGGGCGTTGCTCAGCGCCTTGATCACCGGCTCCGGGCTCCCGGCCGCCCGCACCTCCACGCTGGTGACGTACTCCTGCGGCGCCTGCGCCAGCGGGCGGAGCACCATCGGCGGCGGGGGCTCGCGCAGCGAGTTGGGGCGCACGTCGCGCAGCACCCCGACGACCTCGACGTCCGCCGGCGTGTCGTAGCCGAACCGGCCCCCCACCGCCGAGTCGGTGCCGAAGAGGCGCCGCGCGGCGGCCTGCGTGATCACCGCGACCTTGGGCGCGTCCTTGGTGTCGCGCTCCGTGAACGCGCGCCCGGACACCAGCGTCATGCCGACGGTGCGGAAGTAGTCGGGGGTGACGAAGTTCTCCTGCGCGGGCCGCTCTCCGGGCGAGTCGGTGCGCGCGGGGACGACGAAGCCGCTCGTCCGTCGGCCGCCGGCAGCCAGCCCGTGCAGCGAGAGGCTCGCCGACTGCACGCCGGGGATGGCGCGCGCCGCGTCGAGCAGGCGCGCGTAGAGCGCCGGGAGCTGCTCGTACGTGTAGCCGGCCGCGCGGATGTCGAGGCGCGCCGCGACCACGGTCTCGCGCGCGTAGCCCGCGTCGACGGCGAGGAGGTTCCGGAACGTGCGCACGAAGACGCCCGCCGCCGCGACCAGCGTGAGCGAGAGCGCGATCTGCGAGGCGACGAGCGCGCGGCCGAGCGGCACGCGGTGCGACCCCGCGCCGGACGCGACGCGGCCGCCGGCCTTGAAGCTCGCGTAGAGGTCGGCGCGCGCGACCCGCGCGGCCGGCGCGAGCCCGAAGAGGAGTCCCGCCGCCAGCGTGACCCCGACCGCGAAGAGGAGCGTACGCCCGTCGAGTGCGGCGTCGAGCGGAATGGCGCGGGGCCCCGAGGACGCGAGCTTGAGGAGCGCGCGGATGGCCCACTGCGCGAGCACGAGCCCGAGCGCGCCGCCGACCATCGCGAGCGTCAGGCTCTCCGTGACCACCTGGCGCACGAGCCGCCCGGGGCGCGCGCCCAGCGACGCGCGGAGCGCGATCTCGTGCGCGCGCGCCTCGCTCCGCGCGAGGAGGAGGCCGGCGAGGTTCGCGCAGGCGACGAGCAGCACCAGCGCGACGCCGGCCGTGAGCGCGCGCAGCGGGTCGGCGAACGCGGCGCGCAGCGGCGAGAACCCGCGAGGCATTGGCTCGAGCGCCAGGTGCGCGCGGAGGCCGCGCGCGCGCACCGCGGGGTCGGCGTCGGCCAGCCTCTCCGCGAGCTCCGCCCGGAAGACTCCGTCGAGCCGCGCGGCCAGCTGCGGCACGGCCGCGGGGGCGACGCGCGTCACGAGCGTCAGCCAGGCGATGCCGTTCTGCGGGACCCAGGGCTTCTTCATGTCGGCGCCCGTCGACGACGCGTTCGCCATGTAGCGCAGCTCGTGCTGCATGACGAGCGGCGCGTACAGGTCCACCTGCTGGCCGACCGTGATGCTCGTGAACTCCGGCTCCGCGACGCCGACGACCGTGAGCGGGACGCCGTTCACGCGGAACGTGCGCCCCACGACCGACGGGTCGCGCCCGAACTGCCGCTCCCAGAAGGCGTCGGTGATCACGGCGACGGGTCCGCCGCCCAGCGTCCGGTCGTCGTCCGGCCCGATGAGCCGACCGCGCTGCGCGCGGACGCCGAGCAGCGGGAAGAAGCTCCCGGACACGAGCTGCGCGATCACCGCCTCGGGGCGGTCGCCGATCGTCGCGTAGAGCCGCGAGAACCCGCTCGTCGCGGCGATGCGGACCGAGTCCCCAACCGCGGCCTGGAGCCGCTGCATGAACGGGTGCGACGTTCGGTAGCTCTCGTCGTCCTCGCTCTCGATCCCCACCATCCTGATGGCGTGGAGCTCGTCGGGGCGGTCGATCGGGAGCGCGCGGCGCATGAGCGCGTCGGAGATGCTCCAGAGCGCGGTGTTGGCGCCGAGCCCGAGGGCGAGCGTGAGCGCGGCGGCGGCGCTGAAGCCCGGCGAGCGCGCCATCGCGCGGAGGGCGTAGCGCGTGTCCGCCCACCAGTCCTCGACCCAGCGCGTGCCGCGGGCGTCGCGCGCGTCCTCCTTGACGCGCTCGTAGCCGCCGAGGTCGATGAGCGCGCGGCGCCGCGCCTCGTCGCGGGAGAGCCCGGCGCGCACGTAGTCGTCGGTGGCCGCGTCGACGTGGAACCGGAGCTCGCGGTCGAGGTCGAGCTCGAGGGCGCGGCGGTTGAGGAGGCGCGCGAGCCAGGACATGACGGGTCCTCAGCGGGTCTCGGGGGGCGCGAACGTGCCGAGAACGAGCGCGACGGCGACCGACAGCTCGTGCCAGGCGACGACCTCGCGCTCGAGGTGGCGGCGGCCCTTCGCGGTGAGCCAGTAGAACTTCGCCTCCCGCCCGGTCGCGGTGCTCCGCCACTCGGCCTTGAGCATCCCCCGGTTCTCCAGGCGGTGGAGCGCGGGGTACAGCGAGCCGTGGGGGACCGTGAGGCGGCCCCCGGAGGTCAGCTTGAGCCGCTGCACGAGCGCGTAGCCGTGGAGCGGCTCGTCGGCGACGGCGCGCATGACGAGCATGTCGAGCGTGCCCTGGAGCAGATCGGCGGCGCAGGCGGGCATATGAAGCCATTCTAGATATGGGGTCGCTGGACGTCAAGAATGGCTTCATATGGCGCGACCCCACGGCCCGGCACCGCCCACTCGCACGATCGCCCCGGCGTCCGTTAGTAGCATCAGGTTCCGCTGAAGGCGCCTTTCCGGATTCCCGACCGGGCCGTACCGTAGGGCATGCCTACGGGCCCCGCGAGATCCGCCGCGCCTGGCGCACACCGGCCGCGCTACGACTTCGACCCGCGCATCGGGTCGCTCACGCGCTTCGAGCGCGTCTGCCGCAACCTCGCCGTCGCGGTGTTCGTCGTGAACGCCGTGCTCGCGCTGGTCTCCGGCCACCGCGCCATCTGGCAGGTGCAGCGCCTTAACGTGCGCGCCTCCGCCCGCGTGCTCCGTCCGGGCACGCGACTCGCCGCGGCCATCCAGAGCTCCGGCCGCACGCGCGCCGCCGTCGTCCTCGAGCTCGTGCAGGGCGACCGCACGGAGCTGCTGGCCGAGAAGGGGCTGCCGGGCAATCACAACCCGGCGATGAACTTCCTGCCGCGCCGCGACTCGGTCGTGGTGCTCGTGACGCCCGCGATGCTCGCCGGCTTCGCGCCGGGCCGGGTCACCGTGCGCGCCACGGGCCACGGCAGCGCGCAGTGGCTTCGCGTGCCCCCGCCGGAAGTTCGCGAGCTCGCGGCGGAGATCCCGCGGCCGTGAGCGCCGGTCGTGAGCGCGGCATGAGCGCGGCATGAGCGCGCGCGAGGGCGCCGTCGCCGTCGTCCCGCGGATCGAGACGGAGCGGCTGCTCCTTCGCGAGTTCCGCGCGGACGACTTCGAGCCGTACGCGGCGATCATGGCCGACCCCGACGTCGCCCGCCACCTCGGCGACGGGCGCCCGATGGGGCGCCTCGACGCGTGGCGGAGCCTCGCGTTCTTCGCCGGTCACTGGGTGCTGCGCGGGTTCGGCGTCTGGGCGGTGGAGGAGCGCGCGACCGGCGCCTTCATCGGCCGCATCGGCTGCATGGAGCCGGAGGGGTGGCCGGACTTCGAGATCGCCTACACCCTCGGGCGCGCGCACTGGGGGCGCGGCTACGCCACCGAGGGCGCCGCCGCGTCGCTCCGCTACGCACGCGAGACGCTCGGCCGCACGCGCATCATCAGCATCATCCGCCCCGACAACGCCGGCTCCATCGCCGTGGCGACGAAGCTCGGCGCGGTGCGCGAGCGGGAGATCGAGTTCTTCGGGGGGAGAGCACTGGTGTACGCGTACCCGCGGTAGAGCACTCCCTACTGCGTACTGCGTACTGCGTACTAGGACCCTCGGGAGGACACGAGAGGCCCGCCCGTGGTCGTCGGTACGCAGTACGCAGTACGCAGTACGCAGTGCCGAGCGATCACTGACTCACCGCCGTCAGCGGCGGCAGCCGATCCACGAAGAACACCACGCCCGGCGACTGGAAGGCCGTCCCCTGCGGCGCGCGGCTGCCCAGCACCGAGCGCGGGAACACGTAGGCGGAGAGCGCCGTGCCGCCGACGGTCGCGCCGGCGAGCGGGTTCTGGAGCGAGCTCCCCGGCGCCCCGTCGGGCGCCGCCGCGCTGCCGATCACCGTCGTGGTGCCGGCGTCGGTGATGCGCACGGCGAACGACCCCGCCGGCCGCGAGTTCGTGCCGCTCGCGGTGAGCGGCGCGACGTTCCCGAGCGTCGGCGTCCCATTCGGCGCCGTGGTGGCCGTGGGGACGACGTACGCGTCGACGTTTCCGGCGACGCCGGCGTTCACCGCGCGCACGAGGACGTTGTCGGCGCCCGGATCGGGCACGTCGTCGTCGATCAGGACGAAGTGCTCCGTGTTCGCGCGAGACGAGCCGGTGAGCAGCAGCGTGTACTTCTTGTTCGCCTCGAAGGTGATCGTCGTGTCGAGCAGCACCTGCGAGACGACGGCCGGGTCCGAGCCGTTCACCGGGTCGACGCCCGGCTGCGGGAAGATGCGGATGTGGCGCGTCTTCGCCTCGACCGGGAAGTACTCCGTGCTCGCGCGGAAGGCGAGCTTGTTCGCCGTCGCCGACCAGTCGATCTGGTCGATCATGCGGATGTCGACGTCGAACGTGTCGGGCAGCGCGTTGATGTAGCGCACGCCGGCGAGCGCGGGGCGCCCGGGATTCGTGACGTCGTTGTCGCGGCAGGCGACGACGACCAGCGAGATCACGAGGAGCAGACCGAACTGTCTCATCTGTATGGCTCCGTGAGGGTCGGCGGCCCTGGGGGCCGCGTTTTTCTTTTCCGGGTCAGGTCGTGCTCGTCTTCAACCGGTTCTCTACGGCGCCGCGCCGCGGCGCGACGTAGAGAACCGGCGAGCGCCGCAGGCGCGAGCCGAGAACCGGCGCGAAGCGCCGAGAACCGCGGCCGCAGGCCGCTCACTGATCCGGCCCTCCCCCCGTCCCCGTCCCCGTCCGCCCGGGTGAGCCGAAGATCGAGAGGTCCTGCGTGACCGCGAGCGCGACGAGCGCGCCGGCGATGGTGGTGACCAGGGCGACCGTGCGGCCGCGCGAGAGGCGGCGCTCGCGCGTCACCGCGACGTCGGTCGTGCGCACGGCGAGCGACTCGCCCGCCCAGCGCGTGACCGCGCCGCCGCGGTAGCGCACGCCGGTGACGCGGAGCGTGACGAGGGAGTCCGTGCGGCTCACGAGCTCCCCCTCGACGCGCTCCGCGCCGGTGCCGACGCCCGCGGCGACCGCCGCGCGCCCGGCGTCCGACAGGTCGAGCGCCACGTGGCGGCCCGGCGCGGGTGCCTCCCCGGCCGGCGCGTACGTGTAGCACGCGCCGGCGAGGCAGAGCGCGGCGCTCGCCGCCGCGCGATGGGAACGGCTGCGGCGCGTCACGTCACACCCCGTACGTGCCCTTGGCGGCCGCGTGGTTGCGCGAGTCGTAGAACGGCTGCGCGCGCGCGTCCATCTCCTGGTACGGCACCGGGTAGTCGAGCGGCGTCGCCTGCGGCAGGTCGCCCCAGCCGCGCGAGTCGAGGAACCACTGCCCGTAGCCCGTGAACGCCGTCTCCATGCGCTTCTCCCACTTCAGCGCCTCGAGGATGTTGCCGCAGACGGCCGACGTGAAGCTCGGCGCGGCCGGCACGCGCGGCACGCACGCGCGCCCGCCGGGCACCGGCGTCGCGAGGTCGGCGATCCCCGCCACGCTCGGCAGCCCGCGCGGCACGCGCGTCCGGTTGATCAGCGTCGCGGCGGCGGCGAAGTTGCCCTTGCGCAGGTAGCCCTCCGCCGCGAGCAGGTCGACCTCCGCGCGCGTCATGATCGGCCAGGGGTAGTCGATGAAGTTCTTCGCCGTGTAGCCCCAGAAGCGGAAGTAGTCGTACTGCGACGTCCCCCACGGCTGCGCCGGCGTGTCCTCGCCGGCGGGGCGGTTGCGGATGTAGAGCCCCGAGCCCGCGGGCGGCTCCCGCACCGTGCCCGGCGCCTTCGCCTGCTGCTCGGGGCGCGTCTCGCCGGAGGGGAAGCGCGTGTCGGGCGTCTTGATGAGGAACTGCTGCCGGTCGTCGAGCGGCGTGGCGAGCCACGCGTCGTACGCGCCCGACGTGTCCGCCATGCCGGCGACCATGTACGGCAGCTGGTGCCACCCCTGCACGGCGGCCTGGGAGATCCAGTTGATCTGCCAGCCCGTCACGGTGCTCTGGTTGACGAGGAGGTCGGCGGTGAGGCCGGTCGTGGCGTCGGCGATGACCTTGTCCCAGTCCACCGCGGCGCGCTCCTCCGGCGTGCGCGCGACGTTCGCGCGGAAGCGCGCGCGGAACGAGCGCACCATCCGCTGGTACTGGTCGAGCGACATCCCGCCGCCGCCGACGGAGGCGACCCAGTCGCTCGGGATTGTGAGCCCGGCGGCGTCGGCCGTCTGCGAGATGGCGAGCGCCGAGTCGAGCGAGGCGAGCGCCTGCTCCATCACCGCGGCCGCCCCCTCGAGCGGCGGGATCTCCTGCGCGCCCATCCCCGGCTGCGGCACGCCGGCCGAGTCGTAGAACAGGGCGAGGTTGCCGAGCGCGAAGCCGTGCGCGAAGTACGCGAACGACTTGGCGCGCGCGTCGCGCTGCGCCGTGCCGATGGACTGGCCGTTCTCGCGGAAGCGGTCGAGCGCCGCGACGGCGTTGGCCGCGCTGCGCGCGTTGCGCGACGAGACGTCGAACACGCGGAAGTGCTCGGACTCCTCGCGGTTCCCGCGCTGGTTGTCGATGGGCCCGCGCGGGATCGCCGCCTGCGTCCCCATGCCGAAGTTGCCGAGCTGCGACGCGCTCTCGAACGCCATCACGGCGAGCGCGGGCCAGATGGAGGTGCTCGTGTTGTACATGCCGACGTACACCTGCTGGTAGAGGCGCGAGACCACGGCCTCCACGCCGGCAGGGGTGGCGTAGACGCGATCGATGTCGGGGTTGTTCTTGTTGTCGATGGCGAGCGGCTCGTCGCAGGCGAGGGCGGCGAGCAGCGCGGCGCATGGCAGGAGTCCGAACTTGTTAGGCTTCATCGTGGCCCTGGAGGCTCAGTGTCGTGGCCCTCGGCCCTCGGCCCTCGGCCCGCAGCCGCCGAAGGCCGAGGGCGGTGGGCCGAGGACGCGAGCGCCGATGCGTGGAGCTAGAAGGAAGAGGAGAGCTGCAGCGTGAACGTCCGCGGGTTCGGGTACCGGTAGCCCGCGATGGCCGTGATCACGGCGGAGTTGAGCTGGTCGCCGAGGACGGCGCCCGCCGTGCTCGCGAGGCCGGAGCCGGGGACGCCGTTGTTCCCCTGCACGCCGACCTCCGGGTCGAAGCCGCGGAACTTCGTCCACGTGTAGAGGTTCCGGCCGACGAGGCCGACGCTCCAGTTGCCGACGCCGCCGACGCTCCCGACGCGGAACGTCATCTGCGCCTCGCGCAGCTTGGTGTAGCTCCCGTCCTCGACCGAGTAGCGGTTCGGCCCGAGCACGTCGTAGAACCCGCCGACGCCCGAGCTCTGCCCCGGGCCGCCGGCCCCGCGACGCCACCAGTAGCCGATCGGCTTCGCGTTCTTCACCGACTTGCCGCTCTGGTCCTGGCCCCCCGTCATGAAGTCGCCGAGCGACCAGTGGTAGCCGATGTTCCACACGTCGCGGCCGAAGTAGCCGTCGAGCAGCGCGTAGCCGGCGACGCGCTTCCAGCTCACGTTGTGCGCCCACGCGAGGTGGTGGTCCGGGATGCTGTTCCCGAGCGGGAGCTGCAGCGCGCCGCTCGTGTTGTCGTCGCGGCGCACCATCGGCATGCCCCAGGTCGCCGGCACGCCCCACGGCGAGCTCGCGGCGCCGAGCTGCGACGTCCAGAGGTTGTTCGTGATGCCCTCGTCCTGGCTGTGCCCGCCGGTCCAGACGATGTAGCCCTCGTTGTTCCGCTGGAACTGCGCGCCCGCGCCGCCGCACTGCGCCTGGAACGCCGACGGGAGCTGGTTGCACTGCCGCACGAAGTCCACGCCGTAGAACGTCCCGATGCGCTCCCCCTCCTTCATCTGGAAGATCGTGTAGGGGTTGCCGACCGTGATCGTGACGGTGTACGGCGGCACGTCGAGGCGCTTGATGACCGAGCGGGTGCGGTCGTAGAGGAAGCGCGTGGACCAGGCGAACGACCCGCGCGTGACCACGGGGAAGCTCAGCGACCCCTCCCACGTCTTGTTCTCGATCGCGCCGGCGTTCTGCCACTGGTTCTGGAAGCCCGACGCCGTCGGGGGACGCACGAGCAGGATCTGGTCGTCGATCAGCGCGCGCGCGAAGGTGACGCCGAGGCCGACCTTGCGGAACAGCTCGAGGTCCGCGCCCGTCTCGAACTCCTTGTTCTTCTCGGGCTTGAGGTTCCGGTTGCCGAGCGTGGCGGGGTTGAGCGTGCCGCCGGTGCCGATGGTGAACGTCTCGTACTGCGCCGCGTAGCTCGGGCCCTGGCCGCTCGTGCCGTAGGAGGCGCGCAGCTTGGCCGTCGAGATCGCGCGCGGCGCGAACCACCACGGCTCGTTCGACGCCACCCACGCCGTGGCCGCGCGGCCGAAGGTGGCCCAGCGCTCGTCCGCGCCGAACAGCGAGCTGCCGTCGCGGCGCACCGAGAAGTCGAGCACGTAGCGGTCGGCGATGTCGAAGTTCGCCGTCCCGAGGAGGCCCTGGCGGCGGACGGTCTGCCGCGTCGAGCCGATCGCGAAGCCCTCGATGGCGGCGTCGGACGTGATGAGGCCCGGCACGGCGAGGTTCTGCCCCGACCAGTTCGCGTCGCGGCGGTAGTCGGAGTCGAAGAGGTAGCGCGCGCCGAACGTCGTGCGCAGCCCGGCCGTGGGCTCGTTGCGCGCCGTGGCGCCCGCGGAGGTGTTCCACGCGATGGCGTCGCCGCCGCGCTCGAGGATCTGCCCCGCGGCCGTGCCGGGGTTGGACGTGGTCGTGCGGAAGCCGCGGTCCTGCTCCCGCACCGTGTTGTAGTCGGAGCGATCGTAGCCGCCGTTCGCGTCGAGCTCGAGCCACGAGACCGGCGTGTAGCGGAGGGTGCCGCCGCCGAGGAAGCGGCCGTGCTCGATGAAGAGCTTGTCGTTCTCGACGGCGTAGAGCGGGTTGGCGTTCTGCGAGCCCTGGTTCAGCACGTTGGAGCGGATGTAGAGCCGCCCCTGCGGGTCGCGCGTGAGCAGGTTCACGTACGCCGGCGTGCGCGTGAGCGAGAACCACCCGGACTGCGTGCTCTGGTCCTGCCGCCCGCCGTCGTCGGTGGAGTGCGAGTAGAACGTCTGCGCGCTGAACGTGACGAGGTCGCTGAAGCGGTGGTCGATGTTGAGGCGCCCGGAGTAGCGCTGGTACCCGTCGAGGTAGCGCAGCGCGCCCTGCTGGCGCGAGCTGCCGGCGCTGGCGAAGAAGCCCGTGCTGCCGCCGACCTTCCCGCGCATGTCGACGTCCGCGTTCACGAACGCCGACGGCTTCGACACCTGCGCGATGGGGTCGTACACGGTCGGCCAGCTCGCCGTCTGGTAGAGGCCCGTGAGCTGCTGGAAGTTCGCGGCGCGCGCGATGCCGACGTCGTTGCGGAAGCTCACCGGCGGGCTCGAGAAGTCCTGCCCGTTCTCGTTGACGCGCCGCCGCTCGACGTCCATGTCCACGAGGCGGGCGCAGGGCGAGCCGCCCGACGTCTCGGTCGTGCAGAAGTAGCTGCCGGTGAGGTCCATCGCGAGGAAGTGCCGCTGCGCCAGCGGCACCTCGCGCTCGATGTCGCTCCCGCCGACCTCGGTGCGGAAGCCGTAGGTGACGCGGTCCTCGCCCGAGCTGCCGGACTTCGTCGTGATGTTGATGACGCCGGCGCCGGCGCGCGAGCCGTAGAGCGACGCGGCCGCGGCGCCCTTCACGACCTCGATGCTCTCGATGTCGTTGGGCGCGATGTCGGGGAGCTGCCCGCGCACGAGCACGCCGTCCACGACGTAGAGCGGGCCCTGGTCGCGGTCGGTGGCGTTGAGCGACGTCGGCCCGCGGAGCATCACCGTGGGCGAGGCGCCCGGGCGCCCCGACCCCGAGATGATCGTCGCGCCGGGCACCTTGCCCTGGAGCTGCTGGAGGGCGTTCGTGCCCACCACGGGCATCTGCGCCGAGTCGATGCGCGTCACCGTGAACGGCACCTTGATCTGCTCGGTGGCCGCGGACACGCCGGTGGTGACGATTGCGCTGAGCTGCGTGACGTCGGCGCGGAGGGTGAAGTCCGCCGTCTGCGCGCCCGCGGCGAGGGTGACCGCCCGGGTCTGCGGGGTGTAGCCCACGGAGCGCACGCGGAGCTGCACGGTCTGCCCCGACACGCGCGCCGCCGGGATGACGATGCGGTAGTTGCCCGCCTCGTTGGTCCCCACCGAGACGTTCATCTCGGTGATGTAGACGTTGGCGCCGTACAGGGGCTGCCCCTGCTCCGAGGTGACGCGCCCGGTGATGGTCGTCCCCGGCGCCGGCTGCGCCTGCGCGCCGAGGCCGCGCGCACCCGACCCGAGGATCGCCGCAACGACCAACCGTCGACGAAGTGTGTGCATCTGCCCCTGCCTCCCTGCGAGTGTATGCGGACGTGGCCGCACGGCGCGGCGTCCCCGCGCCGCCTGCGGCGGAACGCGCAGATTACCCGGACAGGTTGCGCGCGAGCTTGAACGATGCTGCGCGCGCTCCGGACGCTCGCCTAACGCGCTCCGTACATGCGGGCCGGGCGCGGGGGACGGAGCGCGTGAGCCGGGGACGAGCCGCCTAGCGGGACACCGTCCGCGTCCACACCGCGATCGCCCCGCACCGCGCCTCGCTGCCGCCGAGCTCGGCCGGCACGCGCGAGAGGCCCGAGTACACCTCCACGCCGTCCACCGTGCGGGCGCTCAGGGACTGGAGGAGGGACGAGACGCGGTCGGGCGAGTCCGCCGAGCGGTTCGTGCGCACGCCGTCGAGGAAGAGCACCGGCTGGCAGTTGCGCAGGTTCGGCGAGTGCGTGAGGCTCACCGTCACCGTGCGCCCCGACCCCGTGATCAGCACCCCCGGGGCCGCCCGCAGCAGGTCGAGCAGCGGCGGGTCGCCGCGGCGGGCGATGTCGTCGCGCGTGAAGAACGTGCCCGTGTTGCGCTGGCGCCGGCGCTCGAAGGCCACGAGGTGCTGGGGCACGGGCACGCTCGCCGTCACGGTGTCGAGCAGCTGCACCGTCGGCTGGAGCCGCACCTCGAGCGCCCCGTCGGCGATCATCGCGGGGTCGAAGGTCGCGGTGCGCGCGGGCTCGTAGCCGATCCGCCGCACCGACACGGTGTACCGCCCGCGCCCGGACGCGCGGAGGGTGAACGCGCCGGCGCTGTCGCTGATCGCCGCCGCCGCCCGCCGCCCGTCCTCCCGCGCGAGCGTCACCTCCGCGCCCGGCACCGGCGCCTCGGTGAGCGCGTCGCGCACCGCGCCGTTCACGCGCACCGGCTGCGCGAGCGCCGCCGTCGGCGCGCACGCGAGGAGCGCGAGCGCGGCGCGCACCCTACTCCACCCGCTCGCAGATCAGCCGGTAGCCGCGCCGGTTGTACGTGATCAGCACCGCCGGGTGCGCGGGGTCCGCCTCCAGCACTCGCCGCAGCGCGTGGATGCAGGTGTCGATGGTGCGCGTCGGGGCGCGCGCATCCGCGTCCCACACCGCGCGCCACAGCTCCCGGCGGGAGACCACCCGCCCCTCCGCCCGCGCGAGCTGCACGAGCGCGCGGAGCAGCGTGGGCGAGAGCCGGACGTCGACGCCGTCGCGCGTCACGATCCCGCGGGCGACGTCGAGCTCCACGGGGCCGACGCGATAGCGCGCGCCGGTGGGCGCCGGCCGTTCGGGATTCCCGGCGGCGAGCAGGCGCCGCACGGCCCCGAGGACGAGCGCGGGGGACAGCGGCCGGGCGACGATGCAGTCCGTGCCGGCGCGGAAGCCCGGCAGGTCGGCGCCGCCGTCCGGCGGCACGAGGAACACCGCCGGCGGCCCGCGCCGCGTGTCGCGCGCCGCGGCGAAGAGCAGCGCCGTCTGCGGCGCGTCGCATCCCACGTCGAGCACCAGGAGGTCCGGACGCTCCGCGTGCTCCGCCGCGATCGCGGCGTGCAGGCCGACGGGGGCCGAGTGGGTGTACCCCTCCGCCTCGAGCAGGACGGCGAGGCCCACACGCGTCTCGGCGTCGGAGGAGACGGTGAGCACGTGGGCGCCGCGCCGCCCGCGCGCCGCCGGACCCGGCGCGGCGCTCTCGAGGTGGCGGACGTACGGCGCCTCCTCGGGCTCCGGTCGCGCGCGCGGCCGCGGCGCCGCGGCGGGCTGCCGCCCGCCGTTCGCGCCGACGCC
>JBJMNJ010000033.1:0-2750 GCA_045804325.1 Gemmatimonadaceae bacterium
AGCCGCGGATCGTCCGCGCCGCGATCGACCGCGATGACGTTCCAGCCGTCGGACGAGAGCCGCCGCACCGTCGCCTGCCCGATGCCGCGGGCCGCACCCGTGACGAGCGCCACGCCTCGCGAGCGCCCGCCGAGCGGCAGCCGTGAGCGCTGCCGCGCGAGGCGGGTCCGCGACGAGGTCATCGAGCGGGGCCGCGTCACCGCGCGACCTCGCCGCGCGTGGCGGCGCCGTGCGCCGCGGACGCGATCTCGCCGCCCGCCGCCATCCGCGGCAGGTTCGCCACGAACGCCCGCAGGTCCGCGATCGCCGCCGCCAGCAGCGCGCGGCCCTCCTCCCCGCTCGCGCCGGTCGGGTCGCCGAGGACGCCGTTCGGCGCCACGCCGCGCACGCCCTCGGCGCGCAGGCGCGGCAGCAACGCGCGCAGCGGCTCCGTGTTGCCCCGCTCGCGCGCCTCGCCCACCAGGTGCGGCTCGAGCGCGAGCAGGAGCGAGGTCTCGATGCGGCCCGCGTGGGCGTCGCCGCCCCAGGCCGGCGCCCAGGCCCAGACGTCGTGGCCTTCGTCGCGCAGCTGGCGCACCGCGGCGGCGAGCGGCTCGAGGTTTCCGCCATGACCGTTGACGAACAGCGTGCGGGCGAACGGAGAGGACCGCACGAGCTCGACCAGCACGGTGATCAGCGCCTCGCGGCCGATCGAGAGCGTCCCCGCGAAGCCCGCGTGCTCGCCGCTCGCGCCGTAGGGCAGCGCGGGCGCCACGGCGACGCCGTCCCGCGCCTCCGCGAGACCGGCGGCGAGCGCCCGCGCGATGACGGTGTCGGTGCCGAGCGGCAGGTGCGGGCCGTGCTGCTCGGTCGCGCCCAGCGGCACCGCGAGCAGCGCGCCGGTCACCGCGCGCGTGGTGACCTCATCCAGCGCCCAGGCGGCGGGCAAAGTCCCTCGGGATGACGACGTCGTCGGGGGTCAGCTCGTGGATCGAGGCGTGGCCGAGACCGAGCAGGGCCGAGTCGATCCCCGACCGCAGGATGTCGAGCACGTTCTCCACGCCCGCCTGCCCGTTGGCGGCCAGCCCCCACAGGTAGGCGCGGCCGATCATGACGGCGCGGGCCCCCAGGGCCAGCGCCTTGACCACGTCGCCGCCGCGGCGGATGCCGCCGTCGAGCAGGATCTCGGCCCGGTCGCCGACCGCCTCGGCCACCGCGGCGACCGCGCGGATCGACGCGGGCGTGCCGTCCATGTTGTTGCCCCCGTGGTTGGACACCGACAGCGCCGTGAAGCCACACTCCTCCACCGCGCGCCGGGCGTCGTCCACGCGGATGACGCCCTTGAGCATGAACGGGCCGTCCCACAGCGAGCGCAGCCAGCGCAGGTCCTCCCAGGACGGCGGCGGGGTCTGCATCCACTCGCCGTAGGCGGCGAAGAACGCGGGGGGCAGCGCGCCGGCGGCGACCATGTTCGGCACCTCGAGCGCCGGCGCGCGCCCCGACTTCGCCCAGCGCGCCATCCACACCGGCCGCAGGAGCACCTCGGGCGCGAAGCGCGCCATCGTGCGCAGGTCGAGCGCGGAGGGGATCGTCGGGCTGCCCCAGTCGCGCGCGTGCGCGTACGTCCAGTCGAGCGTGACGATCAATCCCGCCACGCCGGCCGCTCCTGCCCGTTCGACGCGCGCCGCGATCGCCTCTCGCGGCCCCGCCCAGTAGAGCTGCGAAAACGTCTTCGGGTTCACGGCGACGATCTCCTCGACCGGCGTGCTCGCGAAGCCGCTCAGCCCCATCGCGGTCCCGCGCGCGGCGGCCGCCCGCGCGACGGCCCGCTCGGCCTCCGGGTGGACGGCCTGCACGCCCACCGGCGAGATCACCACCGGCAGGGAGATCGCCTGCCCCATGACGGTGGTCGACTGCTCCCGATCCCCGGTGAGGCCGGCCACGTGCGGCGCGAAGCCGAGCTCCGAGAACGCCGCGACGTTGTCGGTCAACGTCAGGCCGCGCTCGGTTCCCGCCAGGATCGCCTTGTAGACCGAGCGGGGCAGGACGCGCCGCGCGCGCCGCTCCGCCTCCGCGACCGACTCGAACCAGCCGCTCGCCATCACACCGGCGACTCGGCGCAGGGCCGCAGCCGCGAGTGGTCGGCCGACGGCCGCGGCGGCGCCGCCGAGCGCACCGCGAGCGCCGCCTCGCCGTGCCCGAGCACGCACTCGGGGTCCGGCCCGTCCAGCGGCAGGCCGGTGAAGAACTTCGCGGCCATGCAGCCGCCGCGACAGGCGTCGAACATCCCGCAGCTCGCGCACGCGCCGCTCGACTGCGGCTCGCGGAGCGACCGGAACAGCTCCGACTCGCGCCAAACGTCCGTGAAGCCGCCGCCCGAGCGCACGTTGCCGGCCAGGAACGTCTCGTGGATGGCGAACGGGCACGCGTAGACGTCGCCGACCGGATCGATCAGGCACACCACGCGCCCCGCGCCGCACAGGTTCAGCCCGGGCAGCGAGCGCCCGTACGCGCCGAGGTGGAAGAACGAGTCGCCGGTCAGCACCTCGTCGCCGTGTTCGAGCAGCCAGTCGTAGACCACGCGCTGTTGGGCTTGCGTGGGGTGCAGGGTGTCCCAGACGTCGGCGCCGCGCCCCGATGGCCGCAGCCGGGTGAGGCGCAGTTGCGCGCCGAAGTGGTCGGCGAGCGCCTTGAACGCGTCGAGCTGGGCGGCGTTCTCGCGCGTGACGACGACCGAGAGCTTGAAGCGCCTCCCCCCCGCCAAGTGCTCC
>JBJMNJ010000034.1:0-5552 GCA_045804325.1 Gemmatimonadaceae bacterium
CCACACGAACCTCAGGTAGCGGTCGTAACCGACCTTGCTGAGGGCGAGCCCACCCATGATCACCGCCGACGTCGGCGTGATCAGGTTCACCAGCCCGGACGCCGACTGGTACCCCGTGACCGCCACGGCGCGTGAGACGCCGGCGAAGTCGGCGAGCGGCGCGAGGATGGGCATCACCAGCGCGGCGTGCCCCGAGGAGGACGGCACGAGGAAGGCGATCGGCACGTTGACGATCAGCGTCAGCACGCCGAACGCGCCCTGCGAACTGCCCGAGACCGCGTTCTCCATCCAGTGCAGGACCGTGTCGGTCATGTACGTGTTCTTCATCACGACCGTGATCCCGCGCGCGAGCACGATGATCAGCGCCGCCGACAGGAAGTCCGATGCGCCCGCGATGATCGTGGTGACCGTGCCCTCCTCGCCGAGCTTGGCGATCAGCCCGATCACGACCGCCATCACGAAGAACAGCGCCGCCGCCTCGGGGAAGTAGAACGCGCCGAAGGTCGGCAGCGGGAAGTCCTTGCCCCAGCCCTCCTGCCAGAGGTCGTTCCAGGGGATGAAGCCGTAGATCATCACGAGGAACGACCCGGCGAACAGCGCCAGGATCAGCTTCTGGCGACCGGTGAGGCGCGGGACGTCGTCGATCAGGCCGCGCGCGTCCTGCGCGTCGGTCGGCGAGATGCCGACGATCGAGGCGCCGGGGTCCCGGCGCACGCGGCGCGCGTACCACAGCACGTAGCCGACCGCCATCGCGACGATGACGACCCACATCGCGATCCGCAGGCCGATGCCGTCGCCGAGGCTGATCCCCGCGGCGTCCGACGCGACGCCGGTCGCGAACGGGTTGACCGTCGAGCACAGGACACCGGCGCCGGCGCCGAGGAAGATGATCGACGCCGCCACCAGGCGGTCGTAGCCGAGCGCGAGGATCAGGGGGACGAGCAGGACGAAGAACCCGAGCGTCTCCTCCCACATCCCGTACGACGTCCCGCCGAGCGCGAAGACGCACATGAGGATCGCGATCAGCACCGACCCGCTGTGGCGGAAGCGCAGCGCGAGGCGCCCGATGCCGGTCTGGATCGCGCCCGTCTTCATCGTCACGGTGATGAACGCCCCGACGGCGAGCACGAACAGGAAGATCATCGCCGAGCCGTAGAGGGCGCCGGTCTCGTCGGCGCTCACGAACCCGCGGTCGTTCTCGATGCCGTAGAGGCCGTTCGGCGGCGCGATCCACAGCTGCTTCAGGCGCTGGTCGAACGCCGTCTCGACGCACAGCTCGTCGCCCTGCGCCTTCGAGCAGGAAGGCAGCTCGCGGTAGCTGCCGGGGACGGGGCCGCCGGCCTCGGGATCGGTCTGGTAGGCGCCGGCGGGGACGAAGAACGACGCGAGCCAGACCACCAGCAGCACCGCCGCGAGCACCGTGAAGGCGGTCGGGAACTTCAGCTTCCGGGTCGCCGGTCCAGAGGGTGACGCCGCGGGCTCAGGCGCCGCGCTGGTCTTCGCCATGAGCCGGAGCATCCGTCCGCCCCATCGATGCGACAAGGGCGCCGACCCGACTCGGGCGGGGATGCGCACACCACTGCGCATCCGAGACGGCACGCGCGGCGGCGGTGAGGTGCGAGCGCGCTGCCAACGGTGTGGTGTGCGCGCATCCATTCGGGTGCGCGCCTCCTTGGCCGGCCGCACGGAGCCGGTGATGCTGGGCTCTCGAAGACGTCGAAGCCGTGAGCCCGGACAACTCCTCCGCCATCATGCTGCGCCGCCCCGAGCGCGTGGGACCGCCGCCGCACGCGCTGTCGCCGTCGGCGCCCCCGCCGCCGCTACGCGGCGGAATCGTGCCGCGGGCGCACCTGCTCCGCCGCCTGACCGCCGCCCGCGAGACGCCCGTCGTGCTGATCGTGGGTCCCCCTGGCTACGGCAAGACGACGCTCGCCGTCGAATGGTCGCGACGCGACGAGCGGCCGTTCACGTGGGTGTCCTTGGGGGACGACGCGAGCGATGCGGC
Organism: Gemmatimonadaceae bacterium; assembly: GCA_045804325.1. Taxonomy (GTDB): domain Bacteria; phylum Gemmatimonadota; class Gemmatimonadetes; order Gemmatimonadales; family Gemmatimonadaceae; genus JBJMNJ01. Next base: position 2,006 of record JBJMNJ010000034.1, read on the forward strand.
GCTGCGGGCGGTCGCTGACGCGCGGCTGTGCGAGCGGCCACACGTCATCGTCGTCGACGACGCGCAGCGCGCGGATGCCGACGTGACGCGGCGGCTGCTCGACACCGCCCGCCGCTTCCCGCGCGGAACGGCGCTGGCCCTGCTGTCGCGCACCGTGCCGGGTGAGCCGAACGCCCGCCTGCGCGCGCACCGGCTGGTACTGGAGATCTCCGCCCGTGACCTCGCGATGACGCATCTCGAAGCCGCGATGCTCTTCGCTGCGGCCGGCGTCAGGCTCACGGCCGAACAGGTCGACCGGCTCGTCGAGCGCACGCAGGGGTGGCCCGCCGCGCTCTATCTCGCCGCCGTGGCGATCGCCGAGCAGCCTGACGCGGACGTCGCGATCGCCGGCTTCGGCGGAGCCGACCGGATCGTCGCCGACTACCTGCGCGACGAGGTACTCGCCGCGCTGGGCCGCGACGACCAGACCTTCCTGCGCCGCACCGCGCTGCTGCGCGAGCTCAGTGGCCCGCTGTGCGACGCGGTGCTCGACGCGCGAGGCTCCGCCGCCCGCCTCGAGCGGCTCGCCCGCACGGGCGCGCCGCTCGAGCCGCTCGACCGTTGCGACGTCGCGTTCCGCCACCACCCGCTGGTCACCGCGATGCTGCGCGCCGAGCTGACCCGGCTCGAGCCCGAGATCGAGTCGCGTCTCCACCGCCGCGCCGCCACCTGGCATGCGCGACACGGCGATCCCACCGCGGCCATCCGGCACGCGACCGCCGGGGGCGACGTCGCGCACGCCGGCGAGCTGCTGTGGGAGTTGGCCGGCGGCTGTGTCGGCGACGGGCGCGAGGCGATGCTCGGCGCGTGGCTGCGCCCCTTCCCTGCGCGCCAGATCATGGCCGAGCCCGCACTCGCCCTGACGTCCGCGGCGTTCCACACGGCGGAGGGTCGCGCATGCGATGCCGAGCGGTCACTGGATGCCGCGGCGCGAGCGCTCGCACCGGCGCAGGCTGCGGGCCTCGCCGCGCTGCGCGCCGGCCTCGGCCGGCATGGCGTCGCCGGCATCGCCGCCGACGCGGCGCGCGCGTGCGAGCTTGCGGCCCCGGAGAGCACATGGCGGCGCTTCGCGCTGGTGCTCGCCGGCGTCGCCGCGCAGTTCGCCGGGGACCGGGCAGCGGCGACCGCGCTGCTCGATGACGCGGTCGCCGGCGCGGAGGGGGGCACGCCGGTCGCGGCCGCGCTCGCCCATGGACAGCTTGCGCTGGCCGCCGCGGACCTGGAGGCCTGGGATGATGCGGCGCAGCACGCGCGCGGGGTGCGGACGGCGCTCGCCGTCGTGCCGGGCGCGCAGCCCGTCCGCGCCCTCGCGCTTGCCGTCTATGCCGTCGTCGCGGCGCAGCGGGGCGACAGCGCGCAGGCCCGCTGCGACGCCGCGGATGCGCGCCGCCTGCTGGCGTCCCTGCCCGACGCGCCGCCATGGCTGGCCGCCGAGGCACACGCGTGGCTCGCGCGCGCCGAGATCCGGCTCAGCGACGGCCCGGCCGCGCGCGCCCTGCTCCGCCGCGCCGCCTCCCTCGCCGGCCGCCTCGGCGACGCTCCGGAGCTGACCCGCTGGATCCACGAGGGCTGGGCGCTCGCGGACGCGTTCGCCGCGAGCACGACGGGCGACGGGCCGACGCTCACGAACGCCGAGTTGCGCGTGCTGCGCCAGCTTCCCAGTCACATGTCGTTCCGCGAGATCGGCGAGCGCCTGCACCTGTCGACCAACACGGTCAAGACCCAGGCGCTCGCCGTCTACCGCAAGCTCGACGTCTCGTCACGTTCCGAGGCCGTCACGCGGGGCTGCGCCGCGGGCCTGATCGATGCCTGAAGCCGATGCGACGGCGCCGCTGAACGGATGAACACGCTCACCGTCTGGTGCTTCGCGACGCCGGAGGCCGCCGACGCGGCGCTCCCGCTGATGGTGACGCTCGTCACCGACGGCCGCGCCGAAGTCGACGACGCCGTGCTCGTCACTTGGCCGCCCGGCCGGCGCAAGCCCTCGACCCGCCCGCTCGGCGGCCTGACCCGCCCCGGCCGGCTGTGGGGCGGGTTCTGGGGACTGGTCCTGGGGCTGATCTTCCTGACGCCGCTCGCCGGCCCGACCTTCGGCGCGGCGGCGGGGGCGCTCGCAGGCAGCCTGTCGGACTTCGGCGTCGAGGACCACTTCGGCCGTGACGTGCGGGTCGCGATCACGCCCGGGACGTCGGCCGTGTTCGCGGTGAGCGCGGCCGGGTCCGCGGAACGGCTCGCCGGCGCGCTGGAGGCGCTCGACGTCCGGACACTCAGCGCGCGGCTGTCGCCCGCGCAGGAACAGCGGCTGCGCGACGCGCTCGGCGAGGAGTCGGTGCCGGCGAGTGGCGTGAACGACACGGAGGAGGCAGGGAACCATGGCCGGCACAGCAGTCACCCCCGATGAGGCGGCCCTCGATGCGGAGGCGGTCGCGCTCGGGCTCGGGCGCCCGCGCCTGTGGTGGATCTGGCTCGTGGCCGGTATCGCGTGGATCGTCGCAGCGCTGGTGATCCTGCAGTTCGACAGCGCCTCGATCAAGACGACGAGCATCATCCTCGGCGGCATGTTCGTCGTCGCCGGCGTCCAGCTCGTCCTCGAGGCCGTGTTCGCCGAGTCGCTGCACTGGATGTCGGTGGTTTTCGGCGCGCTGTTCATCTGCGCGGGGATCGTGGTCTTCCTCAACCCCGAGGACACGTTCGCCGGACTCGCCGACACGCTGGGCTTCTGCTTCGCGCTGATCGGCCTGTGGTGGACGATCGAGGCGCTGCTTGCGCGCGGTCGCAACGCGCTGTGGTGGCTGGGGCTGTCGGCCGGGATCCTGATGCTCATCACCGGGTTCTGGACCGCCGGACAGTTCTTCGTGGAGCGGGCGTACGTCCTGCTCGTCTTCGCGGGCACGTGGGCGCTGCTGCACGGGATCACCGACATCGCCCGCGCGTTCGCGATCCGGGACGCGCGCGCCTGACGCACATCATCCGATCGGCATGAGGTGATCCGGCGCCGAAGCGCAAGACTCGCCGGCGTCAAGCTCCAATCAAGGAGGCATGCGCTGTGAGCACGCTGGTGGCGATCGCCTACCCCGACACGGGGACGGCGGAGCAGGTCCGCGCCGAGTTGGTCCAGGCGACGAAGGAGCACCTCATCCAGCTCGAGGACGTCGTCGTGGTCGAGCATCGCACCGACGGCGAGATCAAGGTGCGCCAGGCGGTGAGCATGACCGGCGCCGGCGCCGCGGGCGGCGCGCTGTGGGGCGGCCTCATCGGTCTGCTGTTCCTCGCGCCCCTGTTCGGGATGGCGATCGGCGCCGCGACCGGCGCGGTGGCGGGCAAGGTGTCGGACGTCGGCGTCAACGACCAGTTCATGAAGACGCTGGCCGCCAAGCTGCCGCGGGGCGGCGCGGCGCTGATCGCGCTCGGCTCGACCGGCGGGACCGGCAAGGTGCTGGAGCGCGTGAAGTCGTACGGCGGCGAGGTGATCCAGACCTCACTCAGCACCGAGGACGAGGAGCGCCTC
>JBJMNJ010000035.1:0-65908 GCA_045804325.1 Gemmatimonadaceae bacterium
TGCGGGAGATGAACGAGGGGATGGGGCCAGGTGCCTAACGGCGGCCCTGCGGGCCGCGGTTCTCTACTCCCCTCGGCGCACGGCTCCTCAGCGCTCGGTTCTCTACTTCGCGGCCCTGCGGGCCGCTCGTCGGTTCTCTACTTCGCGCCGCTGCGCGGCGCTCGTTGGTTCTCGGCTCGCTGCGCTCGCGGTTGCTGGTCGGCAACCACCGGCCGGAGGCCGGTCTGAACCGACGAGGCGCGCGGAGCGCGCCGACGTAGAGTACCGACGAGCCGCGCGCAGCGCGGCGACGTAGAGAACGGGATGGAGAGGAGCTCCGCCGCCGCGAGGAGTAGAGATCCGCGGCCCGCAGGGCCGCCGTTAGGCGCCTGGCCCCATCCCCTCGTTCATCTCCCGCAGGGAGAGGACGCAGATCCGGGCGAGATTCGGGACGACCTGCACGTGCGCGCCCAGGCGCTTGAGCTCGATGCCGAGGGAGTCCCACGCCTCGGCGCCGGCCACCCGACGGAAGTCGAGCGGGACGAAGATCCAGTCCTGACTCTCGAGGCGCCCCGCCCGCGCCGCGCGGCCGAGCTCGTCCACTGTATCGAAGAAGATCACGCCGTCCGGTGCATGGTGTTTCGTGGGCCGCGGGGCTCCCGGCTCGATCGGGCCGCGGGCACGCACGCATGGTGCCTGCACCGCTCACAGCGTCGAAGAACCCGATTCCCGTTATGCCTCGGCGCGCAGCGCGAGGCTCGGCGCGAGCCGCGCGGCGCGCGCGGCCGGCAGCGCGGCGGCGAGCAGCGCGAGCGCGGCCACGCCCGAGGCCGTGCCGGCGAATGCCACCGGGTCGAGCGCGTCGAGCCCGAAGAGCAGCCCGGCGAGCAGCCGCGAGGCTGCGGCGGCGACCGCCACGCCGGCCGCGACGCCCAACGCGACCAGTCGGACGCCGCGTCCGAGCACGAGTGCCACCACCTCGCGGCGCGTGGCGCCGAGCGCCATGCGGATGCCGAGCTCGCGCGTGCGCCGCGCCGCCGCGTAGGCGACGACGCCCTGCACCCCCACCGCCGCGAGCAGCAGCGCCAGCCCGCCGAGCGCGGCCGCGAGCGTCGCGCCCGCCTGCGCCGGCCGCAGCTCGCTCGCCAGCGCATCCTCGATGCGCTCGACCGCCACGGCCGCGTCCGGGTCGAGGTCGCGCACCATTGCCGGGAGCGCGCGGACGAGCGCCGGCTGCGCACCGGCGGTGCGGAGCACGACGCGCAGGCCGAGCCGGTCGGCCGGGCGCGGCGGCGCGTAGAACGCGACCGCGGCAGGACCGCCGAGGCGGTCGGCGCTCACGTCGGCCGCGACGCCCATCACGACGTAGCGCTCGTCGCCGGCACGGAAGCGCGCGCCGAGCGGGTCGGCCGCGCGCCAGAGACGCCGCGCCATGGCCCCGCTCACCACCGCCGGGGTCGCGTCCCCGCCCTCGCCCTCGCCGAAGGCGCGCCCGCGCACCAGCCGCACGCCCATCGTCCGGAAGTAGCCGACGGAGACGGCGGTCCACTGCACGGGCACGTCGCGCGCCGGCGATGGGCCCTCCGTCGTCACCTGCGTCTCGCTCCGGCCGGAGAGCGGCAGGCGGGCGGCGAGCGCGACCGCCTCGACACCGGGAGTCGCGCCGAGCCGCTCCAGCAAGCGGGCGTCGAGCGCCGCGGCGCGCTCCGGCGTGTAGCCGCGCTCGCCGAGGTCGAGCGCGACGGACAGCACGTGCCGCGTGGCGAAACCGGGGTCGGCGCTCTCGCCGCGCCGCACGCCGCGCGCGAGCAGCGCGGCGCCGACGAGGAGGACGATGCACCCGGCGACCTGCGCGACGACTAGCGCGTCGCGGGCGCGGGTGGGACTCCCGCGCCGCCCGCCCGCGAGGCCCGAGCCGCCCAGCGCGGCGTACACGTCGGTGCGCGCCGCCTGGAGCGCGGGCGCGAGCCCGACGATCATGGTGCACGCCGCGGCGAGCGCGGCCGCGTAGCCGAGCACGGCGAGGTCGGGCGAGAGGGGGATCCGGACTCCGTCGGCCGGCAGCGCCGCCACGAGCAGCGGCGGGAGCCAGTAGGCGACGAGCACGCCGAGCGCGGCGCCCGCGGCGCACAGGACCGCGGACTCGGTGAGGAGCTGCCGAACGATGCGCCGCGGGCTCGCGCCGAGCGCGATGCGCACGGCCACCTCGCGCCGGCGGGCGGCGGCGCGCGCGAGCAGCAGGTTCGCGACGTTGGCGCACGCCATGAGCAGCACGAGGCCGGCGAAGGCCATCACGCCGGCGGCGATGGGGAGGCCGCGACTCCACACTTCGGGACCCGCGAGCAGCGCGCCGCGGCTGACGACCAGGCGCGTCGTGCGCCCCGGGTCCGCCTCGTCGCGCTCGCGGGCGATGCGGGTGAGGTCGGCGCGCGCGTCGCCGAGGGAGGCGCCGGGCCGCAGCCGCCCCACGAGCTCGAGCCAGCTCACGTCCTCCTCGCCGAGCAGGTGCCGCTGCTCGGGCTCGAGCACCGGCTGCATCTCCAGCGGCACCCAGAGCGCGGGCGCGCCGGGCGCCGTGCCGACGACCTCCGGCGCCGCGACGCCGACGACGGTGACCCTGTGCCCGTTCAGCGTGACCGGGCGGCCGACGACGGCGGCGTCGGCGCCGAAGCGGGTGCGCCAGAGCGCGTGCCCCAGCACGACGACCGGCCCGGCGCCGGGGGCGCGGCACTCGTCCGCGGTGAAGGTCCGTCCCAGGACGACGGGGCTCCCGCCGCCCGGCGCGCCGAGCACGGCGAAGTAGTCGCACGAGACGAGGAGGCCGTCCACCGGCAGCGGCGCGGCGCCGCCGAGGGTGAAGCGCGCGTCCGCGTATGCGGCGAGGCCGGCGAGCGTGCGGGCCCGGTCGCGGTAGTCCCGGTACTCCGGGTACGCGAAGAGGAGCGGCGAGCCGCGGATCTCGCGGCGGCGCTCGATCCGGGTCTCCTGGTGGAGCACGACGACGCGGCGCGCGTCGCGCACCGGGAGCGGGCGCAGCGCGACGGCGTACAGCGCCGTGAACAGCGACGTGTTGGCGCCGACGCCTAACGCCAGCGACAGGACGGCCGCCAGCGCGAAGCCGGGGCTCGCGCGCAGGGAGCGGAAGGCATGGCGGAGGTCCTGGATCACGGACGTCACCGGGGGCTCCTGGGCGGCGGGGTGGGGCGCGGCTCGGCACCGGCAGCTTCACGCCGTACGTCCGGCACCGTGCCCGGGTTCCGGAGCGGGATGGTGGCCACGGCGCGCGAGGCAATCCCGTCATTGCGACCGGCCAGCGCGGTTCCCACATTCGTCGCCGATGAGCCAGTCGTCCCACACCCAGTCGCCTACCCCGGACCCCCGCGCCACCGAGCCGGCCTCCGCCGCCGAAGAGGAGCGCCGGCAGCTCCTCGAGGCGGAGCGCGCGGCGCGCGAGGCGGCCGAGCGGGTGGCCGCGCGGCTGCGCGCCGTGGCGGCCATCAGCGAGCGCATCAACCAGGCCGCCACGGTGGACGCGGTGCTGCACGAGGTGGTGGACGGCGTGCGCGACGCGCTCCGCACCGACACCGTCATGCTGCTCCTGCTCGACGAGCGCGGGTCCGAGCTGCGCGTCGGCGCGTCCGCGGGGCTCCCGGAGGAGGTGGCCGCGGAGGTGCGCGTCCCGCTCGGCGAGGGGTTCGCCGGGAAGATCGCCGCGACGCGCCAGCCGCTCGTGCTCGACACCCCGGCGCCCGAGGCGCTCGTGAGCGCCTACCTGCGCGAGCACGCGTTCTCCCTGATCGGCGTGCCGCTCGTGGGCGAGGCGCGTGTGCTGGGCGTCCTGCACGCGTCCACGCGCGCGGCGCGGCGCTTCACGGGCGAGGACGTCACCCTGCTGGAGCTCGTCGGCGCTCGCGCCGCCTCGGCGCTGCTCCGCGCGCGCCTCTACGACGCGGAGCGCGTGGCGCGCGAGCAGACGGAGCGGCTCCAGCGCCTGAGCGCGGAGCTCACGCGCGTCCTCACGCGCGACGAGGTCACGGACGTCGTCGTCCGCCACGTCGCGGCCGCGTTCGGGGCGTACGTGGCCGGCGTCGTGGAGCTCACCGCGGATGGGCGCGAGTTCGCGATGCTCGGCACCGCGAGCTACGGCCCGGCCGTGCGCCGGCGCTACGCGCGCTTCCGCGTGGACACTCCCGTCCCGGCGCGCGACGTGGCCCGCACGCGGCAGCCCGTCTTCCTGAGCAGCCGCGCCGAGTGGGCGGCGCGCTTCGCCCAACCGCCCATGATGATGCCCCCGGAGGGCGACGGCGCCTGGGCGGCGCTCCCGCTGCTCGTGGAAGACCGGCTGCTCGGCGCCCTGACCGTGAGCCTGCACGGGCCGCGCACCTTCCCGGAGGACGAGCGGCGGCTCATGCAGGCGTACGCGGACCTCTGCGCGCAGGCGCTCGAGCGCGCGCGGCTGTACGAGGCGGAGCGCACGGCACGCGGGCGCGCCGAGGCGTTGCAGCGCGTGACCTCCACGCTCGCGCGGGTGCAGACGATGTCGGACGTGGGGCACGTCTTCTCGCGCGAGCTGACGGCGCTCATCGGGGCCGACACGACGTGGGTCGGCGTCGTGAGCGCGGACCGCACGAGCATCGAGGCGGTGGGGTGGTCCGGCTACTCGGACGGCGCGCTGGAGCGCTGGCGGCGGCTGCCGCTCGACGCCGGCATCGCGCTCACCGACGCCGTGCGGGCGGCGCGCCCGCAGTGGTGGGCCACGCGCGAGGAGCTCGTCGCCGCGTACCCGACGCGCGCCGCCGCGGTCCGGGAGGCGGACCAGGAGAGCGTCGCCATCCTCCCGCTCGTCGGGGAGCCCGCGGAGGCCGGCGACGGCGCACTGGGCGGGATCGTCGTCGGCTTCCGGGACGCGCGGCGGTTCGACCCCGACCTGCGCACGTTCCTCCTCGCGCTCGCCCAGCAGTGCGCGCAGGCCATCGCGCGCGCGCGGCTCTACGAGTCGGAGCAGGCCGCGCGCGCCGAGGCCGAGGCGGCGAACCAGGCGAAGAGCGACTTCCTCGCGACGATGAGCCACGAGCTCCGCACGCCGCTCAACGCCATCGCCGGCTACGCGGAGCTCCTCGACCTCGGCATCCACGGCCCGGTCACCGACGCGCAGCGCGAGGCGCTGGGCCGCATCCAGCGCAGCCAGAAGCACCTACTCTCGCTCATCAACGAAGTGCTGAACTACGCACGCCTGGAGGCCGGCGCCGTCGAGTACGACGTGCGCCCGGTGGACGTGCGCGGCGCCGTCGCGGGGGTGGAGCCGTTCATCCTCCCGCAGGTGCGCGCGAAGGGGCTGCGCTTCACGGTGAGCGCATGCCCCTCCGCGCTCGCCGTGCGCGCCGACGCGGAGAAGCTCGGGCAGATCCTCCTCAACCTCCTCTCCAACGCGGTGAAGTTCACCGAGCCGGGCGGCGAGATCACCATCGCGTGCGAGGCGGCCGACGGCCACGTGCGCATCCTGGTGCGCGACACCGGACGGGGCATTCCCGAGGAGCACCTGTCCCGCATCTTCGAGCCCTTCGTGCAGATCGGCCGCACGCTGAACAGCCCGGTCGAGGGCACGGGGCTCGGCCTCGCGATCAGCCGCGACCTCGCGCGCGGCATGGGCGGCGACCTCGCGGCGGAGAGCGTGCATGGGAAAGGGAGCACGTTCGCGGTGACGCTGCCGGCCGCGTAGGGCGGCGCTGCGCCGTGCGGAGTGGAAAACCGCGGCCCGTCAGGGCCGCACACCCGGCCACCCCTCCACCACCGCCACCCGCTGCGCCACCTGCGTCGCGAGCGCCACGCCGGAGCGCTCGTCGTCGGTGACGACGACGCAGCCCGCGCCGGCGTCGGGGTAGCCCAGGAGGACGAGGGTGCGCCCGCTGCCAGCGTCCACGTACGATAGGCGCACGGCACCGGCCCGGGTGAGAAGACGGAAGCCGAGACCGCCGCGGCGCGTCGCGCCGAACGGGTCGCCCGCGAGGCTGTCGCCCGCGGCGAGCATCGCGCGCGCGGCCTCCGGCCTCGCACGCGTTCCGCCCCGGCCGGCCGCGGCCGCGAGCGCGTCCGCCCAGAGCGCCGCGAGCGACGCCACGCTCGCGCCCGCCGTGTCGCGCGCGAAGCGTGCGGGGTCGAGCTGCCGCGCGGACGCGGCGAAGTCCCCGAGTGGCCACGGCCGTGCGGAGTCGCCGGCGGTGGCCGTCCACGCGACGCGGTGGCCGCGCACCACGCCGAGGCTCACGCGGCCCGCGCCGTACATCCGCCGCAGCCACGAGAGCTCGTCCCGGAGCCAGGCGCGGCTGGCGGCCGCGTCGAGCGGGCGCGTCACGCCGGGGACGGGCCCGTACTCCGGCTCCCACAGCATGAGGCGATGCTCGGGGTCGAGCCGAACGGCCGTCGGGGCGCCACGCGCGGGCAGCACGAACGCCTGCACCGAGTCGGCGAGGAGCACGCGACTGCGAAGCGCGCCGCCGCGCGATGCGACGTCGACGTCGAGAGGCAGCCGGTAGGGGCGCGTGCGCTGGGTGACCTCGACGCGCGCGGCGGGGCGGCCGCCGAGCGTGGCGGCGGACCAGCGCACGTCGAGCACCGGCGCGCCGGCGCGGTCGAGCCAGTCGGCGAAGAACCTCGTGAGCTCCCGCGCGCTGTCGGGCGGGACCGCCTGGAGGAAGGCGGCGCGGAGGTCGGGGAGCGTGGCGCTGCGGCCGGCGTAGTCGCGGACGAAGCGGCGGAGCACCGCGAAGTACGTCGAGTCGCCGACGCGGTCGCGGAGCATCTCGTAGAACCACGCGCCCTTGGAGTACGACGGGAGCGTCGCGAAGTCGTTCATGAGCGGCTCGTCCGCCCCGATGCGCCACAGGTGGAAGAAGGTGTGCGCGCTGTTGGGGACGGAGCCGTCACGCATGTACGCGCGCATGCCGGCGCGCCCGTGGCGCGCCTCCACGACGAGCGACGCGCCGTGGCTGGCCATCCCCTCGTCCATCATGTCGTCGCCCGGCGGGTCGGAGAGGACCGTGTTCGCCCACCACATGTGCGCGAGCTCGTGCGCGAAGAGCGGCACGTCGACGGTGTCGGCGTCGAGCGCGTGCTCGTGCGCGAGGAAGTATCCCTGCTCGGAGCGTCCGCCGATCCCGGGCGGCGCGATGCCGGCGGGGATGGCCGCGACGCCGAACGTGCCGAAGGGGTACGGCCCGTACGCCTTCTCGAGGACGGCGACCATCGGCGGGACCGCCGCCGCGAACGCGCCCGCCTTGCCCGCCTGCCTCGGCATGAGATGAATGGCGACGTCGGTGGCGCCCACCCGGTGGCGGGTCACGACGTACGGCGCGGCGATGAAGCTCCACGCGAGCGGCTGCGCGCTCTCCCACCGCTCGCGCCGCACGCCGCCGCTCACCGTGCTGTCGACGAGCCGGCCGTTCGACAGGCCGCTCCACGAGGCGGGGACCGTGAGCCGCAGCGTGCCCCGCGCGCTGATGGACGGGTCGCGCCCCTTCGTCGCGGCGAGCCACGGGTACCAGTTCCCGTACCACGATGCGAACGCCCCCTCGCGGCCGAGCGCGACGCTGCGCGCGACGCGCGGCTGCCGGGCGCGCGAGCGGAAGCGCACGACCACGGCCGCCCCGGAGTCCGCCGGCGCCGCGAGCCGCACGCGCGCGGTGTCGCCGCCGGTCGAGAGCGTGACGCTCGCGCCCGCGGCCTCCACCGACTCGAGCCGCATCCCCCCGGACGCCACGGCGAGCGCGGGACCGAGCGACCCGCCGGCGGGCGCGGTGACCGTGAGCGCGCCCGCGACGCGCACGGTCTCGCTGTCCGGCAGCGCGACGACGCCGAGCTCGATGCGCGCGAGCTTCCATCCCGAGCCGCTCGTGTCGGCCGTCGCGCTGGGCGCAACGCTCCAATGGCGCGATGGCGGGGGAGCGCCAGAGAGCGCCAGCAGGCTCGCGAGGACCGACAGCCGAGAGCCGAGAGCGCGATTCATCGCCTCTCCTCCGGCGGCCCATTCTCCCACAGCACGTTCAGGATCACCCAGCGCCCGTTCACCCGCGCGAGGTGCATGTAGTCGACCCACGATGCCGCGGTGACGCGCACGCTCGCCGCGCCGCCGTACACGTCGAGGATGCGGACGTCGTTCTTCCGCTGCGCCACCGGGATGTCCGAGCCGCCCCCTCGGCGCGCGCCCTGCACGAGGCTCATCGCGCTCATCTGGGTGAGGCGGCTCCGCCCCTGCGCATCGGTGACGACGTTGCGCTTGGCGAGCTCCGGGTGCAGCGCGCGCTCCATGCGCGCGCCATCGGCCGCGTACCACCCCTCGATGTAGTCGAGCGCGGCGGCGCGGATGGCGGCGGTGTCGGCCGCGCTCTGCGCGCGCGCGGCCTGCGGTGCGAGGGTCAGAAAGACGGCGAGGATGGGCGCGATGCGCGGCATGCGTGGCTCCGAGGGTGAACGCGGCGGGACGGGCCTGCCACGCCACCATCGGCCGCGCGCCCGCCCGGGGCAACGCCGGAGTGACGGACCGCGCCGGCGCCGTGACGGAGCGCCGCGCCCGCTCAGCCCCGCAGCAGCGCCTGCACGCGCGCGCCGTACGCGCGGCCGCTGTCCACGCGCACGCCGCCGCGCAGGTGCAGCCGGTACTCGCCATGCCCGAGCGGCTCCACGCGCTCGATCCGCTCCGCGGCCACGATGGCCGAGCGGTGCACGCGAACGAAGCGCGAGGGGTCCAGCCGCGCCTCGAGCGCCTTCATCGTCTGCCGCACGAGGTGGACGCGACCCTGCGCGTGGAGCGCCGCGTAGTTCCCCTCCGCCTCCACCCACTCGACGTCGTCCGCCTGCACGAAGTAGTAGCCCTTCGGCGAGCGCACGAGGAAGCGCTGCGCGTAGCGCGGCGCCGTGCCGAGCCGCGCGAGCAGCGCGTCCATCGCGACCGCCGACGCGCCGCCGTCGCCGGCGCCCGCGAGCCGCGCCTCCAGGCGTGCCATCGTGCGCGCGAACCGGTCGCGGTCCACCGGCTTGAGGAGGTAGTCCGCCGCGCTCACCTCGAAGGCCCGCAGCGCGAACGCGTCGTACGCCGTCACGAAGACGACCGCAGGAGCCTCGGCGCCCTCCGAGCCCGCGATGGCCTCCGCCACCTCGAGCCCGTCGAGCCCGGGCATGCGCACGTCGAGGAACACGACGTCCGGCCGCTGCTCGAGGATCGCCTCCACCGCCTGCGGCCCGTTGCGGCACTCGGCCACCACCTCCCACCCCGGGTGGCGCGAGACGAGCTGCCGCAGCCGCTCGCGCGCGAGCGCCTCGTCGTCGGCGACGACCACTCGGCGCGCCGGTCGCGCGGCGTCCCGGGAGCGCGCGGCGCTCACGCGACCGCGCGGCGCAGCGGAAGCCGGAGCTCCGCCTCGGTGCCGCCCTCCGCCGCGCGGCGGAGCGCGAGCACCGCGCCCGCGCCGTAGAGCTGCGCGAGGCGCCCGCGCGTGTTCGAGAGGCCGATCCCGTCGCCGTCGCCGCTCCCGGCCGCGCCGCCCGGGCCGTCGTCGCGCACGGCCAGGACGAGGCTCTCCCCCTCGCGCCGCGCGGCGATCTCGACGTGCCCCGGGCCGTCGAGGCGCGCGACGCCGTGCTCCAGCGCGTTCTCGACGAGCGGCTGCAGCACGAACGTCGGCACCATCGCGTCCTCGAGCTCCGCCGGCACCCGGCACGTCACCGTGAGCTGGTCGGCGAAGCGCACGCGCATGATCTCGAGGTACCGCTCGAGGAGCGCGAGCTCGTCGCGGAGCCGCGTCTCGTGCCCGGGCCCGTCGCGCAGCGTGAGGCGCAGCAGCTCGCCGAGGCGGGTGAGCATCGCGTCCGCGGCGTCAGGGTCGCGGTGGAGGAGCGCGGTGGCGGCGTTGAGCGTGTTGAAGAGGAAGTGCGGGTTGAGCTGCGCCCGCAGCGCGCGGAGCTGCGCCTCGCCGAGCTCCGCGCGGAGCTGGAGGGCGAGCGCCTCGCGCTCCCGGTAGCGCCGGTAGAACTCGAGCGCGTGCAGCACGCCGACCACCGCCCAGTACGTCATGAGCTCCGTGATGGCGTTCCCGGCGAGCACGGCGCCGAACGTGCGGTCGGCGTCGAACAGCTCGCGCTGGATGGGGACCATCACCGCGTACTTGGCGAGCGTCGCCGCGAGCGTGACGGCGACGTACAGCGGCGCGCGGCGCTTCCACGCGCGCCGCTCGAGCGGTGCCCGCCGCACGAGCCAGAGGAAGGGCGGCACGAAGAGCGCGCACGTGTACCAGTCGATCGCCCGCCAGGCGATGAGCGTCCCCCAGTGCACGGGCTCGCCGCGATAGGCGAGCGAGAGCGCCGTCTCCGAGATGGAGAGGAAGGTGAGCGCGGTCCACGCCGCGAAGCCCACGAGCCAGAGGAGCCGCGTGTCCGGAGCGCGCGCCGAGGGCGGGAGGGGTGTGCTCATGCCGCGAATGTACGGCCCGGCGCGCGAGCCGGCGCGGGCGAGGGGCGGGGCGGACCGGGGGCGTGACGAACCGCCGGTCCGCGCCTCCCCTCACTCGCCCGCGATGACCTCCGCCGGATGGATGCGCGCCGCCCGCCGCCCGGGCAGCCAGCACGCGAGCGCCGCGACCACGAGCAGCAGCAGCGGCGCCCCGACGATCGTGGCGGGGTCCGTCGCGCTCACGTCGAAGAGCATCGCGCGCAGGAGTCGCGTGCCGTAGAGCGCGAGGAAGAGCCCCACGGCGAGGCCGGCGAGCGCGCGCGCGAGGCCGCGGCGCACGATCATCGCCACGACCGTGCGCGCGTCGGCGCCGAGCGCGATGCGGACGCCGATCTCGCGCCGCTGCTGCGCGACCGCGTACGACATCACGCCGAACACCCCGAGCGCGGCGAGCACGACCGCCGCCGCGGCGAAGCCGCCGAGGAGCCACGTGAGGCGCCGCGGGTCGGCCACGGACTCGGACAGCCGATCCTCCATCGGAGCCAGGTCGCGGAGCGGGACCTCCGGGTCGATGGAGTGGATGCTCTCCCGGACGGCCGCGATGAGGCTGGCGGGCGCGGTCGCCGTCCGCACCACCAGGAACATCGACGAGAAGCCGGCGCCCCGCACCGGCTGGTAGACCGCGTCCGCGTCGTTGGCGAGCCCGAGGTACTTCACGTCGCCCACGATCCCCACGACGGTCGTCGGCGGGCACTCGCGACAGCCGCCGGAGTACATCCGCTTGCCGATCGGCGTCTCGTTCGGGAAGAAGCGCCGGGCCCACGTGCGGCTCACGAGGGCGACCGGGGGCGCGTCGGCGTCGTCGCGCGGCCCGAACGCCCGACCCTCCAGCAGGGGAATGCCGAGCGCGGGGAACAGCTCGGGCGTGACCATCGCCCACGGGGCGACCGGCTCCGCGACGCCCGGCTCGACGGGGCGGTCGAGCAGGTCGAAGTTGTTGACGTCGCCGCCGTTGTCGGGCGGCAGCGTGCTCGTGAGCCCCACCTCGATCACGCCCGGGATCCGCCGGACGCGGCGCTGCGCCTCCTCCCAGAAGCGCTCCATCGCGGCCGCGTCGCCGTAGGCGGTCGTGGGCAGCGTGATCTGCGCCGCGAGCAGGTTCCGCGCGTCGAAGCCGGGGTCCACGCGCTGGAGGCGCAGGAACGACTGGAGCAGCAGGCCCGCCCCCACGAGCAGCGGCACCGCGAGCGCGAACTCGGACGCGACGAGCGCGCCCTGGAAGACGCGCGCGCCGCGCGTGGCGCCCGTGCGCCGGTCGCCGCTCCGCATGGTCGCCCCCAGCGACCGCGACACGCCGAACGCCAGCGGGTAGAGACCCACGAGCAGGCCGCTCGCGAGCGCCGCCCCGAGCGTGAACAGCAGCACGCGCACGTCGAGATGCGCCTCGTCGAGGCGCGGCAGCTGCGGGCCGGCCTTGTTGAGCGCCGCGAGCCCCAGCACCGCCACCGCGACGCCGCCGACGCCGCCGACGGCGCCGAGCACGAGGCTCTCGGTGAGCAGCATGCGCGCGAGGCGCGAGCGCCCGGCGCCGAGCGCGGTGCGCACCGCCATCTCGCGCGCGCGGCCCAGGGCGCGCACGAGCACGAGGTTGGCGACGTTGGCGATCGCGATGAGGAGCACGAGCGCGACGCCCGCCGCGAGCACGGCCAGCGCGCGCGACGCGTTGCCGACGATCGCGTCCCGGAGCGGCATCGGCGCGAGGCGCGCCGCCTTCCCCTGGAAGCTGGTCTGCCAGATGGGGAAGATGCGTACGCTGATCGCGGCGAGGTCGCGAGCCGCGGCGTCGAGCGTGACGCCCTCGCGCAGGCGCGCGACCGCCGCGGACCCGAACGGCCCGCGGCGCGTCGGCGTGGCCGGCTGGAGGATCGGCCACACCTCCGCCCGCAGCCCCGCGTGCCGCTGCTCCCCGCCCGGCAGCACGCCGACGACGGTGTGCGCCACGCGGTCGAGGACGAGCGTGCGACCGATCGGGTCGCCCTCGCCGAAGTGCCGGCGCCAGAAGCCCTCGCTCACGACGACGACGGGCGGCGCGCCCGGCGCGTCGTCCCCCTTCTGGAAGCCCCGCCCGCGCGCGAGGGTCACGCCGAGCGTCCGGAAGAAGTCGGCCGTCACGCGCCCCGTCGACACCCACTCGGCCCGCCCGCCGATGGAGGCGGCCGCCCCGCCGCCGCGGTACAGCGCCGCCGACTCGAAGCTGCGCTGCTGGTCGCGGATCGCGAGCCAGTCGACGACCGAGATCCCGCCGCGGTTCCTCGGGGAGAACTGCATGTGCACCCGGACGAGGCGCTCCGGGGCCGGGTACGGCAGCGGAGCGAGGAGCACGGCGTGCACCGCGCTGAACACCGCCGACGTCGCGCCGATGCCGAGCGCGAGCGTGAGCGCCGCGGTCAGCGCGAAGCCGGGGCTCCGTCGCAGACCGCGGAGGGCGTAGCGGACGTCCGCCCCCAGGTCGTCGAGCGCGCGCCCGCCGCGGGCGTCCCGCGCCTCCTCCTTGAACCGCTCGACGCCGCCGAAGTCGCGGAGCGCCGCCGCGCGCGCCGCCTCGGGCGGCATCCCGGCGCGCACGCGCTCCTCGGCCTCGAGCTCGAGGTGGAGGCGCATCTCGTCGTCCATCTCGCGCTCCACGCTCCCCCGGTCGAGCCACACGCGCAGCCGCCTGCCGATGCGTTCGATCCCGCGCATCCCTGCCTCCGGCGTGA
This sequence comes from Gemmatimonadaceae bacterium, assembly GCA_045804325.1. Lineage (GTDB taxonomy): Bacteria > Gemmatimonadota > Gemmatimonadetes > Gemmatimonadales > Gemmatimonadaceae > JBJMNJ01. Next base: position 13,180 of record JBJMNJ010000035.1, read on the forward strand.
TACCTAGATGTTCGACAACAAGGTTCCGTCACGGTGCGTCGTGAGGCGACGCCTGTCAAGCCTCGTCCGGTAGACGCGGCCGGCCGCCGGAGGGTTGGGCGGTTGCCTTGACGTCCGACAACAAGCACCGCATCGTCCGGGCGACGAGAGACGTCTCCACACAGGGCCCCGCCATGCGCGACCGCACCGACCTGCTCCAGGGCACCCTCGACCTGCTCGTGCTGAAGAGCCTGAGCCTCGCGCCGCTGCACGGCTGGGGGATCTCGAAGCGCATCCGCCAGCTCTCGCGCGACGCCCTCCAGGTGAACCAGGGCTCGCTCTACCCCGCGCTCTACCGCCTCGAGGACCGCGGGCTGATCCGCGCCGCCTGGGGGGTGAGCCCCGAGGGGCGTCGCGCGAAGTTCTACTCGCTCACCGCCGCCGGCCGGCGGCAGCTCGAGGAGGAGCGCGCGCAGTGGCGCGACTTCGCCGCCGCGATGGAGCTCGTCCTCCAGGGCGCGTGAGCGGGGCGATCGGGGCGGCGCACTGGCTGCACCTCGTCGACGCGACGGCGGCGGCGCGCGCCGCCGCGGCGTTCGGCGCGGACCCCGACAGCGCCCGGGTCGTCGGCGCCTCGGAGAACGTCGTGGTCCGCGCCGCCGTGGGGCACGAGACGATCTTCGTGCGGCTGTCGCACCCGAAGCACCGGGACGAGGCGCAGCTCCGCGCGGAGATCGACTTCGTCTCGTACCTCGCGGACCGCGGCCTCCCGGTCGCGCGACCGCGCCCCGCCCCGGGCGGCCAGCACCTCGTGGCGGTCCCGCTCGCCGGCGTCGACACGCACGCCGCGGCGTTCGACGAGGCGCCGGGACGCGAGATCCCCGCGCGGCCGCCGCCCGACGCGGCGCACTTCCGGGCGCGCGGCCACTTCCTCGGCGCGCTGCACACCGCGGCGCGGGCCTACCGCGCGCCCGGCCCGGAGCGGCTGCACTGGCACGAGGAGCACGCGTGGGCACTCGCTTCAGGCATCCTCGAGACGGAGCCGCCCGAGGTACGGCGCGAGCACGATGCGCTGCGCGACGCGCTGGCAGCGCTTCCGACGGGGCGCGACCAGTACGGCCTGGTGCACGGGGACTTCGGCGCGAGCAACCTGCGCCTCGACGGAGCGCGGCTGCACGTGTTCGACTTCGACGACTGCTGCCGGCACTGGTTCGTCTACGACGTCGCCGTGACCATGTACCCGCACGCAGCACGTCCGGACCGCCGCGCCCTGCTCGACGCCCTGCGCGCGGGCTACGCGGCGACGAGCGGGGTCGGCGCGCCCTCGCCCGACGCGGTGGGCCTCTTCGGTCGGGTGCGCCTGCTGTTCCTGTACCTGCACCGCCGCGCGCGGCTGGCGGGCCGGCCGCCGGCCGCGGAGGAGGCGGCGTGGTTCGCGGCGCGCCGCGCGACGATGCGCTCGCCGGTCGCGTGGTGACCGGCCGCGCCGCGCTCCGGGGACGGCGACCTTGACCTGCCGGCGGTGAGGCGGTATAGGTAGTTCAACTACCTGTATCCCTACTGCCTATGAGCCCCGACCCCGCCCGCGGCGACCTCGCCCCCGGGATGCTCGAGCTCCTGATCCTCCGCACGCTCTCCGTGCAGACGATGCACGGCTACGCCATCGCGCAGCAGATCGAGCGACTCTCCGAGGACGTCTTCCGCGTCGAGCAGGGCTCGCTCTACCCGGCGCTCGAGCGGCTCCAGCGGAAGGGCTGGGTGACCTCCGAGTGGAAGGAGACGCCCACGAAGCGGCGCGCGCGCTATTACACCATCACCCGCGCCGGCCACGAGCAGCTCGGCGAGGCGCTCACGCGCTTCGAGCGCACCACCCTCGCCATCGCCCGCGTCCTCCGCGGCGCGGGCGGCTGAGCGCGGGGCGGCCCGTGTCCCGCCTGCTCGCCCTGCGCCACCGCCTGCGCGCCCTGCTGCGCCCCGGCGCGCACGCGCGCGAGCTCGCCGAGGAGCTCCGCTTCCACGAGGAGCTCGACGCCATGCACCGGCGTCACGCCGGCGCGAGCGCGGACGCCGCGCGCCTCGCCGCCCGGCGCCGGCTCGGCAACGCCACCCGCATCACCGAGGAGGTCCGCGAGATGTCCGCGCGCCACCGGCTCGACGAGCTCCAGCAGGACCTGCGCTACGCCGCGCGCACGCTCCGCCGCGCCCCGGGCTTCACCGTGGGCGCCGTGCTCACCCTCGGCCTCGGGATCGGCGCGGCCGCGGCGATGTTCACGGTGGTGGACGCGGTGCTCCTCCGCGCCCTCCCCTACGCCGACCCCGAGCGGCTCGTCGCGGTATGGACCGCCGGCACGTCGGGGGGCGAGCCGATGACCTCGTCCCCGCCCGACTTCCGCGAGCTCGCGGCCGCGCGGCGGACCTTTTCGGGCATGGCGGCTCACTACACCGTCGAGGTGAACGTCGCGGGCGGCGGGGAGCCCGAGCGCGTGAGCGGCGCGCGCGTGAGCCCCTCGCTCTTCGACGTGCTCGGCGTCGCCCCGTCGCTCGGGCGTGCCTTCGCCGAGGTGGAGGGCGACTGGGGACGGCACCGCGTCGCCGTGATCTCCGACGGCCTCTGGCGCCGCCGCTTCGGCGCCGACCCGCGAGTCATCGGCCGCACCATCACCCTCGACCGCGAGCCACACGTCGTGGTCGGCGTCGCGCCCCGCGCGCTCGCATTCCCCGCGCGGGGCCTGGACGTCTGGCTTCCGATCGCCTTCGCGCCCGGCGACCACTCGAACACGCGCGGCAACTACTTCCTGCAGATCGTCGCGCGCCTGCGCGGCGGCGCCTCGGCGGCCGGCGCCGCCGCGGAGCTCCGGCCCATCGCGCGGCGCGTGGCGGCGGAGCACGCCGACGCCGTGATGAAGGACGTCGTCGTGCGGCCGCTCCGCTCGGACGTCGTGGGAGGCGCCGCACGACCCCTCCTCGTGCTCGGCGGCGCCATCGCGCTCGTGCTGCTCGTCTCCTGCGCCAACGTCGCCGCGCTCGTGCTCGCACGCGGCTCGGCGCGCCGAGCGGAGATCGCCCTCCGCGCGGGGCTCGGCGCCAGCCGCGCGCGCATCGTCCGCCAGCTCATGACCGAGAGCCTCGTCCTCGGCGCGCTCGCCGGGGTGCTCGGCACCGCGCTCGCCGCGGCGGGGGTGCTGCTCGCCGTCCGCCACGCGCCGCCCGACCTCCCGCGCCTGCAGGAGGTTGCGGTAGGCGCGCGCACACTCACCGTGTGCGCCGCGCTCGCGCTCGCGACCACGGTCCTGTTCGGGCTCGTGCCGGCGCTCCGCCTCGCGCGCGCCGGGGTGGCCGACGCGCTGCGCGAGCGCACGCGCACCGCGACCGGGCGCGCCGGGTACCGCGGGTACGCCGCGCTGGTCGCCGCACAGATGGCGCTGTCGGTGGTGCTCCTCGCCGGGGCCGGCCTCCTCCTGCGGAGCTTCGCGCGGGTCATGGCGGTGGACCCCGGCTTCCGCGCCGAGCGCGTGCTCTCGATGGCGGTGGCGCTCCCGGAGGGGGCGTACCCGACGGCCGAGCGCACGGCGCAGTTCCTCGACGCGGTGCTCGAGCGCGCGCGGGCGCTCCCCGGCGTGCGCGCCGCGGCGGCCACGTCGGGGTTGTCGTTGGGCGGCGGGTGGTGGGGCAAGATGCTCAGCGTGGCGGGGCGCCCTGCCCCGCGGACGATGGGCGAGGTCCCGTCCGTGGGATACCGCGTGGTGAGCCGCGACTACTTCGCGACGCTGGGCGTCGCGCTGCGCAGTGGACGGACGTTCGGGCCCGACGACCGCCGCGGCGGCCCGGGCGTCGCCGTCATCAACGAGACGGCAGCGCGCAGGTTCTGGGGCGGCGAGAGCCCGCTCGGGAAGACGATCTGGCTCGGGCCGCCGGAGGCGATGGTCAGCGGACACGTCCCCGGCGGCTACCACTTCCCGCGCCTCGAGGTCGTCGGCGTCGTGGGCGACGAGCGCTTCTCCGCGCTCGACGAGCCGCCCGTGGCCGAGGTGTATCAGCTCTACGAGCAGGTGACGGAGACGGCCTCCGTCATGTACCTCGCCGTGCGCGCCGACGGTGACCCCGCTGCCCTCGCGGCGTCGGTGCGCGCGGCCGTCCGCGCCGTGGATCCGCTGCAGCCCGTCGCGGACGTCGCGACCATGAGCGCGCGCCTCGAGCGCGCCACGGGCGCGCGCCGCTTCACGCTCGGGTTACTCGGCGGCTTCGCCGCGCTGGCGCTCGGGCTCGCGGCCGTGGGGCTGTACGGGGTGATCGCGTACACCGTGGCGGAGCGTCGGCGCGAGCTCGCCGTGCGGCTCGCGCTGGGGGATACGGCGGCGGGGGTCGTCAGGCTCGTCGTGGGGCGCGCCATGCGTCCGGTGGTCCTCGGCGTGGCGGCGGGAGTGGCGCCGGCACTCGCGCTCGCCGGAGTCGTGCGCGCGCTGCTCTACGGCGTGTCGCCCACCGACCCCGCGGCGTTCGCCGGAGCGGTCGTCACGCTGCTCGCCGCGGCGCTCGCCGCGAGTGCGCTGCCCGCGTGGCGCGCCTCGCGCCTGGGGCTCGCGGAGACGCTGCGCGGCGAGTAGCGGCCTCGCTCACGCCGCCGATGCCGCGGCCGTCGGCGCGGAGCCGCCGTTCTCCTCGCCGAGCACGCCGTACCCCACGACGCCCGCGCTCGCGTCGATGAGCGCGTGGATGACCATCGCGGGCAGGAGCCAGCCCGTGCCGAGCACCACGAGGCCGAGCACGAGCGCGACGGCGCCCGCCTTCAGCGCGCCCGCGGGCCCCTGGTACGAGTGCCCGACGGCGAAGAGCACGGCCTGCGCGACGAGCGCGCCCGCGGTGCCGAGGTACGCGCTCAGGATCCAGAAGAGGAAGCCGCGGTAGAGCAGCTCCTCGCACACGCCGGCGGTGACCGAGACGGCGGTGAACCACCGGAGCTCGCTGCGCGTGTGCGGGAGGATGAACTCGACGCCCGCGAGGCGCGGCCGCAGGGCCCCCGCCTGCTCGGCGGAGAGCCGCCGGACGGCGCGCGCCTGCCGCACGGAGAGCGCGACGAGGGCGGCCGCGAGCGCGGCCCCGAGCGCGAGGCGCCACCCGCCCTGCGGCACGACGCCGAGCGCGCGCCAGGCGCGGCCCTGCCACGCCCACAGGGCGAGCGCGGCGGCGGCGGCCGTCCATTGCAGGAGCATCACCCGACGGTAGGCGTTGCGCCGCGCGTCGGGCTTCCCGGCCGCCACCGCCGCGCGGAAGCGGGGAAAGAAGACGAAGGTCTCGAACGCGGTGGCGGCGACGGCGAAGAGGAAGACGAACGCGATGTCGGCGGCGGACGGCATGGGCGAGGGGCTCCGGCGGGGGAACGGCGGGCGGCGGGGCCGCCATTGTTCAAATAGTATTGAATAATGCGCGGTCGCTTGTCAATACGGCGCCCCGCCGCTACCCTCGGGCATGCCACGGAAGCCCCGCGCCGCCGGCGCGCCGCCCCTCGCGCCGAGCGTCGCCGAGCTGCGGGCGCTCGCGCACCCGCTGCGCATCCGCCTGCTCGAGCTGTTCGCCGAGGGGCCGCGCACGACGAAGCAGGTGGCGGAGCTCCTCGGCGAGCCGCCGACGCGGCTGTACCACCACATCGCCGCGCTGGAGCGCGCCGGGCTGCTGGAGCTGCGCGAGACGCGGAAGGTGCGCGGCACCACCGAGCGCTGGTACGCCGCGGTGGCGCGCGCGTACGGGTCCGGCGCCGGCGGCGAGGCGGCGGCCCTTGGCGACCGCGGCCCGGGGCGGGGCGGGCGGAAGCGCGGGCCCGCGTCGAAGGCGGCGCACGCGGTCGCCCAGACGGTCGTGGAGCAGGCGCGGCGTGAGCTCGCCGCCGTTGCGGCGCGCGGGAGCGGGGAGCGCTCGGCGGACGACGCGCCCCTCGTCGCGCGCCTCGTGGTGAACGTCCCGCCCGAGCGCATCCCCGAGCTGCGCCAGCGGATCTACGCCGCGGCGCGCGACGTCCTGCGCGAGCTCGCGCCGCACGACGAGGCCGCCGAGGGCGACGGGCGCGCGCGCTGGGCGCTCACCCTCGCGCTCGCGCCGGTCTGGCCGCGCGGGAACGCCGCGCGCTAGGCGCGCGCTGGGCGCGCGCTAGCCGCGCGCCTCCCGTCGTACCGATCCCGGTTCGGCGTCCCCCGACGTCATCGGCGCGCCTCCGACGCGCCGCTTCCGCCGCCGGTGCCCGGAGGTCGCCGCGAGCACGCCGAGCAGCGTGAGGACGACCGACCCGACTCCGAGGATCGCCAGCAGCGCGGTCTTCAGCCCGACGTCCATGTCGCGCTCCCTCCGTGACGAGTCGCCGCCGGCGCGTCGAACCAGAGCACGACGCGCGTCTCGAACTCCCGCTCCAGCGCCTGCATCATCGTGAGCAGCGCGCAGTACGTCGCCGGCACGACGTCGCGGTCCTCCGCGGACCCGGCGAGCGTCGTGAGGACGCGATCCAGCTCGCGCACGTCGCACCACGTCGCGAGCTCCGGGCGGCCGGACCGCCGCCGCCGCTCGCGATACAGCGCGTAGCGCTCGGCCGTCGGGGCGCTGGGGTCCGGCGGCATGCCGAGCGCGCCCACCAGGTCGTCGTCGGGCGCGCCGAGGCCGAGGAAGAGCCCCGCCAGCGCGTCGTGGCGTGCGCCCTCGCGCCGCCGCGCGCGCCGCGCGTCCGACGCGCCGCCGACGGCGGGACACGCGTAGTGCCACCACGCGCCGCTGCCGGTGCGACACTCGACGTGCGCCTCCGTCACCACCCCCGCGGCGATGCGCGTCGCGACGTGTGCGCCGGCGCGCGCGCCCTCCTGCTCGTCTCGCCAGATCATCGGCGCCCTTCCCTTCTCCAGACGTGATGCGATGTGGGTCCCGGACCGCGGACGGCTGCGCGGTGAGAGGCGGCGTGGCGGACGACGCACGCACCCGCTGGCCGCCGCGGCCGGGTCCCCGTTCGTGGCGCTACTCGGCGTCCTCCGGATCGCGGAGGTCGCCTCGACGCCGCCGCGGCGGGAAGCCGGGCGGCCGCACGGACTTCCACGGCCGGCGCCCGCCGCGCGACACGCGCGGCGGGAACTGCAGCTCGAGCTGGGCGCGGTCGGCGGCGTCGGAGCCCGGCAGCGCGCCGAGCATGCGCGCCGACCGCCAGAACATCAGGAGGCGGATGGGCGCCCGGTGGCCGCCGAACGGCGTCCGCGCGACGGCCAGCGCCTCCTCGCGCACCTCGCGCGGGATGCGCCGCGCCTCGAGCTCGCAGAGGCGCTCGACGTTGCCGACGTCGCGCTCCTCCACCGAGGCGTGGAGCTCGGCCAGCACCGCGAGCAGCGGCGGGCGCTTCGCGCGGTCGCGGCGCGTCACGAGTGCGCGACCCCGTAGAGGACGAGCGCCGCGATCACCCACAGCACGACCACCAGCCAGACCGCGGTGCGCCATTCCTGCGAGGCACGGCGCGCGACGCGGCGCATGGAGTCGGTGACGGGGCGCATGCTGCTCGCTCGCATGTCACCGCGCTGCCCGCGGCAGGTGCAGCTCCGAGCCACACCGCGGGCACCGTCCGGTGAGCGTCGCTGGCCCGTAGCGGCTGGCGCGCGCGGGCGCAGCAGGCGAGCCCGCGCGGCGCCGGCCCACGCGGACGCTCGCGCCGCAGGGGCACGAGGCGACGCCGGGGGCCGACCACGCCGCGAACGGCGCACGCGCGCCGCGCGCCTGCACTGCCGCCGGGACGACGTCCCTCACCTCGCGCGCCGCCTCGGCGCCGTCGCCCTCGCGCCGCGACGCACCGAGCGCCAGGAGCGACAGCCGCTCGAACCAGAGGAGGACCCGCACCTCGTACGTCCCCTCGAGCTCGCGAATCATCGCGACGAGCGCGCGGTAGGTGGCGGGGGCCGGCTCGTCGTGCTCGGCGCGGAACGCCGAGAGGCAGGCGGCGAGGTCGTCGAGCGAGAGCGTCGTCGGGTACTCGTTGACGGGGTCCGTGATGCGCGCCCACGGCTCGCGCGTGCGCCACCGCTCGGCGTCCCCCGCCGCCACCCACGCGTCCGCGTCCTCCGCGCTCACCGTGCGCGGCCCCGGCGCGACGTACTCGCCGACCACGCGCAGGGTGTAGTCGTCGAGCACCGCCCAGGACACGTCGGCCGGCAGCTCCGCGCGGAACGTGCGGCCCCCTGCCTCGCCGGAGGCGATGATGCGGAAGAGCCGCGGGTCGTGCGCGAGGAACGGGCGCGCGTAGCGCCACCACTCGCGGCCGGGCACCCGGCACTCGACGTGGGCGTGGGAGAGCCACGCCATCCGGCTAGCGGTCACCACGGACGATCCCCTCCAGTCGGTTGCGGCGCCGCATGGCGGCCGCCCACAGGTCGCCCGCGCGCGCGAGCCGGTCGGGCACCGTCGCGACGTCGAACTCGCGCGGGTCGAGCCGCTCGTCGAGCTCGTCCCACGCGAGCGGCGTCGATACGGTCGCGCCCGGCCGCGCGCGCACCGAGTACACGCTGGCGACGGTCTTTCCCCTGATGTTCTGCAGGTAGTCCACGTAGATGACGCCCGCCGCGCGCTTCGCGACGCTGCGCTCGACGGTCGCCTCGCGCGGGTGCCGCAGCGCCACGTGCGTCGCGATGAGCTGCGCGAGCACGCGCGCCGCGTCGGCGGGCGTGCCCGGCTCGAGCGGGAGCACGATGTGCAGCCCGGTGGCGCCCGAGGTCTTGGGCGTTCCGTGAAGGCCGAGCGCGTCCATCGCCTCCTTCACGCGGAGTGCGACCTCCACCACGCGGCGGAACGGCGCGCGCGGCCCCGGGTCGAGGTCCACGATCGCGTAGTCCGCCGACTCGGTGTCCGGGACGCGCCCGTGCCACGGGTCCACCGAGATGGCGCCCAGCTGCACCGTGTAGAGGAGCGTGAGGAGGTCGCCGCCGACGAGCCGCGCCTCGTCGGCGCCGTCGGCGCTCCGCACGGACTCCACGCGTACGCCCGCCGGCACCCGCTCCGGCGCCCGCTGCTGGTAGAACGCCGGCGCGTCCACGCCGTTCGGGAAGCGGCGCAGGACGAGCGGGCGGTCGGCGACGGCGGGCAGGATCGCGCGCGCCACCAGCGCGTAGTAGCGCATGACGTCGCCCTTCGTCACGCCGGCGCGTCCGAAGAAGGGCTTCCCGAGGTTCGTGACGTCGAGCGTGCGGCCGGGGCCGAGCCAGAGCGTGCCCGCACCGCCCTCCATCTCGATCGCGTCGAGCTGCGCCACGACGTCCATGGGCGTGAAGCCCTCGAGCACCGAGATGCGGCGCCGCGCCCACGGGAGACGAGGCCGCGGCGGCGCCGCGGTGGACGCGACCACGCGGCGCCCGCGCGCCACGACGCGCCCGGCGCGGCCCGGCGCACTCTCGCGGCGCACCTCGCGCGGCGGCTTGTCGTCGCGCACGCCGAGGAAGACCGGCTGGCGGAGCACCGCGTCGGCGGTCCACTCGTTGAACCGCACCTCCACGACCACGCTCGGGCGCACCCAGTGCGCGCGCTCGCGCGTGCGCGGCGGGTTCGCGAAGGGCGAGGTCGCGCGCTCGAGCGGCGCGAGGCGCGCGTAGACGTCGGCCAGCGCCTGGCGCGTGAAGCCCGCGCCGACGGCGCCCGAGAAGACGAGCCGGTCCTCGTCGTCGCGCACGCCGACGAGCAGGGCTCCGATGTGCTCGCGCGAGTTGCGCGGCTCGGTGAAGCCGCCGACGACGAACTCCTGCTGCAGCTCCGCCTTCACCTTGAGCCAGGCGCCCGTGCGCTTCCCCGGCTCGTAGGCGGCGTCGAGGCGCTTGGCGATGACGCCCTCCCACGCGTGGGCGTGCGCGTGCGCGAGCGCCTCGTCGCCGCCCATGCGCAGCGACTCGGCGAGCACGAGGCCCGCGGGCGGACGCCGGAGCAGCCGCTCGAGCCGCCGCCGGCGCTCCGCGTACGGCTCGTCGACGAGGCGGTCGTCCCCCTCGAGCAGCAGGTCGAAGGCGACGAACGCCGCCGGCGCCGCCCCGGCCAGCCGCGCGGCCTCGCCGGGCGAGGCGTGGATGCGGCCCTGGAGGTCCTGGAATCGCCCGAGCGTGCCGTCGGCGCGCCGGGCGACGATCTCGCCGTCGAGCACGAGCGGCGCGCCCGCGCGCGCCGCGAGCGCGGAGAGCGCCGCGACGACCTCGGGGAACTGCGCGCCCTTGTCGTTGCCGTTGCGGGAGACGAGCGACGCCGACGCGCTCGCCGCGTAGGCGAGCACGCGCACGCCGTCGTACTTCGCCTCGAACGCCCACCCCTCGCCGGCCGGCGGCGCGGCGGCGGGGCGGGCGAGCATCGGGCTGAATCGGGCGGCGCGGCGCGTCATGCGGTCCTCCGCTTCCTTCTCACCGTCTTGCCCGCCGCGGCCTTGGTGGCCGCGCGCGCCGCCGGCCGCCGCTTCCCTTTCGCGAGGCTCTCCTGGAGCCGCGCCAGGAGGTCCACGACGGGCGTGCTCTCCGGCTCGTCCGGCTCGTCGAGCTTGACCTTCCGGCCCTTGAGCTTCGCCTTGATGACGCGCTGGAGGTTCTCGCGGTACTCGTCCTTGTACTTCCCCGGCGTGAAGGGCTCGGCGAGGTTCGCGATGAGCTGCTCGGCCATCTGCACCTCCTGCGGCCGCACGCCCGCGCCGTCGGGGAAGCGGAGCGAGCCGACGTCCACCAGCTCGCTCGCGAAGCGCATGATCTCGAGCACCAGCGCCTCCTCGACGACGCGCACGGCCGCGAGGTGGTGCGAGTTGGAGCGCATCGTGATCTTGCCGATGCCGACCATCCCGCTGCGGCGCATCGCCTCGCGCAGGAGCGCGTACGCCTTGTCGCCGTCCTTGCCGGGGAGCAGGTAGTACGGCGCCTCGAAGAAGCGCGGGTCGATCTCCTCCGCGCGCACGAAGTCGAGGATCTCGAACGTCTTCGACGAGACGAGGGCGGCGGCCTTGAAGTCGTCGTCGTCGAGCACGACGAACTTGCCCTTCGCGTACTCGTAGCCCTTGACGATGTCCTCCCACGGGACGACGTCGCCCTCCTGCTCGCAGACGCGCTGGTACTTGATGGGCGAGTGGTCGCGCTTGTGGAGCTGGCGGAAGCTGATGCGCTCCCCGGCGCGCACGGCGGAGTGCAGCTCGACGGGAAGGTGCACGAGCCCGAACGTGAGGGATCCCTTCCAGATAGGTCGCATCGCTGGCGGCGCTCGCGGTCCCGAGTTCGTGTCGCGAATTCGCATCGCGAATTCGCATCGCGAATTCGCGGAGACGGATGGCGCCACCGCCTAACGCATGGAAAGGGCCATTGTGGATATCCACACGGAGTCCACATTCGTGATGTGCAGAACCGCCGACTTTTCCACAAGCCGTTGCCCTACAAGGGCATAGGCCCCTCGCCATTGTGGTCGGCATCGTACAGCCTAACGTCAGCCGGCGGCCGGGTGCGGGCCGGGTGGACTCCGGCGGGATGCGCCCGGGATGCCGATCGGCGGTGGCCGACCTCCCCCGTTAGGCGCCCGGGCGCGCGAGATCGATCGACGTTAGGCAGGGCCGGTCTCTCGCGCGGACGCGTCACCGAATTCGTGGTCACGGCGCGACGCCCTCGGGCGCGCTCGCATTTATGCACAGAGGTTTTCAACGCGGCGAAGCGGCGCGGCGACAAGAACTTCCGGCGTTTTCCACGGGTTTCCACAGGGCTTATCCACAAGCGGCACAACGACTTAGACCTATTTTGCCTCTTGTCTTTCTCGAGCGTCGATCCTAGCATTCTGCCCGCGCCGCGCTCCGCTCCTGGGCGCCGCGCTCCCGCCCCCTTCGACCTCCCCGGAACCACGATGCAGCTGCTCCCCTGCGCCCCCCCGGTCGGCCCCCTCGAGCGTGCTCCCATGACCGCGCTGCGCCCCGACGGCGAGGGCGAGTGGGTCGGGTTCTGGGCGGGGGACCACGCCTACTACGCGCGGCACACGCGCGAGGACGGCGGGGCGGAGTGGTTCGAGGTGCGCGCGGAGGAGGGCGGCGCCGGGCCTCGGCCCGTGCGGCCGGCGACGCCGCGCTCCGTCGGGGTGCTGCCGCCGCGCCGCGCGCTGAGCGCCGTCGGGCGCCTGGGGCCTAACGCGAGCTTCGCGCTCGTGTGGAGCTCGCGCCGCCGACGAGCGTGACCGCCGCGGCGTGAGGCCCCCGCCGCCCTAGGCCGTCAGTCCCGGCAGGTTGAGCTGCTGCGTGTGTCCCTGGGAGACGCGCAGCGCCGCCAGGTGCACCCACGAGAACAGTACGTCGAGGCGCAGGTCGCCCGACGTCGCTTCCTTCGCGAGGCCGAAGTGGATCGAGAGCGCGCGGCCGATGTTCGCGGGACGCTGGTGGACGAAGAACATCAACAGATCCGTGGCGGCGTCCACCGCGTGGTAGAGCGCGAACAGGTAGAATCGCATCCGCTCCGCGTCGCGCTGCGCGAGGGCGAGCAGCAGCGCGGCCTCGCGCGAGGCGCGCTCCTCGCGCACCCGCGCGATGATCGCCGTGGCGCGCGGCAGCTCCGCGCCCCCCTCGCGACGCAGCAGCTCCGTCCAGGCGTCGGCGAGGTGCTCGAGCAGCGCGACGTCCCACGGGCGCGCGTCGCGGTCGTCGGGCGCGGGGTGCAGCCGCTGCCACCGCTCCCACTGCGGCGCGAGCGAGCCGACCTCCGCGAGCGCCGCGAGCTGGAGCTTCCGGATGGCCAGGGCGCGCGGCTCGTCCGGCGCGGGCAGCGCCGAGTAGAGGAGGAAGGCGCGGGACGCGGCGAGCTCCACCTGCTCCTGCGCCGTCGCGAGCTCGTCGGGATCGGCGAGCGCGAGGTGGGAGGCGAGGTCGCGCCCCGCGAGGTCGTACGCGGCCGCGAGCTGCACCGCCGCCTCGCACTCCGCGGCGTCGAGCGGCGAGACCGGCTCGGCGGCCTCGCGCGGGTCGTAGGCCGCGACGGCCGCGGCACGCGCCAAGAGCGCCTGCGCCGGCCCGAAGGCGGCCACCGCCCAGTGGCGGTCGACGTGCCGAGCGCTGTGCAGCTGCACGGAGGGGGAAGTGGGGACGCCACGACGGCGCCCCGGGTCCGCAGTGCCCGAGTACGCCCACCAGATCGGCCGCCGAGGGCGTCGCGCGGCGGCCAGCTCCAGCCTGAAGCTCCCCGTCTGACGCCCAGCTCGATCGTACGGTAACGAACGCGTCCATTCCGCGAGAATCGACCGATGTGCCTGGAACCCGTCTCCTCGCCCCGCCTGGCCATGCTCTCGCGACTCGCCGCCGCCGAGGCGGCGTCGCACGACTTCTCTCAGCCTTCCTCTTCCGCATCGATGACCGTGCTCCCCTCCAGCCCCCTCGCGCGCGACGTCGCCGCCTGCCCCGACTGCCACGCGCGGGTGACCGCCGCGGGCGTCAGCTCGCTCTGCCAGCGCCACGAGGCCGTCTGGATGTTCGAGCAGGCGGTGGGCGCCTCGGCCGAGCCGCTCGCGGGGGACGTCGGTCCTCTGCTCCAGCAGGTGCTCACGACCGGGGACCGCGGCCGCGACCTGCTCGACGCGTTCCGCCGGCAGGCGAGCGCCCTCAACCTCGTGTGGGAGGCGCACGTACGGGGCGCGGCCCGACTTCCCGAGGAGGTGGCGGAGCTCGTGCGGTCGGCCCGCGAGCGGGCGCCGGACCTCCTGGCCGGTCGGCCAGTGCCGCGGAGCGCCTGAGCGGCGTGAACGCGCAAGCTCAATGAGGGCACCGACTTCGGGCGCGCTGCCGGTTTGACGGGCCGGCTGGCAGCCGGGCTCGACCGTGACCCGGTCGCTGCCGCCGCCGTCCGAAGTGCATGAGCCAGCGCCTCCCAGCCATCCCGACGCCGCTCCTGCCGTGGTATAGGCATGCGGGCAAGGTCGTCATGGCCGCCGCCAGCACTGGCGCCGGTCTCGTCTCGATCTTCACGTTTCTCTACTCGTACGGCGTCGTCGGCGAGTCGGAGAGCCACAAGACCATCGGCAACCTCGGCGCCGCCTGGGTCGGGCTCCAGCCCCGCAGCGACACCGCGACCGCCATCGGCGACACGCTGCACCTCGCGGCGACGATCACCGACCGGAACGGCGCCGTGCTCGTCGGCGCGCGGCCGCTCTGGACGAGCGACCACCCCGAGGTGGCCGAGGTGCTCGCCGACGGCTCGGTGATCGCGAAGGGGCCGGGGCGCAGCACCGTCACCGTGGCCGTCGGCACCCTCACGGCGCGCGCACAGGTGCTCGTGCGTCCCCGCGTCACGACCGTCGAGGTGGCGGCCGAGAAGGGCGACAGCGCCATCGTCGTGCCCGAGGACGGAAGGCGTCCGCTGCGTGCGCGCGGACTCGACGCGCGCGGCCACGCCGTGCACGTGCAGGAGGTCGTCTGGCGGGCGGACGACAGCACGGTGGCCGCCGTCGACTCGACCGGCGCCGTGAGCGGCGTCGCCCCCGGCCGCACCATCGTCACGGCCACGATCGCCGGCGTGCAGGGGCACGCCGCGGTGACCGTGGCGCCGGCTCCGGCCGCGCTCGTCGCGCTGGCGGGCGGGTCGCAGTGGGCGCCCGCGGGCGACGCGCTACCGCAGCAGGTCGTCGTGCGCGTGACGAGCCGCCGCGACCGCGCCGTGGAGGGCGTGCTCGTGCGCTTCCGCCTGGCCGATGGCGCGGGGCGCGTGGCGCCCGAGGCCGCGCTCACCGACGCCGACGGCCGCGTGCGCGCGGCGTGGACGCTCGGCGCGCTGCCGGGGCGCCAGACGCTGCTCGCCTCGGTGGACAACGTGGACAGCGCGCTCACCATCGTGGCCGAGGCGGAGCCGGTGGCGGCGAACACGCGCGTGGCGCCGCTCGCCGAGTCGCCGATGGCGGCCGCGGGCGAGCGCCTCCCCGCTCCCGCGGGCGTGCGGCTCACCGACAGCACGGGGCGCGCGCTCGTCGGCGTCCCGGTGACGTGGACGGCGCTCGACGGCGGCGCCGCGGAGGCCGTGGACGCGCGGACCGACTCCACGGGGGCGGCCCGAGTGAACTGGACGCTCGGCCCTCGCGCCGGCGCGCAGCGGCTGCGCGCGCAGGTGGGCGCCGGCCGCGGCGCGGACCCGGTGAAGCCGGTGACGCTCACGGCCGACGCGCTCCCGGGCGCGCCGGCGTCGCTCGTGGCCGTGAGCGGCGACGCGCAGCGCGGCACCGCGGGCGCGGCGCTCGCGCGCCCGCTGGTGGTTCGCGCGGTGGACGGGTCGGGGAACGGCGTCGCGGGTGTCGCGCTCGCGCTCGCGCCGGCGGCCGGCTCGGTGCCGGACACGGTTGCCCTCACGGACTCCACCGGCACAGCCCGCGTCCGGTGGACGCTCGGCCGCGCCGCGGGGGAGCAGGAGCTCGCCGTGCGAGTGGCGGGGCTGGCGCAGCCGCTCAAGCTCACGGCGCGCGCCGCGCCGGGGGCGGCCGCGAACATCGCGTTCGACGACGCGTCGTCCGGCAGGGGCGCGCACAAGGTCGCGGCGCTCGTGACCGACGAGTTCGGGAACCCGGTGGCGGACGTGCGCGTGCGGCTCACGGCGAGCGCGGGGCGCGTGACGCCGGAGCGCGCCGTGACGGACGCGAAGGGGCGCGTGAGCGTGACGTGGCAGCCGGGGCCCCGCGGCGGCGAGCAGACGCTCACGGCGCGCGTGCTCGGCCGCGACGTCGTGGCCGGGCAGTACGTCGTGCTGGTCTCCGGCGGCGCGGGCACGCGCGCGGCGAAGCCGTCCCTCGCGCCGACGGCGCCCTCCGCGAAGCCGACGGCGAAGCCCGCCGCGAGGAGCGCGAAGCCCGCAGCGGCGAAGCGCCGGAGCTAGCGGGCGCGCGCCGACTGCCGGCCGGTCCCCCCGGCAGTCACTGGACCCGAGACGCGTCGCGCTCACCAGGGCGCGCATCGCGCCGCGCCCAGCGCCGCAGCACCGCCCCCGCCGCGAGGAGCCCCGCCGCGCCGATGAAGGAGAGCTTGTAGATCACGACCTTCATCATGAAGGGCGAGAGCCGCGGCACGATGCCGAAGGCGAGCGCGAGCCCGGCCGCGACGCCGACGGCGAGGCCGGTGACGAGAAAGACGTTGGCGAGCTGAATGCGCCGCATCGGAGCTCCATAGGGGACACCAACCCTACGACGCGGGTGCCCGATGGTGTCGGCGCGCCGCGTCCCCCGCCGAGGCTAGCTCCGGGGCGCCCCCGACGCCATCGTGACCGGCATGCACACGAACGAGAGACCAGCGGGCCGCGTGGCCCTCGTCACGGGCGCCGCTCAGGGCGTCGGCAAGGGGATCGCGCTGGAGCTCGCGCGCGCCGGGTGGCGGGTGGCCGTGAACTACGTCGAGCGGCCGGAGCTCGCCGAGGGGACCGTCGCGGAGCTCCGCGCGCTGGGCGGCGATGGCGTGGCCGTGCGCGCCGACGTGCGCGCCGCCGCGGACGTGCGGCGGATGGTGGGCGAGGTCGTCGCGCGCCTCGGCCGGCTGGACCTCCTCGTGAACAACGCCGGCGTGCAGGCGGAGGCGCCGCTCCTCGAGGTGACCGAGGCGGACTGGGACCGCGTCATCGCGACGAACCTCACGGGGACGTTCCTCTGCACGCAGGCCGCCGCGCTGCACATGCGCGACCACGGCGGCGGGTCGATCGTGAACGTCGGCTCCGGGTCGAACAAGGTGCCGTTCCCGCGCCTCGCCGCCTACACGGCGAGCAAGGGCGGCGTCGAGATGCTCACGCGCGCCGCCGCCGTCGAGCTCGGCCCGTTAGGCATCCGGGTGAACTGCGTCGCCCCGGGCGCCGTCGAGATCGAGCGGACGCGGCGCGAGAGTCCCGACTATGCGGGCACGTGGGGCCGGTTCGCGCCGCTCGGGCGGGTCGGCACGCCGGCCGACGTCGGCGCCGCCGTGGCCTTCCTCGCGAGCGACGCGGCGGCGTTCGTGACGGGGCAGACGCTGTACGTGGACGGCGGCGTGTTCACGCAGGCGCCGTGGGCGTACGGGGCGTGACCGCGCCGGGCCCGCCGCGCAGCGTGTCGTCGAGCAGGGCGAGCAGCGTCCGCCAGTGCCGCGCCGCCGCGGCGGCGTCGTGCGCGCGGGTGTCGCGCGGCACGAAGCCGTGGAGCGCGTCGTAGGTCTCGATCGTGTGCTCCACGCCCGCGGCCGAGAGCGCCGCGTCGAGCCGCGCCTTCTGCGCGTCGTCGAAGCTCCGGTCCTCCTTCGCGCCGCCGACGTAGACGCGCGCCCGCATCCGCGGCGCGAGCAGGTGTGGGCTGTCGGGCGCGTCGGTGGCGAGGCCGCCCGGGTGATACGACGCGGCCGCCGCGACGCGCTCGGGGAAGTGGCCGGCCGCCGCCAGGGAGAGCCGCCCGCCCATGCAGTACCCTACCGTCGCGATCGCGCCCCGTCGGACGGTCGGCCGCGCATCGAGGTGCTCGAGAAAAGCGGGCACGTCGTGCATGACCTTCCCGGCGCTCACCGTCGGGAGCACCTGCGCGGTCCAGTGGGCGCGCACCGCGGGATCGCTGAAGAGCGAGCCGTCCTCGGGCGGACGGAAGCCGCTGCGGTAGTACAGGTCGGGGAGCGCCGCGACGTAGCCGTGCGCCGCCAGCCGCTCGGCGATCTCGAGCATCGCCGGGCGAATGCCGTGCGCGTCCATGAAGACGAGGACGCCGGGCCACGGTCCACCGCCCTCCGGCTCGAAGACTTCCGTGGGGCAGACGCCGTCCCCAGTGTGGATGTCGATCGTGTCGTGCGGAATCGGCGGCTCCGGCTCGGGGTGCTGCAAGATAGCGCTGCGCGGTGGTGCGGCATTCGCCCTCCCGCGCCCGGCACTTCCCTGCCCGGCGTTAGGGCGGACGACGACAGACTGGGTCCTCCGCCCATCTCCATCTTCGGGCGTGCATTCGAGCCGCCCCGAACACCCGGAGGAGGGGACCATGAGCACGCTCGCCACCGGCCTCGCCCACGAGGCCACCCGTCACCCGCTGGAAGTGCGCGTCGAGCCGGCACTCGATCATCGCAACCGGCTCACCGTCGCCTTCCGGCCGCTGCTCGCCATCCCGCACATCGTCCTCGTCGGCGGACCGGTCGCGGCCGCGCTCACCTGGGCGACGCGCTCCACGCCGGGCGGCCGGGTCGAGTGGGGCGCGGGCGGCGGGGTGCTCGGCGCCGTCGCCGTGGTGTGCGCCGTCATCGCCTGGTTCGCGATCCTCGCCACGGGCCGACACCCCGGCGGGCTGCGCGAGCTCGCCGTCTTCTACCTCCGGTGGCGCGTGCGCGCCATCGGGTACCAGGTGCTCCTGCGCGACGAGTACCCGCCGTTCGGCGAGGCCCCCTACCCCGTCGAGCTCGTGGTCGAGCTTCCCGCGAAGCCACGCGACAAGGCCTCGGTCGCCTTCAGGATCATCCTCGCGATCCCCCAGCTGCTCGTGCTCTGGGCGTTGTCGATCGCGTGGGCCGTCGTCACGCTCGTCGCGTGGTTCGCGGTGCTCTTCACGGGGCGCCATCCCGCGGGGCTGTACGGCTTCTCGGTCGGCGCGCTGCGGTGGACGACGCGCGTCGAGGCGTACCTGCTGCTGCTGCACGACGAGTATCCGCCGTTCTCGCTCGCCTGAGCGACGGCTCTACGTCCCGCACCGGCACCCGTCGCCCCACCAGCCCGACGAGCACCCGCAGCGGCAGCGCCGCCACCGCGCTTCCGACCGCGAGCAGGATGGTGACCGCCGACGCGTAGGAGCGCGCCGGGCATGATGGCCGAAGCCTCGTAGAGCGAGCCGAGGTGCGGGTTCGGGGCACGCACGCCCGCGGCTTGGCTTACGCACCGGCTGCCATCCCCGGACAGACCTCTACGTCCAATGGCGGCATCCTGCATGGGAGGCCAGACATGTCACTGCCCGCGGCCGGCGTCGGCCGGGCCCGCGGAGACGTTTCGCCGGAGGGCGGACACATGGATCCCACCACGCAGTCCACGCTCGCCGCGCGCGCGACCGATAGCGCGCCGCTCGTCCCACCCGACCCGCCGCGCCGCGGCCCCGTACTGGTCGCCACCGACGGCGCGCGACACGCCGACGCGGCGCTGCTGGTCGGGAAGCTCCTCGCCGAGCGCGCCGGCGCGCCGCTCCGGGTGCTCAGCGTGGTGGACACGGTGCTGCTGCCGACGACGGCCGGCAGGCCGAACCCCAGCGCGCAGCCGCTCGACGAGATGCGCTGCGCCGAGCGGCTGCGCGCGGTGCACGCGCAGGTGGATCGACTCATCCGCGGCGCCGACCTCCAATCGACCGACGTCGTCACCGGCATCCCCGCGCGCGCCATCGCGCGCATCGCGGCCGAGTGCGACGCGCGCGCGATCGTCGTCGGCCTCGGCGCGCACCGCCTGCGCGACCGCGTGGTCGGCACCGAGACGGCGCTGCAGCTCACCCGCCTCGCCGACGTGCCCGTGCTCGCGGTGCCCCCGGGCGTCACGGCGCTCCCGCGACGCGCCGTGGTCGCGGTGGACTTCTCGCCGTTCAGCCTCCGCGCCGCGCGCGCCGCGCTCGAGCTCGTCCGGCGCGGCGCCACCGTCTACCTCGCGCACGTCGTCTCCAGCATCGGCGACCTCACCGGCGCGCTCGAGCGCTCGGAGGACGACGTGGGCGTGGACGAGGCGTTCGCGCACCTGGCGGGCGACCTGTCCGTGCGAGACGACGTCGTGCTGGAGGTCGCCGCGCTCCACGGCGAGCCCGCCGAGTCCGTGCTCGAGTTCGCGCAGGCCGGCGGCGCCGACCTGATCGTGGCGGGAAGTCACGGACACGGCTTCTTCGAGCGGCTCGTCGTCGGCAGCGTCGCGACGAAGATCCTCCGCTCGGCGGCGTGCATGGTGCTGGTCGTACCGCCGTCGCCGGCGCGGGCGCCGGGCCGCGAGCGCCCCGACCCCGGCGTCGAGATGGAGCGCTGGGAGCAGCGCCTGCGCGCGTTCACGCAGCGGAACGCCGGCCGGCGGTGCTCGCTCGAGGTGGACGACCCCGCGCTCGGCGCGCAGGTGCAGGCGCGCGACTACCCGTTCCTCGGCGCCGACTACGACCACCGCGACCACCGCGTGGACATCGCGCTCGGCGACGAATCCACCGGCGGCCGGCACCTCACGCGCACGATCCCCGACGTGCACGCCGTGGACGTCGTGGAGGCGGGCCCGGGACACGTGGACGTGCTCCGCGTCTCGCACGGGAGGGGTCAGTCGCTCGTGTTCGTCCCGCGGTGAGCGGCGCCTGGGTGCGGCGCGTCAGTCCGCGACGCGCAGCACCGTCGCGCCCCGGATGCCGCCGCGCCGCACCGCGGCGAGCGCGTCGTTCGCCCGCTCGAGGGGGAGCTCGTCCACGGTGGGCCGTAGGCCGAGCGCGTCGGCGGCCTCGAGCACCTCGCGCACGTCGGCGCGCGCGACGTTGGCGACGCTCGCGACCTCCCGCTCGCGCCACAGGTGCGCGGCGTAGTCGAGGCGGAGCAGCTCCGCGCGGTCCGCGTCCGCCTTGCGGATGGCGTTGATCACGAGCCGCCCGCCGGGCGCGAGCCGCGCGAGCGCCTCCACCACCGGCTTCCAGGCGGGCGTCGTGTCGATGACCGCCGACGGCGGCTCCGGCGGCTCGTCGGTGGTGTCCCCCACCCACGCGGCGCCGAGCGCGCGCGCGAACGCACGCTCCGCGTCGCTGCGCGCGAAGACGAACACCGGCGAGCGCGGGTACCGGTGCCGCGCGAGCTGGAGCACGAGGTGCGCGGACGCGCCGAAGCCCGTGAGCCCGAGCGGCTCGCCGTCGACGAGTCGCGCCAGACGTAGAGAGCGCCAGCCGATCGCCCCGGCACACAGCAGCGGCGCCGCTTCGGCGTCGGGGATGTCCGCCGGCAGCGCGTGCGCGAAGGCGGCCGGCACGGTGAGCCACTCCGCGTAGCCCCCGGCCGCGTCGCAGCCGGTCGCGCGGAAGCGCGGGCACAGGTTCTCGCGGCCCTCGCGGCACCACCGGCACGCGCCGCACGCCGAGTGGATCCAGGCGACGCCGACGCGGTCCCCCTCGCGGAAGCCCGCGGCGCCCGCGCCTAACGCGTCCACCGTGCCGACGACCTGGTGGCCCGGTACGACCGGGTAGCTCGGCGCCGCGAGGCGGCCCTCCGCGAGGTCGAGGTCCGTGCGGCAGACGCCGCACCGGCGCACGCGGACGCGCAGCTCGCCGGCGGCGGGGACCGGCGCCGGCACGTCGGCCGCCTCGAGCGGCACCCAGGCGGGCAACCCGGGCGCCCACGGCGAGGGCGCCCGGAGGATCATCGCGCGCATCGCCGGCCCTCCGTCACGTCGTCGCCCCGAGCGCGTGGTCCCGGAACGCTAAGCGGTCACCGGCTGGTGCGCCTCCGTCGGACGGGCCAGCGGGCCGGCGAGCGGGCCGGCCGGCAGGCCGGCCAGCGCGCCGGCGAACGCGTCCGCGAACCCGTCGACCTGCGCCCAGTCCGTCATCTCGTGGTCGCGCGAGGTGTCGGTCGGCGCGCCGTTCTGCGCGGCGATGCGTCGCATGACCCACCGCAGCAGTGGGTTGTAGCGCGTGTACGCCAGCGCGCCCGCCACGATCGCGACGTGCGCGGGCCGCCAGCCACTCTCGCCCAGCAGCTCGTCCGCGTAGCGCCGCGCCTCGGCCCGCGCCGCGTCGGTCCGACCTCCCGCCGACCCGCTGACGGAGAAGAAGGCGCTCGGGCGATCGTTCAGTGCGTCGCGCTCGGCGCGCACGAACCGCCGGACGCGCTTCTGATGGCGCCCGAAGGTGACGGAGCTGCCGACGACGACGGCGTCGAAGTCGCGCGCCGAGAGGAAGCGCGGGAGCTCGTCCGCGTCCACCAGGGTCACGACGTGACCGCGGGCCTCGAGCCGGCGGGCCACGTGCTCGGCGATCTTGCCGGTCTGACCGTGGGTGGTGGCGTAGACGACGAGCACGCGGCGCGGGGGCATGGGCTCCTCCAGTGTGGACGCTGCCCAGGGTAGCGCCGCCCGCGCCGGGCGAGAATCCGCATCGCCCCTACCGCGCGTGCGGTTTCCGCCTGCGGATTCCGCCTGCAGTGTCTGCGTTCTGGAAAGACGTGGTCGCCTACTACCGCGAACGCACCGACCGGCAGGCGGCGACGTCACCCCGCGCGAAGGGCGACGTTCGGGTCGACGCTCGCCGCGCGGCGCACGGGCACGAGCAGCGCGGCCGCGCCGCAGACGGCGAGCAGCAGCACGGCGAGCGCCAGGGCGACCGGGTCGAACGGGGACACGCCGTAGAGCAGCCCGCGCACCGTCCGCGCGACGAGCAGCACGCCGAGCGCACCGCCCGCGAGCCCGAGCGCCATCCACGCGGCGCCCTGGCGCAGGACGAGCGCGGCGATCCCGCGGGGGGTCGACCCGAGCGCGAGGCGCACGCCGAACTCCCGCTCGCGCGCCGCGGCCATGCTGGCGAACATCGCGTACACGCCGACGGACGCGAGCACGAGCGCGAGCGCGCCGAACGCCGTCAGGAGGAGGACCGGCAGGCGGCGGCCCACGAGGCGCTCGTCCACGATTGCGCGCAGCGTCGTCGGCGCGCGCAGCGGCACCGCCGGATCGATCGCCGCCATCAGGCGCCGCATCGCGGGCAGGACGGCGAGCGGGTCGCCCTGCGTCCGCACGAGGAAGTCGCGGCCGCCCCACATGTCGTCCTGCCGGTTGGTCGCGTAGGCCATGGGGCCCGGAGTCGGGAGCGCGGGGTCCACGCGCACGTCGCGCACGACGCCGACCACCACGCCCCACCGCTCCGCCGTGTGCGGGCTGATGCGGATGCGCGAGCCGACGGCGGCGCCCCGCGGCCAGTAGCGTCGCGCCATGGCCTGGCTGACGATGATCGCCGGCGGCGCGTCGGGCCCGTCCTGCGGCCCGAACACGCGGCCCTCCACGAGGCCGATGCCCATGAGCCGGAAGTAGTCGTCGGACACCGACATGTAGGGGATGAACGTGGGGCCCTCGCCCGCGAGGGTGACGCCCTCGATCGTGAGCTTGTTCTGGCTCATCGTGGTCGACGGGATCTGCGTCACGCTGGCCACGGCGAGCACCCCCGGCTGCGCGGCGAGTCGCTCGTGCAACTCCTGGAACACCGCGTTGCGCGCCTGCGGCGTGGCGTAGCTCGCGGCGGGGAGCTCCACGCGGGCCGTCAGCACGCCGTCCGGCGTGAAGCCGAGCGGCGCGTTCGCGATCGCGAGCAGGCTCCGCACGAGCATCCCCGCCCCCGCGAGCAGGCTGAGGGAGAGCGCGAGCTGCGTCGCGACGAGCGCGCCGCGGAGTCCCCGCGCGCGCCGCCCCTCGCTCGTGGCGCGCCCCTCCTCGCGGAGCGTGCCCTGCGGCTGCCGGCGTGCCGCGGACAGGGCGGGCGCGAGGCCGAAGCCGACGCCGACGAGCAGGGCGGCGAGCAGCGTGACGAGCACGGCGCCGGGGTCGAGGGAGAGGTCGGCGTAGGGCGGCAGGGCGGAGCGCGCGAACGTCCGGACCGCCGCGAGCCCGAGGAGCGCGAGCGCGAGCCCCACCACGGCGCCGAGCATCGCCAGCAGCGTGGTCTCCGTCAGGAGCTGGCGGACCAGCCGGCCGCTGCCGGCCCCGAGGGCGACGCGCACGGCGAACTCGCGGCGCCTCGCGATGGTCCGCGAGAGCAGCGCGCCGGCGAGGTTGGCGCACGTGATGAGCAGGACGAGGCCGGCGCTCGTCATGAGCAGCAGGAGCGGCGTGCGCGTCTCGCCGACCATCGAGTCGCGGAGCGGCACCACGACGAGGCTCCGCCCCCGGTCCGTCTGCGGGTGCTCGCGCTCGAGGTCCGCGGCGAGGCGGTCGAGCTCGCGCTTGGCGGTCTCCGCGCTGGCGCCCGGCGCGAGGCGGCCGACGACGCCCAGCCAGTGCTGGTCGCGCGCGGAGGCGCCGCCGCGCAGTATCGCCTTCAGGTCGAGTGGGAAGACGATGTCGGCCGCGCCCATCGGACCCACGTAGTCGGCGGGCAGCACGCCGACCACCTCCGCCGCGCTGCGCTCGATGCGGAGCGTGCGCCCGACGACGCTCGAGTCGCCGCCGAACTCCCGCTGCCAGGCGTCGTGGCTGAGCAGCGCGGCGTTGGAGGTGGCGTCCGCCGCGGTGAGCGTGCGACCGAGCGCGGCGTGCACACCCAGGGTGGAGAAGTAGTCCGGGGTGACGAACGCTGCCGCGAGCACGCGTGCGCCGGCATCCCCGAGGAACGCGACGTCGAACGTGCTGAAGTTGAACGACGCCACGGACGAGAACGACCGCGCGCGCTCGTCGATGTCCGCCGCCGCGCCGGGACTCACGGAGGAGCGCTCCATCTCCGAGGCGGCGAAGCGCGAGTACACGCGCACGAGGCGGTCCGCGTCGCGGTACGGGAGGGCGTCGAGGAGCACTGACTTCACGACGCCGAAGACGGCCGCGTTGGCTCCGATGCCAAGCGCCAGCGTCAGCACCGCCAGCAGCGCGAACAGCGGCGCGCGGCGGAGCTGGCGCAGGGCGAAGCGCACGTCGCGCGCGAGGGCGTCGAGCCAGAGCACGCGGCGCGACTCGTAGAAGCGCTCCTGCGCGCCGGCGACGTTGCCGAAGCGCCGCCGCGCCTCGTCACGCGCGGCCTCCGCGCCCCACCCTTCGGCCCGCAGCTGCTCGGCCTCGAGCTCGATGTGCGCGCGGATCTCCTCGCCGAAGTCGGCGTCGGGGCGCGCGCGGCGCGCCCAGCGGTTCCATCTCATCGCGACTACCCCTCCGCCGTCTCGGGCCCGAGGATGAGGGACACGGCCCGCACGAGCGAGAGCCACTGCGACGTCTCGCGGGCGAGCTGCTTGCGGCCGGCGGCGGTGAGCTCGTAATAGCGCGCCTTCCGGTTGTTCTCCGAGACGCCCCACTCGGCGCGCACCCAGCCGCGCGCCTCCAGGCGCTGGAGCGCGGGGTAGAGCGAGCCGTGGTCCACGAGGAGCGCCTCCTCGGAGCGCTGCTGGATGGCGCGCGCGATCCCCTGCCCGTGCGCGGGGCGGAAGACGAGCGTGCGGAGGATGAGAAGGTCGAGCGTGCCCTGGAGGATGGCGGCGCGCTCGTCGCGGGCGTCGTTTCGGGTAGCCATTCTACCCGAGAGTACGCCCGCTCGGGTAGAATGTCAACCCGAGTGCACCCTTGCGCCCTCTCGGCGCGCAGGGCACGAATCCAGCGTGCCTCCCGTGCGCCTCCCAGGATTCATGACCTCGCCAGCACCGCCCCCCGCACCGCCCGAGAACCCGCTGTCACCCGTCGAGCGCCGGCGGCTCCGGCGCGGCCGCAACGCGCGCCTGCCCGTCGCGCTGGTGCTGGGCTCGCTCCTGGCGGTCGTATTGCTCCCGATCATGACGGACCGGCGCACCGACCGCCTCCGCGACGAGCTCAACGAGGCCGTGGGCCCCGCGCGCGCGCACGTCGCCGAGATCCAGACGACGCTCGCGCTCGAGGCCGCCGCGCGGCGCGGCTACCTGCTCACGGGGGACCGCCAGCTCGCCCGCAGCGTCGGCGAGTCGCGCGAGCGGCGCCGCGCGGCCGAGCGGGAGCTCGCGGCGCTGGCCGAGCGGCTCGACGGCAAGGTCGCGCGCACCGAGGGCGAGCTCGCGCGCCGGCTGGTCGCGGCGGACGCGCACCTCGACTCCGTGTTCGCCACCGGCGACTCCAGCGCCGCGTACGTGGCGGCGTTGAGCAAGCAGCAGGCGCGCTTCCGCGACGTGATCCAGGCGGCCGACAGCGTGGACGCCGCGCTCGTCGTCGCCTCGCTCGAGCGGCAGGACGCGATCCAGCGCACGGAGCAGCGCAGCGTGATGCTCACCGTCGCGCTCGTCCTCCTCGCCCTGTCGGCCGCCGCCGTCGTGGCGCACCTCGGCCGCGGCTTCCGCTCGCTCGCGCTCCGGCTGGACGAGAGCGAGTCGCGCTTCCGCGAGCTCGCCGAGGAGCGCGAGCGGCTCCTGCGGAGCGAGCGCGACGCGCGCGCGGCCTCCGAGGCGCGGCGCGAGGAGCTCGAGCGCGTCACCGAGAGCCGCGCGCGCCTCATCCGCGGCTTCACGCACGACGTGAAGAACCCGCTCGGCGCGGCCGACGGCTACCTCGAGCTGCTGCAGACGGGGATCTACGGCGCCCTCGCCGCGACCCAGCACGAGGCCGTCGGCAAGGTGCGCCGCTCCATCCGCGTCGCGCTCGACCTCATCGGCCACCTGCTCGACCTCGCACGCGCCGAGTCGGGGCAGCTCGACCTGCGGCGCGAGCCGGTGGACGTGCGCGAGACGGCGCGCGAGGTGCTGGAGGAGTTCTCCGCGCAGGCCGCCGCGAAGTCGCTGCGCATGGCGCTCGACCTCCCGCCGGAGCTGCCGCCGCTCGAGACGGACCCGGGCCGCACGCGCCAGATCCTCGCGAACCTCGTCTCGAACGCGGTGAAGTACACGCCGGAGGGCGGGCGCATCACGGTGCGCGTGCGCGAGTGCTCGGACGGTGCCGCGCCGGCCGCGGGCGCGTGGGCGGCGGTGGACGTCGAGGACACCGGGCACGGCATCCGGCCCGATCAGCAGGCGCTGCTCTTCGACGAGTTCACGCGCTTCGACCCGGAGGCGGCGCAGGGGAGTGGGATCGGCCTCGCGATCAGCGATCGCATCGCGCGCGCGCTCCGCGGGCGGATCACCGTGCGGAGCGCGGTCGGCGCGGGGAGCACGTTCACGCTCTGGCTGCCGCTCGGGCGTGACGGCGCCCCGCCCGCGTCGACCGCGTCCGACGGGCGCTGATGGGCGCGGGCGACGGCGCCCGCGAGCGGGCGCGCGCGCTCGTGCTGCGCCACGGCTGGAACGTCGCGTCCTACCAGATCCTCAACCCGGGCATGCGGCTCTGGTTCGCGGCGGCCGGCGACGCCGTCGCGGGCTACGTCGCGCACGCGCGCACGTGGGTCGTCGCGGGCGCGCCCGTCTGCGCGGACGACCGGCTGCCCGGCGTGGCGGCGGAGCTCGAGTCGGCCGCGCGCGCGACGGGAGCGCGGGTGGTGTACTTCGGCGCCGGCGCGCGCCTCGAGCGCCTCTACGCGCCGCGCCGCACGCACCGCCTGCTCCTCCTCGGCGCGCAGCCGGTGTGGGACGCGCCCGGGTGGCCCGACGTCGTGCGCCACAAGGCCTCGCTGCGCGCGCAGCTCAACCGCGCGCGCAACAAGGGCGTCGCCGTGCGCGAGTGGCCCTCCACCGAGGCGCAGGGACACCCCGCGCTCCGCGCCGTGCTGGACGAGTGGCTGTCCACGCGCGGGCTCCCGCCGCTGCACTTCATGACCGAGCCCGACACGCTCGGCGACCTGCGCGACCGGCGCGTGTTCGTCGCCGAGAGCGGCGGGCCCGTGGCGTTCCTCGTCGCGACGCCGGTGCCGGCGCGGCACGGCTGGCTCGTGGAGCAGTGGCCGCGCGCGGCGCGCGCGCCGAACGGCACGACGCACCTGCTCGTGGACGCGGCGATGCGCGCGCTCGCGGCGGACGGCGCGCACTACGTGTCCCTCGGGCTCGCGCCGCTGTCGGACCGCGCGGGCGCCATCGGCGAGGGGGAGCCGGCGTGGCTGCGGCTGCTGCTCCGCTGGCTCCGCGCGCACGGGCGGCGCTTCTACAACTTCGCGGGCCTGGACGCGTTCAAGGCGAGCCTCGCCCCGCACGCGTGGGAGCCGATCTACGCGATCGCGCCGGGGCGCCTCGGGCCGCGCACGCTGGCGGCGGTGGCGGGCGCGTTCGGCGGCGGCTCGCCGCTGCGGCTGGTGGCGACGGCGCTCGTGATGGCGGCCGCGCGCGAGGCGCGGGCGCTCCTAGCCAGGTGACCGGCGCGCCCGCCGCACGCGCCCCACGAGCTTCGACGCCTCGCGCACCCAGAGCACCGTGCTCGCGGCGGCGAGGCACCGGAGCCAGTCGCCCGGGCCGAGCGCCACGGTGCCGAACGCCCGCTGGAAGGCGGGCACGTAGAGGACGAGCGGGTGCAGCGCGAGCGACAGGGCGAGCGCGCCCCACAGCCAGCGGTTCGCGAAGAGGTCCGCGAACGCGCTCCGCGCGTCCGAGCGCGCGTTGAAGGCGTTGAAGAGCTGCGCCACCACCAGCGTCGTGAACGCCATGGTCTGCGCGTAGGGCAGCGTGCCGCTCCCCGGGATCATGCCCCCGGGAAGCGAGGCGTCGAGCACGAAGAGCACGCTCGCCGCCATCGCGACGCCGACGAGCACGATCCCGCGCCACATCCGCGCGGTGACCACGCCCTCGCCGGGCGCGCGCGGCGCGCGCCGCATCAGCCCTTCGTCCGCGGGGTCCACGCCGAGCGCGAGCGCGGGCGCCCCGTCCGTCACGAGGTTCACCCAGAGGATCTGCGTGGCGAGCAGCGGCAGCGCCACGCCGCCCTCGGGCTTCGGCAGGCCGATGCGATGCGCGAGGAGCACGCCGAAGAACATCGTGAGCACCTCGCCGATGTTCGACGAGAGCAGGTAGCGCAGGAACTTCCGGATGTTCGCGAAGATCGCGCGCCCCTCCTCCACCGCGGCGACGATCGTCGCGAAGTCGTCGTCGGCGAGTACGATGTCCGCCGCCTCCTTCGACACGTCGGTGCCGGTGATCCCCATCGCGACGCCGATGTCCGCGGTCTTGAGCGCCGGCGCGTCGTTCACCCCGTCGCCGGTCATCGCGACGACCGCGCCCCGGCGCTGGAGCGCGCGCACGATGCGCAGCTTGTGCTCCGGCGCGACGCGCGCGTAGACCGAGACGCCCGCGACGAGGTCCGCCAGCGCCTCCTCCGCCAGCCGCTCGAGCTCCGCCCCCGTCGCCACGCGCCCGTCCTCGGCGATCCCCAGCTCGCGCGCGATCACGGCCGCCGTGCGCGGGTGGTCGCCCGTGATCATCATCGGCCTGATCCCCGCCGACCGCGCGCGCTCGACGGCCGCGGCCGCCTCGGCGCGCGGCGGGTCGATCATCCCGATCAGCCCCGCGAACACCAGGTCGTGCTCCACCGCCTGCTCCGTCGCGGCGTCGAGCGCGGCGGCGTCCTCGTCGGGCACGCGGCGGATCGCGACGCCGAGCGTGCGCAGCGCCTGGCCGGCGAGCTCCTCGTTGAGCCGCAGCAGCTCCGCCCGCCGCTCGGCCTCGAGCGGGCGCGGCGTCTCCCCCACCAGCTCGTGCGTGCAGCGCGCGAGCAGCACGTCGGGCGCGCCCTTCGTGAACACCGTGAAGCGGTCCTCGCGCGCGGCGTCGCGGTGCACGGTGCTCATGAGCTTCCGCTCCGACGAGAACGGCACCTCGCCCACGCGCCGGAACCGGCTCTCGAGCGCCTCCGCCCGGAGCCCCGCCTTGCGCGCGGCCGCGAGCAGCGCGCCCTCGGTGGGGTCGCCGAGCACGGTCCACGCGCCGTCCTTCTCCTGGAGCGTCGCGTTGCTCGCGCGGTCCGCCGCCGCGAGCGCGCGCTCGAGCTCCGCGCGGAGCGCGCCCTCCACGCGGCCGCCGCCGTCGCACCGCACCTCGCCCGCGGGCTCGTACCCCGTGCCCTCGAAGCGCACGCGCCCGCTCGCCGTCGCCACGACGCGCACGGTCATCTCGTTGCGGGTGAGCGTCCCCGTCTTGTCCGACGCGATCACCGTCGCGGAGCCGAGCGTCTCGACCGCGGAGAGGTGGCGCACGATGGCGTTCCGCCGCGCCATGCGCTGCACGCCGAGCGAGAGGACCGCCGTCACCACCGCGGGCAGCCCCTCGGGGACGGCGGCCACGGCGAGCGCGACGCCGAGCAGCAGCACGTCGAGCAGCGCCGCCAGCCCACGCACGTGGTCCACGAGGACGATCGTCACGATCATCACGACGGCGATGGCGATCACGACGGCGCCGAGCATGCGGCCGGTGCGGTCGAGCTCGCGCTGGAGCGGCGTCTGCTCCTCGCGCGCCTCGTCGAGCAGGCCGGCGATGCGGCCCATCTCGGTCTGCATCCCCGTGGCGGTGATGACGGCGGTGCCGTGGCCGTACGTCGCCGCCGTGCCGCTGAACAGCATGTCGCTCCGGTCGCCGATGGCCGCGTCGGCGGGCGCGGGCGCGACGTCCTTCGTGACGGGCAGGCTCTCGCCCGTCAGCGCCGCCTCGGCCGTCTGGAGCGCGGAGGCCTCGAGGACGCGCGCGTCGGCGGGGATGGTGTCGCCTTCCTCGACGAGCAGGACGTCGCCGGGGACGAGCTCCGCGGACGGCACGCGACGCCGTGCGCCGCCGCGGATCACGCTCGCCTCCGCCGCCGTCATCGCGCGCAGCGCCGCCACCGCCGCCTCGGCGCGCGACTCCTGGAGGAAGCCCATGACGGCGTTGAGCAGCACGACCGCGAGGATCGCCAGCGCCTCGTAGGGCAGCGCCGTCTCGCGCTCCGCCGCCCACAGCCCGGCCGACACGGCCGTGGCGACGAGGAGCAGGATGACGAGCACGTCGCCGAACTGCGCGAGGAAGCGCCGCCAGGCGGGCACCGGCGGCTTCGACGCGAGCACGTTCGGCCCGTGGCGGGCGAGGCGCTCGCGGGCCTCCTCCTCGGTGAGCCCGCGCCGCGCGTCGGTGGCGAGCGCGCGGACGACGGCGGCCGCGTCCTGCGCGTGCGGCGCGTCGCGGGGCCGTTCCGCTACGTCCCCCACGGCGTCACGGCCGCGACGCCGCGTAGAACCGGTCGAGGAAGAGCATGCGCTCGCGCGGCTCCGGCTCGGCGCGCGACTCCACGTCGATGCGCATCAGCATCACCGGCGCGCCGCCCGTCGCGTTGCCGCGCGGCCACTCCGGCAGGCCGGCGCCGTTCGGGTCGCCCGTCTTGATGAAGTTCGCGAAGTAGCCCTGCATCGTCTCCGAGACCCGGAAGTCCTCCGGCGTCCACGCGAAGACCTTGTTCAGCGGCAGGTTCCCCATCGCGTACTCGATCTCGGCGGAGTGCACCGCGCCGCGCGACGGGGGCGGCGCGTTGGGGCCGGGGCTCGCCAGCGCCGGGCGCGGACGCGCGTAGAGGTAGCGGAAGACGGGCTGCCCGCTCGTGCGCCCGTGCTCCTCGAGCCACTTCCACGTCGAGTACGCGATGAACTGGTCGCCCGCGAGGTTCGTGAGCGACTGCATGGCCTCCTCGGGCGTCGCGGCCGGGTAGACCTGCGCGGCCGCCTGGGCCTGCTCGTTGAAGATGCGGCGCAGCACGCCCGCGACGTTCTCGGCGTTCGGCGTCTCGTTCAAGAGCGCCCGGCCCGTCATCTCCTCGCTGTTCCAGCCGGCGAGCAGCGGCACCCGCGCCTGCCTCCCCGCGGCGAAGATCGCGGCGGGCGCCTCGGGGAAGAACCAGCCGTCCACGTTGGCCGCGAAGCGCGGCACCCCCTGCCGCCCCGCCGCCTCGAGCAGCTCGTGCGCCGAGAGGGCGCGGAGCGCCGCGAGCGTCGTCGCGCCGACGGCCTGGCCGAACCTCACGCCGTTCTGCTCCGCCTCGGCGCGCGTCGGCGTCGCGAGCGTGCGCGAGAAGAAGGCGCCGCTCTCGCCGATGGCGCGCGCGAAGAGCCCCTTCGCGAGCGGCGACGCCATCTGCGCGCTCACGGAGAAGGAGCCGGCGCTCTCGCCGGCGATCGTGACCTGGCCGGGGTCGCCGCCGAAGGCGGCGATGTTGTCGCGCACCCAGCGCAGCGCCGCCGTCTGGTCCATCAGCGCGTAGTTGCCGGACGCGCCGTTCGGGCTCTCGCGCGTGAGCTCGGGGTGCGCGAGGAAGCCGAAGACGCCGAGCCGGTAGCTCGTGGTGACGACGACGATGCCGCGGCGGGCCATGCTCTCGCCGTCGTAGCGCGGCTCGGAGCCGTCGCCGGCCATGAAGCCGCCGCCGGAGAAGTAGACGAGCACCGGCAGCCGCGCGCCGGCCGCCGCCCTCGCGGGCGCCCACACGTTGAGGTAGAGGCAGTCCTCGCTCGTCCCCTCGTTGCGGAACATCATGTCCGAGTAGATGCGCGCCTGCATGCACTGCGGGCCGAAGCGGTCGGCGGCGCGGACGCCGGTCCAGGCGCGCGCCGGCTGCGGCGGGCGCCAGCGCAGCTCGCGCACGGGCGGCGCGGCGAAGGGGATGCCGCGGAACGCGCGGACGCCGGTCGCGAGCGCGACGCCGCGGACGACGCCCTGCGCGGTGCGCGCGGCGGGCGCAGCGGGCGCGGTGGGAGCCTGCGCGGCGATCGCGAGCGGGACGAGCGTCGCCAGCACGACGGGGAGGATCCTGCGCATGCGTGGTCTCTCGTGGGTTGGGTGCGTCCCCTAACGTACTACGGTTGCCCGCACGTCACAGGTCGCCCCAGGCGCGCCGCGCCGCCTCGCGCACGTCGGCGAGCGACTCGTAGATGCCGGCCGCTCGCGCCGCGACGTCCGGCGGCGGCACGACGAGGTCGGGGACGAGCAGGAGCTGCATCCCGGCCGCGAGCGCCGACCGCGCGCCCGCGGGCGAGTCCTCCAGCGCGAGGCAGCCCTCGGGCGGCACGCCGAGCCGCGCGGCGGCCTCGAGGTAGAGGTCGGGGTGCGGCTTCCCGCGCGCGACGTCGGCCCGCGTCACCACCGCGGCGAACCCCGGCAGCAGCTCGCCGAGCCGCTCCTTCACGAGGTGCGGCCCGCTCGACGTCGCCAGCCCCAGCGGGATGCAGCGCTCGGCGACGAACTCCAGCCACTCGCGCGCGCCGGCGCGGAGCGGGACGCCCTCGGCCTCGACGATCGCGCGCATCCGCGCGTGGCAGCTGGCCCGGAAGCCGGGAATGTCGAACGCCGGCCCGTAGTACTGGAGGAGCTGGCCGTCGTTCACGTCGGCCGAGTGGCCGACGAACGTCGCGAACTGCTCGTCGGACATCGCGACGCCGTGGTCGGCCGCGGCGGCCTGCCAGACGCGGCGCTCGACGCGCTCGCTGTCCACGAGGAGGCCGTCCATGTCGCAGACGACGGCGGCGGGGGGATGTGGGATCACGGGGCTGCGCGGACGAGAGCGGGGAGGAGGACTGGGAGGAAAGCTAGCGGCGGAGAAGGCACGCCGGCGACGATCGGGGCGAGCAGACGTCGGGACACGCCCGACCCACCGCCGGCGCGGGCGGGGTCGATCGCGGCTAGATTGGCCGCGTGTCGACGTCTCCCCGCACCCCCGTCGCCGTGAGCTGGAGCGGCGGCAAGGACAGCACGCTCGCCCTCGCCGCGGCGCTCGCGGACCAGGCGCTCGAGGTCCGCGCGCTCGTCACCACCGTGACGGCCGAGTACGAGCGCATCAGCATGCACGGCGTGCGGCGCGCGCTGCTCCGGCGGCAGGCCGAGGCGCTCGGCCTCCCGCTCGTCGAGGTCCCCATCGCGCCGCGCTGCTCGAACGAGGACTACGAGCGCGCGATGCGTGAGGCGCTCGCACGCCTCGCGGCCGAGGGCGTGACCGGCGTCGTGTGTGGGGACCTGTACCTCGCGGACGTGCGCGCCTACCGCGAGCGCCTGTTCGCCGCCGTGGGGCTCGCGGGCGTCTACCCGCTGTGGGGGCGCGACACGCGGGCGCTCGCGCACGAGTTCGTGGACGCGGGGTATCGCGCGGTGCTCGTCTGCGTGGACCCGCGGCAGATCGACCGCGCCTTCTGCGGGCGCGACTACGACCGCGCGCTGCTCGCGGAGCTCCCGGCGTCCGCGGACCCCTGCGGCGAGAACGGCGAGTTCCACACGTTCGTGCACGACGGCCCGATCTTCCACGCGCCCATCCCCGTCGCGCGAGGCGAGGTGGTGGAGCGCGACGGCTTCGTGTTCGCGGACCTGGAGGTCGCGCGCGGCCTGCCGCAGCCGGAGATCGCTCCGCTCGGCGGCGGGACGTTCACGCCGCCGCGCCCAGGCTCGCGGGCGTGAGCAGCAGCAGCGGCACGTCGCTCGCCTTCACCACGCCCTCGGCCACGCTGCCGACTGCGAGGCGCTGAAGCCCGCTCGCCCCGCGCGTGGTCATCGCGATGATGTCGACGAGGTCGTCGCGCACCGCGTCGCAGATCGCCCGTGCCGCGTCGTCGGACTCCACGGTCCGCACCTCGACGGCCGTCGCGCCTCGCGCGCGGACGCGGTCCCGCGCCGCCGCGAGCCGCTGCTCCGCGGCCGACGTGTCCCCGCGCGACGGGACCACCTCCAGCAGCACGTACTCCAGCGCGGCGGCGCCGGGCCACGACATGAGGAGCTCCAGTGCGCGCCCGGAGAGCGCCGAGCCGTCGAGCGGGACGAGCACGCGCGAGAAGCGCACGTGCCTGTCTTGCATGTCGGCCGAGCCGGGCGGTACGACGACGACGGGGCGCGGGCTCTCGCGGACGACGCGCTCCGTGACGCCGCCGATCAGCGCGAGCTCCAGCGCGCTCGGCGCCCGCGTCGCCATCACGAGCACGCTCGCGTCGTGCAGGACCGCGCGCTGGACGAGCTCCTCGATTACGCGTCCCGACTCCGGGATGTCGAACGTGACGGGGTGCCCCGTCGCGCCGGACACGCGCGACGCGGTCTCGGAGAGGTGGGTCGCCACGCCGCGGCGTCCGCTGACGGCGGACCGGTCCAGGCCGAGGAACGCGCCCTGCGCCACCTCGCTGTCGCTCGGCTCGTCGATCACGTGCACGAGGTGCAGCGGTGCGTGCGCGAGGTCGGCGAGCCCCACCGCGACCGCCAGCGCGCGAGGGTCCCGCTCCGAGCCGTCGAGCGCCACCATCACCGGGCCCGGCATCAGCGCGGCAGGCTCGTTCCCGCGCCGCTCGCCGCCTCGCGCAGCGCGCGCGCGAAGCCCTCGGCGTCGGTCCAGTCGCCGTCGTAGCGCTCGCCGTTGATGAAGAAGGTGGGCGTCCCGTTCACGCCGCTCCGCGCGCCGCTCCGGAAGTCGCGGCGCACGCGATCCGTCCACGTCCCGTCCGCGAGCTCGCGCGCCACGCGCTCGGCGTCGAGCCCCAGCGCCCGCGCGTGCGCGACGAGGTCGGCGTCGCGCATCGCGCTCTGATGCTCGAAGATGCGGTCGTGCATCTGCCAGAACTTCCCCTGCGCGCCCGCCGCCTCCGCGGCCTCCGCCGCGTGCTGCGCGTGCGGGTGGGACTGGCTGATCGGGAAGTGTCGGAAGACGAAGCGCAGGCCGGTGCCGAGCCGCTCCTGGATCGACTTGAGGATCGGGTGCGCGCGGCCGCAGTACGGGCACTCGAGGTCGCCGTACTCGACGAGCGTGACGGGGGCGTCGGGCGGTCCGGCGACGTGATCGTCGGGGCCGACGGGCGGATTCAGGTGGCTCACGGCCTCGCCTCCCGCGCGCCGTCCGCCTGCGCGTGCGCGCCGTGCTCCCGCACCGACGCGCTGCCGTCGCCCTCGCGGAGCATCTCGAGGGCGTTCAGCACGCCGTCGGCGCCCGGGTTGACGCCGACCGGCGAGAGGTAGCTCCAGCGGATGACGCCCTGCGGGTCCACCACGAACAGCGCGCGCGCGCTGGTGCCGTCCTCCGCGCGATACGCGCCGTACAGCCGCGACACCGCGCCCTTGGGCTCGAAGTCGGCGAGCAGCGGGAAGTGCAGGTGGCGCTCGCGCGCGAACGCGGCGTGGCACCACACGCCGTCCACGGAGACGCCGAGCAGCTCGGCGCCGAGCTCGCGGAAGTCCGGCAGGAGCTCGTTGAACAGCGCCAGCTCGTCCCCGCAGACGGGACTCCAGTCGGCCGGATAGAAGACGAGGACGACGGGGCGTCCGCGCAGCTCTCTCAGCGCGAGCATCTGGTCGGGCGTGGACTTGAGCGCGAAGTCGGGCGCGGCGGTGCCGGGCTGGAGAATGCCCGGGCCCTCGCGGGCGCCTTCGGTGGTCGGCACGGAGCCTCCCTGCAGTGGACCCCGACGGACCTGCAAGAATGCTGCGCGCCGACCGCCGTCCGCCCTAGCGCACGAGGGTGACCACGGCCGTGACGACGAGGGCGGCGGCCCACACCAGGTCGAGGTTGACCCAGGCGCGGCGGAGCATCCGCAGCCCGAGCCGCTCGTACACGATCACCGCAACGGTGCCGGTGACGATGAGGTAGCCCGCCGCGTGCACGAGCGAGGCGGCGAGCGGGGCGATCGCCGCGCCGCCGACGGCGACGCCCATGGCCATCGCGTGGTGCGCGTGCATCCCGGCCGGACCGTCGGGCGCGTCGCGCAGCACGAGCGGCAGC
This sequence comes from Gemmatimonadaceae bacterium, assembly GCA_045804325.1. Taxonomy (GTDB): domain Bacteria; phylum Gemmatimonadota; class Gemmatimonadetes; order Gemmatimonadales; family Gemmatimonadaceae; genus JBJMNJ01. The sequence goes on from JBJMNJ010000035.1 coordinate 49,338, forward strand.
GCCATGAGGCCGGCCCCGTGCGCCGTCGCCATGAGAAACGACCACGTGACGAGCTCGCGCGGGCCGACGCGCATGCCCGTCCAGCGTCCGTGCCGGTGCCCGGCGAGCGCGCGCATGCCGACGACCATGAGCGCCCCCGCGACGACCCAGCGGATCCCCCGCGCCGGGAGCACGGCGCCGAGCGCGGCGGCGGCCACGAGCGCCGCGGCGAGCGCCAGGGCGTGTCCCAGCGCGAGCGGTCCGATGGCGCCCCACACCGCGCGCCGGCTCTTCTCCTGGAGCCCGAGCGCGACGGCGAACAGCCACCCCATGCCGGGGTTGATTCCGTGGAGGGCGCCGAGGAGCAGCAGGCCGATCCAGGGGAGCGCGGGTGCGGTCGCGGCAGTCATCGCCGCCTCACGCGAAGCAGAACGAGTCCGACGACGCGTCGCCGCCTTCGAGCCGCACCTGATGCGGCCGCACCCCGTCCTCGAACTCGCAGAGGAAGCCCGTGTCGAGCGCGAGCCCGCCGTTCCGACCCGCGTCGAGCCGCGCGAGCCAGCCGCGGATGCCGTCCGGGTAGAACTGGGCGTCCCAGGGCGAGTAGAGCGAGTTCGTGACGTAGACCCGGCGCCCGTCGCGGCTCACCTCCACCATCTGCGGCCCGCCGTTGAGCGGACGGTCCGGCGATCCCGGGTGGGCCGTGCGGCGCACGATGCCGCCGATCCGCGCGCTGCCCGCGAGGACGGGGTTGAACGGATCGCTCACGTCGTACTGCCGCAGCTCGCCCGTCCCCCAGCACGACACGTAGAGGAAGCGGTCGTCCACCGAGAGGTTGATGTCGGTGACGAGCGGCGGCACCGCCGCGAAGCCCTTGAGCATCGGCGGCAGCAGCGCCGGGTCGGCCGGCTCCGCGGGGATGGTGATGACCTTCCTCGTCTTCCATTCTCCCCGGCCGCTCCCGTGCTCCTTGTCGAGGTACCACAGGAAGACCGACGCCGACAGGTCGACGAGCGAGATCACCACGCCGGCGAAGCCGTAGGCGCGCGTCGGGTTGTGCGCCGGGCGCAGCTCGAGCACCATCTGCTGCTCGGCGCCGAGGTCGAGCGTCTGGAGGTGGCGCCGCGTCTTCATGTCCCACACGTGCAGCGCGTGCCCGTACTTGCCCGCGAGCAGGAGCTCGGGGTTCAGCCCCTGGGTCACCATGTTCGGCGTGCCCCACTCGCTCGTGAGCATCGTGTCCTGCCCGAGGTGCCAGGCGAAGTCGTAGGCGAGGTGCTGCGGCCCGCGGTCCCGCTCCCAGCGCCCCTTCACCTCGAAGGTCTCGTGGTCGAGCATGAAGATCCCGCCCGGACCGTCCCCGTCGGGCGCGCCGAGCGCGTTCATGTAGATGCCGTCGGGCCCGCAGTGCACCGTGTGCGGCGCGGCGTAGCCGGTCTTCCGCACCACCTCCTCGCCCTCGATGACCCTCACGAGGCGCGGGCGGCGCGGGTCCGGCTTCGTGTCCACGACGTGGATGCGCGACGAGTGCGTGCCCGGCACCACGAGGTAGCGCCGCTCGACGTGCGCGTGGGGCGCGGACGGACACAGGTGCGAGCTGCACGCGTTCCAGCCGAAGTGGTGCAGCTCGTTGCCACCCTGCGGGAACTCCACGCGGCCGACGAGGCGCCCGTAGTCGCTCGAGAGGGGGTTCGTGTCGACGACGCCGATCGCGTCGCGGCGGCCGTCGCCGTCGGCGAGCAGCGCGACGTAGGCGAGCCCCTCCGGCGGCGCCTCCATGGCGAGCTCGGGGGACGGGTAGAACGTGGGATCGGGAAGCATTCGCGCCATGGTGAGCTCCTATGGGGGGGTTCACCAGGGAGCTACGCAGCCGCGCCGCGCGGCCGGACACGAGAGCCGAGAGCCGCGCTACCGCGGCGTCAGACTCTCCTGCACGCGCTGCCGCCAGTACGCGACCCACAGACTGTCGCCGCGCGCGGCGTGGAGGTCGGCCAGGCGGCGGTAGACGATCCGCACGTCCTGGTGCGTCACGCTGCCGACGCGCTCGATGAGCGCCGCCGAGTGGCGGTAGAGCGAGTCGGCGGCCCACACCTCGCCGCGCTTCGCGGCCACGTCGCCGAGCCCGCGCCACGCCGCCGCCGGGCCCGCCCGCTCGGCACCGAAGGCGCGCGTCTCGAGGGCAATGGCCTCGCGGAAAGCCGAGTCGGCGGCCGCGACGCGTCCACGCGCGAGGAGCACGTCGCCGAGGTTCACGAGGGCGCCGGCGTACGTGGTCGCGCTCGTCCCCACCGCCGATCCCCACAGGCGCACCGCCTCGCGCTGCGTCCGCTCGGCCTCGTCGAAGCGGCCCTGCTCCACGTACACCCGCGCGAGGTAAGTCAGTGGCCCGACCAGCGGCGTGCCCCTGCCGCGCGCCCCTCGCTCGAGCTCGGCCGCGCGGAGGGCCAGTCGCTCGGCCTCGGCCAGGCGGCCGCGCGCCTGGAGGATCGGCACGAGGCTCAGTCGTGCCGCCGCCACCTGCTGGTGCGATTCGCCGTAGATGGCCGAGAGGAGGGCGATGGCGCGACCGTACATCGCCTCCGCCGAGTCGGCACGCTCCCAGCTCTCGAAGTAGAGGTCGCCGAGGCGCACGGTGAGCCAGGCCACGGCGGGGTCGCGCGGGCTCGTCACGCGCTCCGTCATCGCGATCGCCTGCCGCAGCCGCCGCTCCGCCTCGATCGACTTGCCGCGCCGGCGGAGGGTGGAGCCGAGATAGAAGTAGCTGTTCGCGAGCGGGCGCGCGTCCGCGCCGGCGGCGGTGACTTCCTCGCGGATGGCGACCGCCTCGCGCGCGAGCGCCTCGGCCGGCGCGAGCTGCCCGCGGTAGATGGCGACGCTGCGCAGCTCCTCGAGCGCCTCCGCCACCGCCGGGTGACGCGCGCCGAGCACCGCGCGGCGCTTCTCCAGCGCCTCAGTGGTCAGCACCTCCGCCTCCTCGGCGCGGCCGAGCGTCCGCAGCACGCGCCCGAGGCGAATGAGGGTCGTGGCGGTCTCGAGCGCGCCGCCGTGGTTCGCGCGGCGCAGCGCGATGGAGCGCTCGTACGCGTCGCGGGCGTCGCCGTAGCGGCCGAGCGCGTAGTAGAGGCGGCCCATGGCGTCGAGCATGCGCGCCTGGACCAGCGGCTGCCCCTCGCGCACCGGGACCTGCGCGGCGCCGCGCGCCACCAGCAGATCGACGGCGCGGGCCAGGTCGGGCGTCCCCGTCGGGCCGGGCGCGCTGCCGTCGAAGAGCCCGACGAGGAACGTCCCCATCTCCTCCGACTCGAGCAGCGCCTGCTCCGCCTGCGCGCGCGCCGACTCGGCCCGGTCGCGCTCGCGCCGCGCCAGTGCCGCCTCGCGCGCCGCCACCGCCGTCCCGGCGCCGAGCGACAGCACGGCGAGCGCGCCCGCCGCCACCCCCACGCGATTCCGCGCGAGGAGCTTGCGGAACCGGTACCCGCGGGTGCCGGCGTGCGCGGAGACCGGACGGCCGTCGCGCAGCCGGGTGAGGTCCTCCCCCAGCAGCTCCGCCGAGCCGTAGCGGCGACGCGGCTCCTTGCGCAGCGCCTTGAGGACGATGGCGTCCGCGTCGCCGCGCAGCTGTCGCGTGACGCGCTCGGGCGTCGTCCCGCGCGCCCAGGCGACCGCCACCGGGTCGTGCTCGCGCGTCGTGCCGTCGTCGCGCAGGATCGCGTCGCGGCGCGCGGCGACCGAGCTCGGGCGCTCGGGCTCGCGCTCGCACACGAGCTCGTGCAGCTCGCGCGGCGAGCCGGTCTTCAGTTGGTAGGGACGCCGCCCGGTGAGCAGCTCGTAGAGGATCACGCCGAGCGCGTACACGTCGCTCGCGGTGGAGAGCGGCTCGCCGCGCACCTGCTCGGGGCTCGCGTACTCCGGCGTCATCACGCGGATGCCGGTGCGTGTGTGCGGCAGGTCGACGGCGCCGAACGAGGGCGCGAGCAGCTTCGCGATGCCGAAGTCGAGCAGCTTCACCTCGCCGTCGGCGGTGACCAGGATGTTCGACGGCTTGAGGTCGCGGTGGATGACGAGGCTCTGGTGCGCCGACTGGACCGCCTCGCACACGTCCTCGAAAAGGCGGAGCCGCGCCGCGACGTCCAGCCGCTCGCGGTCGCACCACTCGGTGATCGGCAGCCCGTCCACGTACTCCATGACGAGGTACGGGAGCTGCCCGTCCGCCGTGCCCCCGTCGAGCAGCCGCGCGATGTGCGGGTGGTCGAGCGCGGCGAGGATCTGCCGCTCGGCGAGGAAGCGCCGGTGCAGCTCGTCGGCGTCCGGGCTCGCGCGCAGCAGCTTGATGGCCACCTGCCGGTGGAACGCGCCGTCGGCGCGCTCGGCGAGGTAGACGACGCCCATCCCCCCGCGCCCGAGCTCGCGGATGACGCGGTACGGGCCGATGCGGCGCTCGCCCATCGCGCGCTCGACGTGATCGACGCGGTCGGCGCGCTCCGCCGCGAGCAGCCCCGCGAATGCCGCGACGCCCCGCTCGAGCGGGCCGTCGGGCGTCGCGTGCGCGGCGAGCAGCGAGTCCACCTCGCGGCGCAGCTCGGCGTCGCCGGCGCAGCGCGCCGCGAGCCACGCGGCGCGCTCGGTCGTGGCGAGGTCGAGCGCCGACTCGAAGACGCTCTCGACCTCGGCGCGGCGCGTGGCGTTCACGCCGCGCCGCCTTCGGGCGCGCCGCTGCCGAGCGCGCGGTAGAGCCAGGCGCGCGCCTTCACCCAGTCGCGCCGCACGGTGCGGTCGGTCACGCCGAGCACCGCGGCGATCTCCGCGTCCTCCATGCCGCCGAAGAAGCGGCACTCGACGACCGCGCGCTGCCGCGGCTCGAGGGCGTCGAGCGCGTCGTTCAGGGCGAGCAGGTCTTCCGGCGCGACGTCCGCGACCCAGCTCCCGTCCGAGAGCGTCGCGCGCCGCCAGCCGCCGCCGCGCTTGTCCGCGCCGCGGCGGCGCGCGTCGTCCACGAGCACCTGGCGCATCGCGCGCGCGGCGATGGCGAGGAAGTGCGCGCGGTCCACCGCCGCGGGCGCGCCGGCGGCGGCGAGCTTCATCCACACCTCGTGCACGAGCTCCGTGGGGCGGAGCGTGCGCGGGGCGCGCCCGCCGAGCTGCCGGCGCGCGATGCGCCGCAGGTCGTCGTAGACGAGCGGCACGAGCCGATCGAGCGACGTGGCGTCGCCCGAGCGCGCAGCGTGGAGCAGTCGCGTGATCTCGCCCTGAGGCGTGACGTCGGCAGACAGGGATTCCTCCCGCGTTGCACCGGCAGGCGCGGCGCGAGGCTGCCGGTGGCGCCGCGCCGCGCCTGCCGGCCCAATGTGCGACAGTCAGCCGAGCACTACAAGCACGACCTTGGCCGACGGGTGCGGCGCACCGTCCGGAATCCCGTCCCCATCCCGTGAGATACGCGAGCCGGCCCCCCGGCCGGACACGAGACGCTGGCCTCTTCTCGGGAACGTTCCCACGCTCGCGCCCGCTCCGTGGCGTGTCCGGTCGGGCGCTGCGTTCGCGTACTCCCCGGTGCCGCACCACTCGCAGATCGCGCACGCCGGCTCGCCCGCGTCGCGTGCCCTACAACCACACATTGGAGGAGGACGAGGATGATCAGCGCGACGAAGCACATCATCGGTCGGTCGCTCGCAGCGGTCGTCACCGCGGCCCTGGTGGCCGCGTGCGACACCGGCACCACGGGCCCCGACGGGACGTCCGCGATGCGACTCGGCGTCGCCGCCTCCGCGGACGAGTCGGAGGACGCGCTGCGCGCCGTGGACCTCGGCACCTGCGACAGCCTGCAGCCGCCGGCGGGCACCATCCTCGTCGCCCGCATGTTCGCCGAGGGAGTGCAGGTCTACCGCTGGAACGGCGCGAGCTGGTCCTTCGTCGCGCCCTCCGCGACGCTGTACGCGGACGCCGCGATGACGGGCGTGCTCGGCACGCACTTCGTCGGGCCGACCTGGCAGAGCGTCAGCGGCGGCACCGTCGTGGGCGCGGCCTCCAAGCGGTGCACCCCGGACGCCAGTGCCATCCCGTGGCTGCTCCTCACCGCGACGCCCGACGGGCCGGGCATCTTCGAGAAGGTGGCGTTCATCCAGCGGTTGAACACCGTCGGCGGGATCGCGCCCGCGCAGGCCGGGAGGTTCGTCGGCGATCGGCGGGCCGTGCCGTATACCGCCACGTACACGTTCTACCGGTACTAGCGGAGGCGCGGGATGCAGGTCCCTCGGCCCTCGGCTCATACGTCAGCCGGCCCGCAGCATCACGAACGGCGTGCGCGCCCGCAGCGGCCCTGGCCCACATCTTGACTGTGACAGGTCCTAAGCGTTTGCCACCGCAGGGTTTGCAAAACAACTGTGCAGAGGAGCCGTGCAGGGGAGGGTCGTATGAGCACCGGGCGAGAGATGACGCGTGACGCTCGCGGCGCGAGCGGAGCTCCGGCGGAGGGCCTCGCCCCAGCGCGCCCTGCGGACGGGTCGGCGCCGCACGACTGCTTCGAGCGCACCGCGTTCCTCGCCGAGGCGAGCCGCCTGCTCGCCCAGTCGCTCGACTACCAGACCACGCTCGCCACCGTCGCGCGCCTCGCGATGCCCGAGCTCGGCGCGTGGTGCATCGTGGACGTCATCGGTGACGACGGCGGCATGGAGCGGATCGCCGTCATCCACCCCGACCCCGAGAAGCAGGCGCTCGCGCGCCAGCTCGCCTCCGACTTCCCGCCGGAGAAGGACGACATCGTCGGGATCCCGCGCGCCATGGTGACGCAGCGCCCCGAGATCGTCCCCGAGGTCACCGACGAGATGCTCGCCGCCGCGGCGCGCTCGCCCGCGCACCTGCGGCTCCTGCGCGGCCTCGGCATGGGCTCCTTCATGGTCCTCCCGCTCGCGGCGCGCGGGCACCTGCTCGGCTGCATGACGTTCATCAGCGCGGGCGACGGGCGGCGCTACGACGTCGGCGACCTCGCCGTCGCCGAGGACCTCGCGAACCGCTGCGCGCTCGCCATCGACAACGCGCGGCTCTACGCGGCCGCCGAGCACGCCCGGCGGGCGGCCGAGTCGGCGACGCGCGCGAAGAGCGACTTCCTCGCGACGATGAGCCACGAGCTCCGCACGCCCCTCAACGCCATCCTCGGCTACCTCGACCTCATCGAGCTGGGGCTGTCCGGGCCCGTGACGGAGCTCCAGCGCGCGCAGCTCGTGCGCATCCGCGAGTGCGGCGCGCACCTCACCGACCTGGTCGGGCAGGTGCTCGACCTCGCGAACATCGAGGCGGCGCGCATGCCGCTCGACCCGGAGCCGGGCCCCCGCGCCGTCACCGTCGAGGCGGCGCTGGCGATCGTCCGGCCGGCGGCGGCGGCGCGCGGCATCCACCTCGGGGGCCGCTGCGCGCGCGCGGGGGACGCCTGCTTCGTGGCCGACCACGCGCGCGCGCGGCAGGTCCTGGTCCACCTGCTCTCGAACGCGGTGAAGTTCACGCCGGTGGGCGGGCGGGTCGAGGTGTCGTGCGGGACGGTCGCGGCGAGCGCCGCGCCGCTCGCGCTCCAGGCGCCGGCCGACGCCGACGACGACGCGGAAGGGCGCTGGGCGTACGTCCGGGTGCGCGACACGGGCGCGGGCATCGCCGCCGGCGACGCCGAGCGCGTGTTCGGCGCGTTCGTGCAGCTCGACCAGTCGCGCACGCGGGTGAAGGGCGGCTCGGGGCTCGGCCTCACGCTCGCGCGGCAGCTCGCCCGCCTCATGGGCGGCGAGGTGACGCTCGAGAGCGCGGTGGGCCGCGGCAGCGTGTTCACGCTCTGGCTCCCCGCGTCGCCCGTCGGGGAGGGCAGCGGCGCGCGCGACGCGCTCGCGGCCGCGCCGCGCTCGGTCGCGGCCTCGGCGCAGCTCGGGCGCCTGCTGCTCGAGCGCCTGGAGGTGGTGCTCCACCGCTACCTGCGCCGCGTGCGCGCCGAGGCGCCCGCGCCGCAGGTGCTCATCATGAGCGACGTCGAGATCCTCGACCACGTCGGGAGCCTGCTCACCGACGTCGCGCAGACGATGATCGCGAGCGCGGCGGCGAACGGGCAGCCGTCCGGCCTCCTGCGCGACGGCGCCGAGATCCAGCGCGTCATCGCCGAGTTCCACGGCGCGCAGCGCCGCCGCCTGGGGTGGGAGGAGGCGGCGGTGCAGCGCGACTTCGGCATCGTACGCGCCGTCGTGCGCGAGGCCCTGGAGGACGCCGCGCACCTGGCGGGCGCCGCGGGGGAGTCGGCGCTGCGCGTGCTCGAGCGGCTCCTCGCGCACGCCGAGCACGAGAGCGTGCGCGCCTACCGCATGGCGGCGGCGGAGGCGGCCGCGACCTGAGGCCGCGGCGCGGCCGCTACTCCGCCTTGAGCGCGAGCTGCGGGTCCACGCGCGCGGCACTCCGCGCGGGCACCACCGTCGCGAGCAGCGCGATGGCCGCCACCGCGAGGCTCGTCGCCGCGAACGTCGGCACGTCGGTCGTCGTCACGCCGACGAGCTGCGTGGCGAGCGCGCGGGCGCCCGCCGCCGCGGCGAGCAGGCCGAGCACGACGCCGGCGGCGGCCAGCGTCATCCCGTTGCGGACGACGAGCGCGACGACCTCGCGCGCCTCGGCGCCCAGCGCCATGCGGACGGCGATCTCGCGCCGGCTCAGCCCGACGACGAACGCGATGATGCCGTAGATGCCGATCCCCGCGAGGAAGAGCGCGATGGCCGCGAGCGACGAGAGCACCGCCGAGCCGAAGCGGGCGCCCGCGCTCTGCTGCCGGAGCACGTCGGCGAGCGGCTGCACCGCGAACAGCGGCAGCGACGGGTCCACCGCGGCGAGCGCCTCGCGCAGCGCGCCCGCCGAGGGGAGCGCGCCGGTGCGCGAGCGCACGGCGATCTCGACGTCGCGGTCGGGGAGCTGCGCGAAGGAGAAGTAGACGTCCGGCTCGCTCGCCGACGCCGAGAGGTCCGTCGTCAGGCTGCGAAAGCGCGCGGTCCCGACGACGCCGACGACCGTCACCTCCGAGCGGCCCATCCGGATGCGGTGCCCCACGGCACTCTCGCCGGGCCACACGCGCCGCGCCATCGCCTCGCTGATGATGGCGACGCCCTGCGCGCCGTCGCGGTCGCGCGCGTCGAACGCGCGCCCGCCCACGAGGTGGATGCCGAGCGTCTCGAAGAAGCCCGGCGTCACCGCGTGGCGGTAGAAGCGGATCGACTCCGCCTCGCCGCGGTCGGTCACGAGGCGCGAGGCGCTCGAGTTCCCGGTGAACGGCATGTCGGAGCTCACGGACGCCGCGCGCACCGACGGGATGGCGCGCAGGCGCGCCTCGAGCTGCTCGGCGAAACGGACGCGCGCGGGCGCGTCGTAGCGCTCGCGCGGGAGCGACACGCGTGCGACGAGCACGCCCTCGGGGTCGAAGCCCGGAGGGACGGCGAGCTGTGCGGCGAGGCTCCGTGCCATGAGCCCGGCGCCCGCCAGCAGCGCGAGCGCCAGCGCCACCTCGCCCACGACGAAGAGCTGCTGCGCGCCGGGGCGCGCGATGCGCCCGATCCCGGGCGCCGCCGCGCGCGCGCCGTCCTTCAGCGCGCTGGCGAGGTTCAGCCGCGCGCCCGCGAGCGCGGGCACGAGTCCGCACACGAGCGCGCACGCGCCGACGAGGGCGAGCGCGAAGAGCAGCACGCGCGCGTCGACCGCGGGGCGCACGTAGGCGGGGAGCAGCCCCTCCGGCGCGAGCGACACGAGCGCGCTCGACGCCCACAGCGACGCGAGCACGCCGACGGCGCCGCCCGCAGCCGCCAGCACCGCGCCCTCGGCGGCGAGCTGCCGGACGAGGTGCGTGCGCGTGGCGCCGAGCGCCAGGCGGAGCGCGACCTCGCGCCCGCGGGACGCGGCGCGCACGAGCTGGAGGCCAGCCACGTTCGCGCACGCGATGAGGAGGAAGAGGATCACCGCGCCGAACAGCGCGCGCAGCAGCGGGCGCGTGCTGCCGAGGTAGTTCTCCTCGAGCGACATGAGGCGCACGCCGCGATCCTTGTTGGTCGCGGGGTAGGCGTCCTGGAGCCGGAGCGCCACGGCGTCGAGGTCGCGCTGCGCGTCGGGCAGGGCGACGCCGTCCCTGAGGCGGCCGACGGCCGCGAGCCACCGGGTGCCGCGGTTCGTGAGCAGATCCGGGCTCCCGGTCAGCGAGATCATCGACGTCGGTATCCACAGCTCGGCCGTGATCGACAGCCCGCCGAACCCCTCGGGCGCGACGCCGACGACCGTGAGCTGGCGATCGTTCACGGTGATCGTGCGTCCGACGACGCCCGGGTCGCCGCCGAGGCGCGTCTGCCAGAGCCGGTGGCTCACGATCGCCACGGGGTGCGCGTCCGCCGCGCCGTCCTCCTCGGGGAGGAACGCTCGACCGCGCGCCGCAGCGGTGCGCAGGAGCGGGAAGTACGACGCCGAGACCATCTCGGCCGGCGCACGTTCGACGGCGTCGCCGACGCGCACGTTGAGCGAGATCGGGTCGAAGATCGCGACGTCGGAGAAGGAGCGGTTCCCCGCGCGCCAGTCGAGGATCTCCGGAACGGATGCCCCGCGGATCGCGCGCTCGGGACCCGCGACGCCCCAGAAGATCGCGAGCCGTCCAGGCTCGGCGAATGGGAGCGGACGGAGCAGTGCCGCATCCAGAAGGCTGAACATCGTCGTGCTCGCGGCGATGGCGACGGCGAGCGTGGCGACGACGGCCGCCGTGAATCCGGGACGGCGGCGCAGAGAGCGGACGGCGTACCGGAGCTCGTGCGAGAGGAGCGACATGGGGTCGGCGCGGAGGTGGCGGGCGGGCGGACAGCGACAGCCCCTGCCAAGGCACCGTGCGTGCCGCGCGTCGCGCGCGCTAAGTGTCTGTGGTTTCCGCAGTTGGCCGCGAGCGGTCGACCGACGATGTCCGCACGCGGGACTGGACCTCCCAGGATCGGACGCGGCGTGCGCCTCAGGGGTGCCGGTGCCCCGCTCCGCCGTGACCGGGGTCGCCGGCCCCGCCCGCGCGGTGGTCCCCGCGCTGGAACGCGATGAACTCGTGCACGGCAGCGATGGCCTCCGGGTCGCTCGTCGTGATGCGCACCTCGCCCCCGCGCGGGAGGTCGCGCACCGCGTAGTCGATCGCCGCGCGCTTCGCCGCCATCACCGCCGTACCGGGCACGGGCCCGGCGTGCACGAAGGCCGGCGTGTCGAAGTCGCCCGCGCGGAACGCCGCGGCGATCTCGCGCAGGTGCCCGCGGATCTGGGCGACGCCCGCGGAGTCGTCCATGGCGCGCTGGAGCTCGATGCGCCCGCCGTCCGGCAGCGCGTCGAAGCGGTGCGCCGACGTGTACTGGTCCACGCCCATGGCGCGCGGGTCGGCGCCGCGCGCCTGGAGCGCGGCGAACGCGCTGTCGGCGCGCGCGCGGGAGGCAGGCGCGGCGGAGGTGGAGTCGGTGCGCGCGGGCGGTCGGCCGCACGCCGCGAGGAGCAGCGAGGCGGCGAGCAGGGCGCGGCTGGCGATGAGGCGCATGAGAGTCGGGGTCGGTGTGTACGTACGCGACGGGCACGTCGCGGGAGCACGCGTCCAACCTCGCCCCTGGCGTCGGCGCGCGAAGGAACCAAGGTTCCTTCGTGCCCGCCCCCGCCGCGCCCCTCCCCGAGCTCGCCCCGTTCCGCGACGTCGCGCCCGCCGCGCTCGCCGTGCTCGCGGCCGCGCCCCGCCGCCGCTTCCGCCGCGGCGAGACGCTCTGGGTGGCGGGCGCCGAGGCGCGCGGGCTCATGGTCGTGCTGAGCGGACGGGTGCGCGTGGTGCGCGCGCCCGAGGGTCGACAGTACGCCGTGCACACCGAGGGGCCGGGCGGCACGCTCGGCGAGGTGCCGTTCTTCGCCGGCGGGCGCTACCCGGCCACCGCGGTGGCGGCGGAGCCGACGACGTGCCTCGTCATCGACCGCTCGACGCTCGCCCGCGCCGTGGCCGCCGACCCGGAGGTCGCGCTCCGGTGGCTCGGCCGGCTCGCGGCGCGCGTGCGCCAGCTCGTCGAACGGCTCGACCAGCAGACGGCGCGCACCGTCGAGCAGCGGCTGGCGGCGCTCCTGCTCGCGCGGCACGCCGCGAGTCCCGGCGCGCCGTTCGCGCTCGCCGCCACGCAGGCGGAGGCGGCCGAGGAGATCGGCACGGTGCGCGAGGTCCTCGTGCGCACGCTGCGCCGCTTCCGCCAGGCGGGGCTCGTGACCACTCCGGCGCGCGGTCGCTACGGCGTTCGCGACGCCGCGGGGCTGCGACGCATCGCGGGCGACTGAGAAGGCCGGCCAGCGCCGCGCTCCCTGCGATCGCGACGGGGCCGGGCGCCGCGTCGCCCGGCCCCGTCTACCCTCACAACCAAGACCTGGCGGCGGTCAGATCCCCGTGTCGCGCCGCGTCTTGTTCACGCGATCGAGCTCGCTCTGCGCCTCGCCGAGCCGCTGCTGCGCCTTCCCCTCGAGCTGGTCGGCCTTGCCCTCGATGTCGTCGCGCGGGTTGTCGGTCAGGTTGCCGAGCGCGTCCTTGAACTTGCCCTTGAGCTCCTTCGCCTTGCCCTCGAGCTCGATCTGCTTGCCAGTCTTGCGGGTCGCGTCGTCCATGTGAGCCTCCTGCTGAAGAGTCCGGCCGCGCGGCGCATGCCCTGCCGCGAACGGCGCCTGACATAGCGCCTATCGTGCCAGCCGGAGCGTCGCTCGCTACGAACGCGCGTACGTCCCCATCAGCTCCGCGGTCTCGAGCACGTGCCCGGCCATGGCGGCCTCGAGCTCGGCCCTGCTCGCGATGCCGCGCTCGGGGAGCAGTGCATCGAGGGCGAACAGGTGGAAGAAGTAGCGGTGTCGTCCGATGGGCGGACACGGGCCGTTGTAGCCCGCGCCGCCGGAGTCGTTCCGCAGCGCGCGCGTGCCGCTGGGCAGCTCCTTCGCCGCCACGCCCTCGGCGAGCGCGCGCGTGTCGGGCGGGACGTTGTACAGCGCCCAGTGCAGCCACACGCGCTTGGGCGCCGCGGGATCGGGCGCGTCGGGGTCGTCCACGATGAGCGCGAGGGACCGGGTGCCGGAGGGGGCGCCCGTCCACGCGAGCGGCGGGGAGACGTCCGCGTCGTCGCAGGTGTGCCGCCGCGGGATCGCGCCGCCGGCCGCGAACGCGGAGGAGGTGATGGAAAGGGCCACGCGCTAGCTCACTTGAGCGTCAGGGTGAGGATCAGGAGCGCGCCGAGGACCGCGAGGACGACGATCGTCCATTTCTGGACGAACACGGACGGCGCGTCACCGTGGTGGCGGTGCGGGTCGTGGCGCCCCCGCACGCTCGCGATGGCACCGACGAGGAAGATGACGAGAAGGAGCTCGGCCACGCGTGACCTCCCGCTCCCGGAATGGCGGCAGGTCCTCCTGGACCGCACGTCTCGGTCCACTGGCGCACCTAACGACCGGCGACCTCGGCCGCGAACGCGGCCACCGCCGCGGCGCGGTCGGCGGCGATGGGCTCCACCCGGCAGTCCGGCAGGTGCTCGGCGTACACGGCCGCGACCTCCGCGGGGTGGATGGGGTCGTCGCCGGGGATGAGCAGCGCCGGCACCCGGATGGCACGCAGCTCCGCCGCCGCGCCGAACGGCTGCGCGCCCGTGTCGAGGAAGCGGGCCGTCGCGGCGACGCTCCCGGGGTCGAGCGTCTCGAGCATCGCGAGCGCCCGCGCCTGCACTCCTTCGGGGAGCCGCTCGTAGAGCGGGCGCAGCACGCCCGTGCCCTCGGCGGGCGCGCGCTCGGCCAGCGCGCGCAGCTCGGTGAAGGCGGCCCGCTGCGCCGGCAGGAGGCCGAGCGCCGCGCCGCCGTACGCCGGCGTCACGAGGACGAGCGCGCGGAGGCGCGCCGGGTGGCGGAGCGCGAACCGCACCGCCACCGCGGCGCCGCCCGACACGCCGCCGACGATCGCGTCGGCTTCCCCGGCGGCATCGAGCAGCGCGGCCACGTCGTCGGCGAGCCCGTCGAACGTGATCGCGCCGTGGAAGTGCGAGCGGCCGTTGCCGCGGAGGTCGGGCGCGAGCACCCGGAAGCGCGGCGCGAGCGCGTCCACGAGGCCGCGCACCGCGCCGTGCGTCGCCATGGGGCCGTGGAGCATCACCGCCGCGGGGCCGCTCCCCGCGTCCGCGGCGAAGAGGCGGGCGCCGTCGCGCTCCGCCCAGAGCTCGCGCACCGTCGCGCCCGGGCGCGGCGGCGTCTCAGCGCCCGTAGCGCGCCGTGAACGTCGCCGTGGCGAGCTTGTTCGCGTTCAGGTTGAAGCCGACCATCGCCGCCGTCGCGTTCGCGGGCACGTCGATGCGGTCCACCTTCAACGCGAACACCGTGAACACGTAGCGGTGCGGCTTGTCCCCCGGCGGCGGGCACGGGCCGCCGTAGCCCGGCGTGCCGAAGTCGGTGTTCCCCTGCCGCGCCCCGTTAGGCAGGCCGCGCCCCTGGGCGCCGCCGGCGCCGGCCGCGAGCGACGTCGCGGTCGCCGGGATGTCGAAGACCACCCAGTGCCACCACCCGCTCCCCGTCGGCGCGTCGGGGTCGTACACGGTGACGGCGTAGCTCTTCGTCCCCGCCGGGGCGCCGCGCCAGGAGAGCGCGGGCGAGACGTTCCCCCCGCGGCACCCGAACACGTTCGCGACGTGGCGCGCGGCGATGGGCGCGCCCGGTCCGACGTCGGGGCTCGTGAGCGTGAACCGCCCGGCGGCCCGGGCTGCCGGACGCTGCGCGGAGAGCGGCGCCGAGAGCGGCGCGGCGCCGAGCGCGAGCGCCACGGCCACCACGGCCGCGGCGCGAGACCTGACGAGCGGTCCTGACATCGTGTCCTCGCGAGGAGTCGAGACGGGGATCATTCTACCACGGCGCCCCACGCGCGCTCCATCCCGAGCTCCGCCTCGAGCAGCGCGCGGTCCCGCCCGATGGCGGCCACCGCCAGCACGCGCTCGCCGGCGCGGTAGGTCACCGTGCAGTCGCGGCCGGCGATGCTCCCGCTGATCGCGACGTCGTCCCACCGCTCGGCGTGCCCCACGTAGCCGATCGTGACGTCGTGGTGCGCGCTCCAGAAGAATGGGACCGCGTCGAACCGCTCGCCCGCGCCGAGCATGTTGCGCGCGGCGGTCTGCCCCATCCGTTCGGCCACCACCCAGTGCTCCACGCGGGTGAGCGCCCCCGTCGTGGCGTCCGGCCAGCGCGCGACGTCGCCGGCCGCGAAGACGCCGGGCGCGCCGGTCTCGAGGCGGCCGTCCACGATCACGCCGCGCTCCACCGCGAGCCCCGCCCGCTCGGCGAGCTCCACGTTCGGGCGCACGCCGACGCCGGCGACGACGAGACGCGCCGCGACGCGCTCGCCACTCTCGAGCACGACCGTGTCGCCATCGACGGCGGCCGGCTTCGTCCCGAGATGGAATGTCGCGCCGCGGTCCTCGTGCACCTGCCGGATGAACGCGCCGAGCTCGGGGCCGAGCACGCGCTCGAGCGGATGCGTCTCGGGAGCGACCACGTGGACCTCGAGGCCGCGGGCCCGCAGCGAGGCGGCCACCTCGAGCCCGATGAAGCTCGCGCCGACCACGACAACGCGCTGCGCTTGCTTGGCGTGCGCGATGATCGCGCGGGCGTCGCCGAGCGAGCGCAGCGTGTGGACGTGCGGCTCGTTCGCGCCGGGGATGTCGAGACGAATCGGCTCGGCGCCGGTCGCGAGCACCAGCTTGTCGAACGCCACGTTGCGTCCGCCCGCAATCGCCACCTGGTGCGCCTTGATGTCGATCCCGGTCACGTCCGTGCCGAGCACGATTTCGATCGCATGCTCGCGGTAGAATTCGGGCGGCTTGAGCGGGATCCAGTCTTCCGGCGCGTTGCCCGCGAGATAGTCCTTGGAGCAATTCGGCCGGTCGTAGGGAGCGGCCTCGTCGGCCGACAGCAGCGTGACGCTGCCCGCAAACCCTTCGCGCCGGAGCATCTCGGCGGTTGCGAATGCCGCCGCTCCGCCGCCCACGATCACCACGCGCCCGGCATTCTCGCTGGCGCTCGGCGCCTTGGCCGCGCCGCGCTGCCCGGCCGGCTCGATCTTCTCTCCCACCCAGGCCTTGCCGTCGCGCTTCTGCACACGCCAGCACGAGACCGGATTGAACGCCGGCGCCGCGACCGCCTCGCCGGTGCGCAGGCTGAAGCGGGCATGGTGCCATGGGCACCGCACGGTGTCCGCGACCACCAGTCCGTCGGCGAGCGGTCCGCCATAGTGCGAGCAGCTCGATCCGATCGCGAAGAATTCATCGCCGCGGCGTGCGAGCAGCACGGGTTCCTCGCCCACATGTCCGCCGATCATGCCGCCGTCGGCGAGATCATCGAGCGGGATGCCTTGCGCGAGGTCCGGACCGGTCGGCTTCGATGGCTCGCTCATGGCCGTCTCCTGACTGAGAGGAAACCCCGTGCCCGACCATCATATCAGTCCCAAGCGGGAAAAATCCCGGCGGCGACATCCAATCAAGCTCAGTGTTTCCCAACGGACGCTCAAAGCAGTGAGCGGCCGGGAGTCGCCGATCATGGGCGCGGCAAAG
>JBJMNJ010000036.1:0-3118 GCA_045804325.1 Gemmatimonadaceae bacterium
TCGCGGCGTCGTTCCCCTTCGGCTCGACCATCGTGCGCGAGGGGGAGGCGGCGGACGCTGGCGCGCAGTGGGCGATCGTGGTTCGCCCTATCCCGCCCGCAGCACCCGCGCGGGATCCTCCCCCGCCGCCCGCCGCGCGGGGAGGTAGCTCGCCGCGAGCGCCACCGCGAGCACCAGCGCGGCCGCGGCCGCGTAGGTCGTCGGATCGCTCGCGCTCACACCGTACAGGACGCCGCGCAGCACGCGCGCCCCGTCCGCGGCGAGCGCGAGCCCGGCGGCCAGGCCCACGGCGGCCACCGCCGCCCCCTGGCGCATCACCAGTCGTACGATCGCCCGCGGCGTGGCGCCGAGCGCGAGGCGCACCGCGAACTCCGGGGCGCGCCCGGCCGCCGCGTACGCGATCACGCCGTAGAGGCCCACCGCCCCGAGCAACAGCGCCGCGCCCGCGGCCGCGCCGAGCAGGAGCGCCGTCAGTCGGAGTCGCGCCGTGGGCGCCGCCACGACGTCGTCCAGCGTGCGCACGTCCCACAGCGGCACCCGCGCGTCCGCCGCCGCCACCGCGCGCCGGAAGGCCGGCGCGAGTGCCGACAGCGGCGGCCCGCGCACCACGAAGTGCATCCCGGACGGCACGTACGGGATGCGTGCGGTGTCGGCGGACGCCGGCGGCAGGTCGCCGAGCAGCGGGAAGTAGAGGACGCGCAGCACGCCGTCGGCGATGCGGTCGCCGTACACGTCTCCCACGACGCCCACGACCCGGTACGGCGGGTACGACGCGTTGGAGGCGAGCCGCACCTCGCGCCCGGCGGGGCTCGCCGCGCCGAACAGGTCGCGCGCGAGTGACGCGCTCAGCACCACGCCCGGTGCCGCGCTCGCGAGGTCGCCCGGGGCGAACGTGCGCCCGGCGAGGAGTGGGATCCGCATGACGCGGAAGAAGTCCGGCGTGACGACGTTGGCTGTCGCCGTGGCCTGCGCCGGCCGCGCGTCGTCGCGCGCCGCCTCGAGCCGGGGGTGCGACGCGAGGAGCTGCGCCGTGAGCGGGAGCTGCATCGCCGCCGCCGCGCCGGTCACGCCCGGGATGGCGCGCAGCGAGTCGAGCAGCCGCAGGTGGAAGTCCGCCACCCGTTGGTAGGTGCCGTAGGGACGAAACGGGAGTGCGAGCGAGAACTTCGATGCGCCCCGCGCGTCGAACCCGATGTCGACGTCGCGCAGGCGCGTGAGGCTCCCTCCCATCAGCGCGGCACCGAGGACGAGGGTGAGCGCCATCGCGAGCTGCGCCGCCACGAGCGTCTCCTGCACGCGCCGCCACCGGCGGGTCGGCGTCGCGCGCCCGGCGCCGCGCAGGACCGCCGCCGCGTCCCCGCCGCACGCACGCACCGCCGCCGCGACGCCGAGCAGCGCGCCCATGACCGCGGCGACGCCGAGCAGCAAGGCCGCGAGCGCCGGCGTGAGTCGCACCTCGTGCAGCCGCGGGAGCTGCGCAGCGTCGAAGCCGAAGCGCGTCGCCGCGGCGGCGGCCGCCAGCGGCAGCGCGATCGCGCCGCCCGCGAGCGCCGCGACCACCCCCTCGGCGACGAAGCGCTGCGCGATCCGCCAGCCGCTCGCCCCGAGCGCGCGCGAGACCGCGACCTCCGCGCGCAGCCGCTCGGCGCGCAGCAGGTGGAGGGTCGCCACGTTCGCCGCGGCGATGAGCAGGATCACGCCGACCATGAGGCCGAGGAGCGTGAGCTCCCCGCGCACCGGCTCCGCCATCGCCGCGCGCAGCGGCCGCACGCGCACCCGCAGGCCGGCCCGCTGGAGCGCGTCGGCGGAGAGCTCGGAGTAGCGCTCCGGCAGCCGCGGCGCGAGCGCCGCCAGCTCGCGCTCCGCCGACTCGGCCGTCGCCCCCGGCCGCAGCCGCCCGACGACGGTGAGGTAGCGGTAGCCGAGGCTCGCGCGCTCGGCCTCGACCGCGTCGGCGTAGTAGACGGCGGTGGCGCGCGACGGGAAGTCGAACCCGGGCGGCAGCACGCCGGCGACGAGGCGCGGCCGCCGGTTCAGCTCGATCGTGCGCCCCACGACGTGCGGGTCGCCCCCGTAGCGGCGCCGCCAGAGGGCGTGGCTGATGAGGACCGGCCCGAAGAGCCCGCGCCCGTCCTCCGGGCGGAAGAGTCGGCCGCGAGCCGGGACGACGCCGAGCATCTCGAGCATTCCCGGCGTGACGATGGCGGCGGTCACGCGCTCCGGCGCATCGCCGTCGGTGACGGCGACGCCGTCGTTCGCGGAGTAGCCCTCGAGCGCCCGGAAGGAGCGCGCGCGCTCGCGGAAGAAGACGAACGTGCCGGGCGAGTGCTCGGTGGTCGCGAGTCCCAGCCCCTCCGTCGTCAGGTCCACGCGCGCGAGCCGCTCCGGCTCGGCGTACGGGAGGGGGCGAAACATGACGCCGTACACGAGTGCGCCGATGCCGGCGGCCGCGCCCAGGCTCAGTGCCAGCGTCGCGACGACGGCGGCGGTGAACGCCGGTGCGCGCCGCAGCCGGCGGACGGCCAGCCGCAGGTCACCCGCGAGGGCCTCGAGCCGCACGACGCCGCGCGCCTCCAGCGTCTCCTCGCGAAACCGCTCGACGCCGCCGAACGCGAGCAGCGCCGCGCGCCGCGCGTCCTCGGGGGACATGCCGCGGGCGACGTTGTGCCGCACCTCGAGCTCGAGGTGGTAGCGCATCTCCTCGTCGAGCTCCGCGGCGATGCGCCGCCGGCGGAAGAGCTCCCCCACCCGCGCGAGCGCGGCGCGGGCGGCCTCCATCACGCCGGCGCCTCCGCGAGGTCGTAGGCCGTCAGGTCGCATCGAGCACCAGCTCCATCGCGCCGACGAAGCGGCGCCAGCTCGCGAGCTCCTCCCCCATCGCGCGGCGACCGGCGGCGGTGATGCGGTAGTACTTCGCGCGGCGGTTGTTCTCCGTCACGCGCCAGTCGGTGTCGATGAGGCCGCGCTGCTCGAGCCGCACGAGCGCCGGGTAGATGGACCCCTGTCCGACGCGCAACGCGTCGCGCGACAGCTCCTGGATGCGGTGGGTGAGACCCCATCCATGCATCGGGGCGAGCGAGAGTGTTTTGAGAATGAGCAGATCGAGCGTCCCTTGCAG
>JBJMNJ010000037.1:0-12225 GCA_045804325.1 Gemmatimonadaceae bacterium
ACCGCGGCCTTCACCCTGCCGATCATCGATCGGCTGCTCGATGGTCCGCGTCGCACGCGGGCGCTCATCCTCACGCCGACCCGCGAGCTGTGCGTGCAGGTGGAGGAGAGCTTCCGGAAGTACGCGAAGCATGCACCCATCTCCGTGGTGGCCGTGTACGGCGGTGTGCCGCTCGATCCCCAGGAAAAGCAATTACGTGCTGGAGTCGACGTCGTCGTCGCGACGCCGGGACGATTGATCGATCATCTCGAGCGACAGAACGTCGTGTTCGACGACCTCGAGGTGCTCGTGCTCGACGAGGCGGACCGCATGCTCGACATGGGCTTCGCGCCGCAGCTCAACCGCATCGTCGCGCAGATCCCCGCCTACCGGCAGACGCTCCTCTTCAGCGCCACGATGCCGCCCGAGGTGGAGGCGCTCGCGCGGAGGTACCTGCGCCGCCCGACGGTGGTGCAGGTGGGGCGCCGCTCGGCCGCCGCAACGACGGTGACGCACGCCGTCTACCCGGTGCCGCACAACAAGAAGAGCGCGCTCCTCATCGAGCTGCTGCGCCAGCACCCGACGGAGTCCGTGCTCGTGTTCGTGCGCACGAAGCCGAGCGCGGACCGCGTGGCGCGGCACCTCGCGGACGCCGGCGTCGAGGCGGTGGCGATGCACGGCGACAAGTCGCAGAAGGAGCGCACGCAGGCGCTGGAGGACTTCAAGGCGGGGCGCATCAAGGTGCTCGTCGCCACGGACGTCGCGCAGCGCGGCCTCGACATCTCCGGCATCACGCACGTCATCAACTACGACGTGCCGCAGGAGGCGGAGGACTACGTCCACCGCATCGGCCGCACGGGGCGCGCGGCGCAGACGGGGGACGCGTTCACGTTCATGTCGCCGGACGAGATCGCGATGGTGCGCTCGATCGAGCGCCTCGTCGGCCAGGCGATCCCGCGCGTCTCGGTGCCCGGCTACGACTTCGGCAGCGCGGGGACAGAGGCGCCGGAGCCGCCCACGTCCGCGCCGGCGGTCGAGGCCGGTCCGGACGCCCCGCCGGCGCCGCGCGCCCGCCGCGCCGCGAAGACGGTGTCGCGCCGGCGACGCTAGCGCACCCGCCCCAGGCGCGAGACGGTGACCGTGTCTGCGGCGCCGCGGCGCTCGATCACCACCGTGGCGTTCGCCGCGCCCCAGCCGAGTCCGAGGGGGGAGAACACGGAGCGCGTGCGCGTGGTGCGCAGCGCGACGCCGAGCTCCGCGCCGAGGGGGAGGTGGAGCAGGGTGTCCGCGCCGGCGGCGACGGTGACCGTGCCGGCCGGCGCGTCGATCTCCAGCGCCACGAAGGCGGCCCGGAAGATCGCGCCCTCGCGAGCCACCGCGTAGGCGGCCGCCACGCGTCGCGCCGCCGTCCGCACGCGCAGGCGGTCCACCGTCGTGTAGAGACGCGGGACCACGACGGCGCCGAGCACGCAGAGGACGGCGATGGCGACCGCGAGGTCGATCAGGGTGGCGCCGGCGCGGCGCGGGGCGGGCATGGGGCCGACGCTACCGGGCGGGGGCGCCGCCGGCGGCACCGTTTTCGTGCGGGTGGTGGCAGAATCCCGCAGGGGTGCCGGGCGGCACGCCGGCCGGTACATTCGTGCCCCGTGTACCCACCCCCCGCCTTCCGCATGCGCCCTCACAGCGCCGGCGGCCGCTCGCGCGTATCAGGCCTGATGCCGCGCCCCGCCCGCCCCGCCCTCGCCCTCCTCGCCGCCTGCCTGCTCGCCGCCTGCGGCGGCATCGCGCCCCCGTCGGACGTGAGCACCGCACAGGTGATCGTGGACCTCACCGACGCGGTGAACGACCTGCGTCAGGAGAACGCGCTCCTCCAGGGGCAGATCGACTCGCTCCGGATGGAGGTCGCGCGCCAGGACACCCTCGTCAGGCAGATGGCCGCGTCGGTCGGAATCCTTCCCCGGTAGTCGGAGACCCAATGCGCTTCACCCGTCTCGTCCCCGCCGCGCTCCTCGCTGCCGCGCCGCTGGCCGCACAGCGCCAGCCGCTCGACACGGCGTACACGCGGATCATCCGCGAGCTCACGCCCACGCACCAGGGCTGGTCGTTCACGACCGAGCTCGTGGACCACCTCCCCGCCTCCGCGACGGTGCCGACGCCGCTGAAGGTGCTCGGCTACGTGCCGGGCACCATCGGCCGGCTCTCGCACGTCGAGGACGTCAATCGCTACTTCCGCGCGCTCGCCGCCGCGTCGCCGCGCGTGAAGGTCTTCTCGCTCGGCACGAGCGACGAGGGGCGCGAGGAGATCGTCGCCGCCATCGCCGACGAGGCGGTGCTCGCGCGCCTCGACGACTACAAGCGCATGAGCGCCCGGCTCGCCGACCCGCGCGGCCTCGCCGACGACGAGCGCGCCCGCGTCGTCCGCGAGATGAAGCCGGTCTACTGGCTGCTCGGCTCCATCCACTCGCCGGAGACCGGGAGCCCCGAGATGCTGATGGAGCTCGCCTACCGCCTGGCCGTGGACGAGGGCGAGTACATCAAGGACATCCGCGCGAACGTCGTCACCCTGATCACGCCGGTGCAGGAGGTGGACGGGCGCGACCGCATGGTGGACCTCTACGGCCAGTCGCGCCGCCTGAAGCTCGGGCCCTCGGGGACGAACCTCGTCTACTGGGGCAAGTACACGGCGCACGACAACAACCGCGACGGCATGGTGGTCTCGCAGAAGATCACCCGGAACTACCTCCAGGGCTTCCTCGACTGGAAGCCGGTCATCACGCACGACCTCCACGAGAGCGTGCCGTTCCTCTACACGAGCACGGGGACGGGGCCGTACAACGACCAGTTCGACCCCATCGTCGTGAACGAGTGGCACCAGCTCGCCTACCAGGAGATCAACGAGCTGACGCGGCGCGGGCTCCCCGGCGTCTGGACGCACGGCTTCTACGACGGCTGGGCGCCGAACTACATGCTCGCGATCTCGAACTTCCACAACTCGCTCGGCCGGTTCTACGAGACGTACACCTCGAGCGGCGCCGACTGCCACACGGTGAACCTGCCGGACGCCCAGGTGGAGAAGCGCTGGGACCGCCCGAACCCCCCGGTGAACGGCATCCGCTGGTGCATCCGCTCGAACGTGAACTACCAGCAGAGCGGCGTGCTCGTGGCCCTGAAGTACTTCGCCGACCACCGCGAGACGTTCCTCGAGAACTACGCCGCCAAGGCGAGCCGCATGGTGGAGCGCGGGCGCACGAGCGCGCCGTACGCGTTCGTCATCCCGCGCGGCCAGCGCCACGCGGCGGAGGCGGCGGACCTCGTGAACCTGCTTCGCCTCACCGCCACCGAGGTGCACGAGGCCACCGCGGACTTCACGGCGAAGGCGGGCCCCAAGGTCGAGGAGAACCGCGGGCTCGCCGCCAAGGGCGCGCCCAAGACGTGGGACGTCGCCGTGAAGGCGGGCGACTGGATCGTCCGCATGGACCAGCCGTACACGCAGCTCCCGCGCACGCTGCTCGCGGTGCAGGCGTACCGCTCGGACGACCCGCCGCCGTACGACGACACCGGGTGGACGCTCGACGAGCTGCGCCACGTCGTCACGCACACCGTCGTGGACTCGTCGGTGCTCACGAAGCCGATGCGCGCCCTGGCCGCCGACGCGCGCGTCGAGGGCCGCGTGGCCGGCGACGGCGGCGCGCTCCTCGTCAGGCACCTCGGCGACTGGCGCTCGGCCGTGCTCCCGTGGAAGGCGGGCGGGCGCGTCCGCGTGGCGGACACGGCGTTCACCGCCGGGGGCGAGCAGTTCCCCGCGGGCACGTTCATCGTCGAGGGTGCCGCGGCGCGCGAGGCGGTGCGCACGCTCGGCCTCACCGGGACCGCGGTGGCCGCGGCGCCGGCGGTGCGCTCGCGCGCGTTGACGCCGCCGCGCATCGCGCTGCTGCACACGTGGCAGGAGACGCAGAACGAGGGGTGGGTGCGCTTCGCGCTGGACCAGATGGGCGTGCCGTACACGTACATGGCCGACCAGAAGCTCCGGCAGCCGGGCGCGCTCGACCGCTTCGACGTCGTCGTGTTCCCGCACGCGGGGCAGGGCGGCATGCAGATCGTCAACGGCCGCCCGATGGTGGGGCCGGCCGTGCCGTGGCGCGCGTCGAAGGAGACGCCCCACCTCGGGAAGTGGGACGAGACGGACGACATGCGCCCGGGCATGGGGCTCGAGGGCGCGGCGCAGCTCCGCCGCTTCGTCGAGCGCGGCGGGATGCTCCTCGTCGAGGGCTCCTCCGCGCGCACGCCGCTCGAGCTCGGGATGACGCCCGGTGTGACCGAGACGCAGTCGTCGGCGCTGCGCGCGCGCGGCGCGATCTTCCGCGTGACGGCGGCGCTCCCGTCGAGCCCCATCCTCTACGGCTACGACGACCGCAAGACGTTCCCCGCCTACTTCAACCAGACGCCGCTGCTCACGGTGAGCGACCCGTTCGGCGGCGGCCGCACGAGCGGCACCGAGGGCGTGGACCCGGCGATCCTCGCCGAGCGGCAGCGGATGCGCCCGCGGGTGGTCCTGCGCTTTCACGAGAGCACCGACTCCCTGCGGGTCTCGGGCATGCTCGAGAACGGACGCGAGCTCGCGGGCAAGGCCGCCGTGGTGGACGCGCGCGTCGGGCAGGGGCACGTCGTGATGTTCGCCATCCGCCCGTTCTGGCGGCAGGAGACGCAGGGCTCGTGGGCGCTCGCGCTCAACGCCATCGCGAACTGGAACGCGCTCGACGTCGCGGCGCCGGCGCCGCCGGTGTCGACCGCGGCGGCGGCGGGCGGCGCGGAGCAGGATCACTAGGCGCGGATACTGCGGCTCTCGGCGGCCCGTCGCGGCCGCAGGCCGCATCACAATGAGTGAAACGAGCCAATGAAGATCAGCATCGAATACTGCACCATGTGAAACTACGAGCCTCGGGCCGCCAGGCTGGCGGCCGAGATTCGTGAGCGGTTCCGGGAGGCCGAGGTGACGATGCTCCCGTCGTCGAAGGGGCGCTTCGAGGTCGTCGCGGACGGGCGCCCCGTCTTCGAGAAGTCGAAGCTCGGGCGGCACGCGGAGCCCGGCGAGGTCGTGAAGTCGCTCGAGGCCCTCGGCGCCCGCTGACCATCGGCGAGGCGCCGCCATATCTTACGCCGGTCCCACGCACCCCCACCCGGCATCAAGGGCCCGATGAGGATCGCCATTTCCACCGGGGGCGGCGACGCCCCCGGGCTCAACGCCGTCATCCGCGCCGCCGTGCTCTCCGCCGTGAGCTTCGGCTGGGAAGTCATCGGCGTGAAGCGCGGCTTCGCCGGGCTCCTCGGCGAGGACGAGTGCGTGCCGCTCAACGCGACCGCCGTCCGCGGCATCGCGCACCTCGGCGGCACCATCCTGCGCACCACGAACCGGGGGAACCCGTTCAGCTGGCCGGTGAAGCGCGACGACGGCACGTTCGACGAGATCGACCGCTCGGACGAGCTGCTCGAGAACGCGCGCGCGATGGGCATCGACGCCCTCATCGCCCTCGGCGGCGACGGCACGCTGGAGATCGCGCACCGCCTCTGCGAGAAGGGGATGCGGATCATCGGCGTGCCGAAGACCATCGACAACGACGTGAGCGGCACCGTCACGACGTTCGGCTTCGACACGGCGGTGAACACGGCGCTCGAGGCCATCGATCGCCTGCACACGACGGCGGAGAGCCACGACCGCGTGATCGTGATGGAGGTCATGGGCCGCGAGGCCGGCTTCATCGCGCTGCACTCGGGGCTCGCCGGCACCGCCGACGTCATCCTCATCCCCGAGATCCCCTACGACCTCGGCAAGGTCTGCGACAAGATCGTCGCGCGCGACCGCGCGGGGCGCGGCTTCTCGATCGTCGTCGTCTCGGAAGGCGCCCACCCCAAGGGCGGCACGACGTCGGTGCTGGGCGCGTCGCTGCCGGGAGAGGCGAAGCGCGTGGGCGGCGTGGCCGACTCCCTCGCGCGCGAGATCCAGCAGGTGACCGGCAAGGAGACGCGCTCCCTCGTCCTCGGCCATCTCCAGCGCGGCGGCATGCCGACGGGCTACGACCGCCTGCTCGCCACGCGCTTCGGCGGCGCCGCGGCACGCGCGGTGCGCGATGAGAAGTGGGGGCACATGGTGGCGCTCCAGAGCCCGCACATCGTGACCATCCCGCTCGCGGAGGCGCTCAAGGTCGCGAAGCGGGTGGACCCGATGCACGACGTCGTGCTGACGGCCCGGGCGACCGGCGTCAGCTTCGGGGACTGACTACCCTCCTCGGTTACGGCCACCGCGAGGCGCCCGTCTGATGACTGGGCCGTAGGGCCGGAACATGCTCGGCTGTCTCAAACACGTGGGACAGCGTCGTCCCGCCCCACGGACACCGCGGCCGGGCTCGCTCCGGACGGCCGCCGTAAGTGACGGTTTTGCAATGTCTTGCGGTCATGGGTTCGCTGTCGCGCGCTGGCACCCGGCGTGCTTTCCATAGGCAGCGGCCCGCGTCGGGCCACCTGGAGGAACCCGATGTCTCGTTTCGTCAATATCGCGGCTCTCGCCGGCATGCTCGCGCTCGCGGGCCCGGCGACCGTCCACGCGCAGGGGAAGTCGCCCGAGGTTCCGCCCGGGTACCGGCCCCCGGCGGGGATGTGCCGCATCTGGATCACTGGCGTGGCGCCGGCGCAGCAGCCCGCGCCCACCGACTGTCCCACCGCGGTGCGCAACCGTCCGTCGAACGGCAAGGTGATCTTCGGCGACGACTACGCGCCGAAGTCGAAGAAGTCGAAGCTCCCGCCGCCGAAGAAGCTGCGGGGGTCCTGAGCGGGAATGGGGAACGGACGAACGGGGGAGAGGCTAGCGCCTCTCCCCCGTTCGCGTTCTCCGGCGAAGCGCTCCCGGCCGTTTCGCGCCCCGATCTTGCACTACCGCTGCCCATGTCACGCCAGATCTTCGACCACTGGGTCCCGGAGCACGACGCCTTCGTCGCGGCGGAGCCCGCGACCGGGCGTGTGATCGTCATCGCGCCGACGCGCGCGGCCTGCGAGACGATCGAGGTCGCCCTCGGGCTCGACATCGAGACCTTCCTCGAGAAGACGCAGGGCCCGCGCGTCCGCGAGCTCGCCGCGAGCGGCCGGGGCTTCGGCATCGTGGCCGGCACCGGCACCGGAAAGACGCTCGCGGTGCGTCCGATCGCCCAGACGATCCTGAAGACGACGGAGCTGCGCGTCGGGGTCGTGAACCGCGAGCGCGAGGCGACCCCCGAGACGCCGACGTGGAACGTCATCATCGTCACGACGGGCATCGCGCGGCGGTGGTTCGAGGAGGGGGACATCCAGCCCTCCGACACGCTGGTCATCGACGAGATCCACCAGACGTCCGCGGAGCTCGAGCTCTGCCTCGCCCTCGGCAAGCGCGTCGGGTGCCGGTTCATCTGGCTCTCCGCCACCGTCGATCCGACCTTCTACGCGCGCTACCTCGACTCGGCCGCCGTGCTGCAGGTGCAGGCGTTCGACCAGTCGAAGGCGGCGCGCGTGCGCGTCGAGAACAAGGAGCCGCTGGAGTTCCTCGACGAGCGCTTCCTTCGCGGCGTGCACAAGGAGGGGCGCGGCGTCGCGCTCTTCGTGCCGACGCGCAAGGGCGTGGAGGAGGCCGCGCGTCACGTGCAGGAGCTCTTCCCGCGCATGAACGTCGCGTTCTACCACGGCGGCGAGCCGATCCGCACCATCCGCGAGTTCATCGAGGGCGCGAAGAAGCCCTTCTTCCTCGCGATGACGGCGGCCGGGCAGAGCGCGCTGAACATCAAGGGGCTCGACACCGTCATCATCAACGACACGCGCTTCACGAACATCATCGAGCGGGGGAGGAACGTCCTCACGCGCCTCAACCTCGGCGCCAACGAGATCCTCCAGATGGCGGGGCGCGTGCACGGCCGCGTCGAGGGCGGGCGCGTGTTCATCCTCTCCGACCGCGACCTCGACTTCGCGTCGCTCCGGCCGACGGCGCCCGAGTTCCAGCTCGCGGGCGACTCGGAGCGCGTGGCGATGACGTGCGCGGCGATCGGGATCCGCGCCGACGAGCTCGAGCTGCCGGTGCCCCTCGACAAGGTGGCGTACCGGCGCGCGATGGCGCTGCTCGAGTCGCGGCACATCGTCGTCAACGGGCGGCTCACCCCGTACGGGCGCTCGGTGGAGGCGATGCCCGTCGAGCGCGCGTGGGCCGAGCTCCTCGTGCAGGCGGACGACGCGCTGGTGCCGTACCTCGCGGTGATGAGCGCCATCGAGTCACTGCACCGCATGACGCGCGAGGAGCGCGACATCGACGGGCTCGTCGTGCCCGGAAGCGACCACCTCACCGCGTACAACGTCTACGCCGAGGCGTACCAGGAGGCGGGGCACGTGGGGCAGGTGTACGGGCTCCCGCGCCACCTGTTCGACGAGCGGCGACTGGACGAGTGGGCGGAGCGGCGCGGCGTGCTCGTCAAGTCGATCGAGGACACCGCGCTCGCGATGGCGAGCGTCTACCGCGCCGTGAACCTCGCGCTGCCGAGCGAGATGCCGAATGCGGGGGACGCGACGTACCGCGCGTTCGCCGAGCTCGTCGCGCAGTACATGCCGTTCCAGCTCGTGATCGACGAGCAGGCGCCGTGGGGCGAGGAGGTGCGCGTCTCGAAGTCGAGCGTGTGCGGGAGCTGGGGCGCCATCGCGGGCGAGATCCGCTACTTCGCCGACCGCTTCGGCGTGCCGCGCGCGAGCATCGAGGGGACGCAGCTGCCGTACGACCTCGTGCGGAAGTACGCGGCGCGCGGCGCGCCCGAGCTCGTGTACGACGAGCGCAGCCGCCGCTCGCCGCTCGTGCTGAAGCGGACCGTGACGTACTTCGGCTTCGAGCTCGAGCGCGAGGCGGAGCCGATCGAGGAGCCGTGGCCGGAGGAGCTCGCGCCGCGCGCGCGGCGCGCCCTCGCGGAGGCGCTCGCGCGCGGCGAGGCGCGGCACAAGGCGGTGCCGCGCAACCGCCCGGCCATCGAGGAGATGCGCGAGCTGTGGCGGCGCTCGGGCGGTCTCACGCCGCGCCTCGGGCTCGAGGAGCTGACGCGCCTGTACGAGGCGCAGCTCGCCGACGTCCACTCGCACGAGGAGTTCCGCGCGGCGCCGCTGCGCCTGGAGCTCCGCGGCCTCGTGTCGAAGGAGGAGCGCGAGCGCTACGCGGAGCTCCCGGACGTGGTGGCGATCCGCGACAAGGCGGTGGACATCGAGTACGACGTCGAGGAGCGGCAGGGGGAGCCGCCGCGCGGCGTGATGCGCCTCGTCCTCCCCGCGAAGCTCGCGCGCACGCTGACGGCCGAGGAGCTGCCGGAGCTGGACCGGCCGCTGCGCTTCGTCGTGCACCGCGGCCAGCGCGCGGCGGTGCGCGCCGACACGCTGGAGGAGCTCCAGGACCTGCTCGACCGCCCGTGGACCGATGCGGAGGTGGAGGAGGAGCGCGAGGGGCGCCGCTCGCAGCGGGAGCGCGCGTTCGAGGAGCGCGCGTCGCGGCGCTCGCGCAAGCAGATGGGCGAGGCCGCCGGCGAGCTGCGCCGGCTGCGCAAGGGCGGGCGCGTGCGCCCCAACCGGCCCGGCAAGCGGGAGCGCGGCGAGCGCGCGGCGGGCAGCGGCCACGGTCCGCGCGCCGATCGCGGTCCGCGCCCCGATCGCCGCGCGCGCGAACGGCGCGACGAGACGCCGGCGCCGGACGACGGCCTGCGCGACGACCGGCAGGGCGACCGGCGGCACGACGAGACGGAGCGGGCCGGGTTCGGCGCGCTGGAGGACGTGCCCGGCGCTCGGCGGCCCGGTGGGGAGGGCGAGCGCCCCCGCGGCCGACAGGGCGGCAGCGGCCGGAACGGCCGCGGCGGACACGCAGGCGGGAAGCGCGGCGGCCGCGGCGGCGGGCGGTTCGCCGCCGAGGGAGAGGCGCCGACGGAGGAGTCGCTCGCCGAGCGGTTCCGGCGCGAGGAGGAGCGGGCGGCGCGGCGGAAGCGGCGTTAGGCCGTTCCGGACAGATCGTCCGTCCTCCATTACGTCGATAGGTCGCTCTGGCCGTGGACGCGGCACGCGCCGCGCATTAGTCTGGGCGCATGCGAATCATGCGTTTCCTGCCTGGCGCAGCGCTCGCGCTGTCGGCGTTGGCGTGCAGCGACGGTAGTGGTCCGGGGACAGAGACGCCGGAATTCAGGACCGTCGAGATGACGGTCGGCGAGCGGCGCACGGTCCCGGGGATCGCCGGGGTGCAGCTGTTCCCGAACTTCGTCAGCGGCTACACGCCAGTGGCCTACGCCGTGGTGTCCGGCGACGGCACCGACGCCGCGGTCGAGGCGACGGGGGCCGGCGAGGATACGCTCGTCGACGCGGACGGGACGCCGCGGGTGCGCGTCGTCGTCACCGCGCCGCCCTCCACCAACCGCCCCGCATTCGTCGCGGTGGACGTAGGCGCCCAGCACGCGTGCGCACTCACGGCGGATGGCGCCGCGTACTGCTGGGGGGCGGGGGGCGACTCGGACTGGCCTCGCGACGCGCTCCATGCCGCGGTCTCGGTGCCGCGCTGCTCTTATGACGGTCGACTCCACTCCTACTCCGTCGGGTGCACCCCGCTGCCGGTGCGGGTGACCGGCGCGCCGCCGCTCGTGTCCCTCGACGTGGGCGCGTACCGGACGTGCGGGCTCACGGCGGTCGGCGCGTCCTTCTGCTGGGGCACCGGCTACGGGGCCGCGGCGCCCATGGACGTGGGAGGTCCATACGTAGCCCTCGGGGTCGGCGTGATGAACGCCGACTGCGGCGTGCGCGCGGATGGCTCGCTGGTCTGCGTCGACGCGCAGGGTGTCTCCCGGCGACTACGCGCGGACATCCTCTTCGACACCTTGGCCTCGAGCTCCTCCAGCGCCCCGAGCCGCGCCTGTGCGCTCGATCGCGAGGGAGTCGCCTACTGCTGGGGCTACGGCCCGTTGGGCGACGGCGTCGACAGGGGGACGTCGTCCGCGCTCGACCCCGTGCGCGTGACGGGCGACGTGCCGTTCGTCACGCTTGCCGTCGGCGTGGGGAAGACCTGCGCGCTCACCGCCGACGGCCGTCCGTACTGCTGGGGTATCGGCGTGCCCGACGCGACGGGACAGATCCCGCCCAACGGAGTGCTCGTGCCGACCGCCGTGCCGACGGACCTGCGATTCCGCTCGATCGCGACGACCCTTTCGACATGCGGCCTCACGGCCGACGGCGCCGCGTATTGCTGGGATGCCGGCGCCTTCGCCCCGAAGTTCGGAAGCCTGCGCTTCCGTTCGCTCTCTCTGGGTCTCGGTCTCCGGGCGTCGTGCGGCATCCTCACCGGCGGGGACGCCGTCTGCTGGGGGTCGAACGAGTACGGGCTCACGGGCGTCGGCGCCCTCTCGGGAACGACCGAGGAGCCGACGCGCGTCGCGGGGCAGCTCTCCGCACCCTGACCGGCCGTCCGCCTAACGATCGCCGCTACCCCAGGATCGTCGTCCGGTACGTCTCCGACCGCACCCGGCGAAACCCCCGCGCCTCGTAGTTCGGCAGCGCCGCCGGCCCGTCGAGCGTGCACGTGTGCAGCCAGACGCGCGTCGCGCCGCCCGCCCACGCGCGGGTCACGGCCTCGGTGAGCAGGTGCTTGCCGAGGCCGCGCCCGTGGAAGCGCTCGACGAGGCCGAAGTAGACGATCTCCGTCTCGCCGCGCTCCCGCCGCAGCTCGAAGTAGCCCGCGGTCTCGCCGCCGACGGTGATCTCCCACACCTCCACGCGCGGGTCCGCGAGGTACTCGGCGAGCCGCTCGTCGCTCCACGCGAGGCGGTCGCGCCAGTGCCACCGCTCGCCGACGTCGCGGTAGAGCCGCCGGTATCGCTCCGGCGTGCACTCGCGCACGTGCGTCAGCGCGACGCTCGGGTCCGTCGACCGCGCGGCGTGCAGGTCGGCGGGGTCGCGCATCTCGAGGTACGTGCGCACGACGTCGATCTCGGGCATGCCGGAAGATGGTGCGAAGCGGGCGGGAACCGCCAGCGGCATCCGCGCGTTCGGACTGCAGAGTCCGAAATAGGCTCGCGCATTCCGCCGTCGGCGAGCGAATACGGGGACAACGCGATGGAATTCCAGCACTTGGCTTCACCGACGACGCGGGCCTTGCCAATAGGACCACTCGGTCCTATCATTCGCCCCGTGACGAGCGAGCGCCGAACGCAGATCCTCGAGGCGGCCGCGCGG
>JBJMNJ010000038.1:0-2729 GCA_045804325.1 Gemmatimonadaceae bacterium
ACAATATGCGACTTTCCAAATTCCGGTGTGGAGATCTCTGGATCGCGTGCACGAACCTCAACAACTGGACTAAGGCTTGGGCCTGATTGCGCAAACGGCGGGGTACGCACTACCGTGCTCGCTGTGGTGGTCTGGTTGGCACTCGTCGTCTGGCTGGGGTTGGTCATCTGGTCGCTCTCGGTGGTGAGAGCTGCGGCCTACGCGGACGCGCCTGCGCGGGCCTCGGCGGCCTCGCGCCGCGCGCGCTCCGACCGCATTCCGTACGCCGGCCGGCGGCGGGCCATGGTCATCGGCCAAGGGGTGCTGCTCGTCGTCGCGGCGGCGACGACGGTCTACGTCTCCACCGAGGAGCAGTGGCATCCCGTCGCGCTCGTGGGGCTGCTCGCGCTGCTCGTGCTCGGCAGCGACATCCTCGTGCTCGACGCGAAGCGGTTCCGCATCGGCGGGTCGTTCACCGGCCTCGTGCTCGCGATGGCGCTGCTCGGGCCGGCGCCGGCCGCCGCGCTCGGGCTGGCCTCCGCGCTGGTCGACGCGCTGCGCCGGCGCGTGCGCGGAACGTACCTGCTCAACAACCTGCTGACCTACATGGCGTTCCCCCTGTTGGGCGGGCTCGTGCTGCAGGCGCTCGATCGCTCGGATCCGCACTCCGGCGGCTACGCGGTGGCGGTGTTCGGCGTCTTTCTCGCCGCCAACACGCTCAACTTCCTAATGATCGCCGGCCACACGCGCGTGCTCCGCGGCGGGTCGCTGCCCCAGATGTTCCGCACCGTGTTCGTTCCGGTGCTGCCGTGGGAGGTCGCCTCCGCCGTGATGACCGCGATGGCGGTCTACGGCTTCAAGGTCTACGGCGCCGCCATCATCGGCCTCTTCGCGCTGGCCCTCGGCGTCTACCAGCTGCTGTTGCGGGCGCTGCTCGAGGGGCAGATGCAATCGGAGGAGATCGAGCGGCGCACGGACCAGCTCGACGTGCGCCACGAGGGCATGCTCGGGCTGCTCCTGGAGACGCTTGCGCTCCGTGACCCGAGCGCCGCCCGTCACGCGGCGGCGACGGCGCACTACGCCCACGAGCTGGCCCGCGCGGCCGGGCTCTCCGAGCGCGAGCAGGCGGTCGTGCACACCGCGGGGCTGGTGCACGACCTCGGCAAGGAGGCGCTGCCCGACCACATCCTCGTCGGTCGCAACGACCTGCACCCCGCGGAGCGGCGGCTCATCGAGCGCCATCCCGCCGACGGCGCGCGCCTGCTGCTGCGCGTGGAGGGCATGGGCGAGGTGGCGGCCGCGGTGCTCGCTCACCACGAGCGCATCGACGGCCGCGGCTACCCCGACGGCCTCGCGGGCGAGGGCATCCCGATGGCCGCGCGCATCCTCGCCGTCGCCGAGGTCTATGACGTGCTCACCGCGCCGGACTCCTACCGGACGCCGATGCCCGCCGCGCAGGCCGAGGACGAGCTGCGCCGCGTGTCGGGCTCGCAGCTCGACGGGCGGCTCGTGTGGCTGTTCGCCACCCAGGTCCTCCGCGGCCGGGCGAGCGAGCACCTCGGCCACATCGCCGATCTGGAGACGGAGCTGCAGGTGCAGCGGCGGGTGCGCGGCGCGCTTGACGCGCCGTTCGTCCTCGGGCCGCCTTAAGCCGCGGCGCGCAGGGCGCCGTGGGTGGCGGCGCCGACGAGCGCCTCGAAGAGGCCGAAGTGGGCGGGGCGCGCGGCGAGGGTCTCCGCGTGCCACTGGACGCCGACGACGAACCCGGCGCCCTCGATGGCCTCGACGGCGCCGTCCTCGGCGTGCGCGACGACGCGCAGGCCCGCGCCGAGGCGGTCGACGGCCTGATGGTGGAAGGAGTTGACCTCGAGCGTGCGCCCGCCGGCGATCTGGGCCAGGCGCGAGCGCCCGGTGATCTCGATCGTCTGGGTCGTCTCGGTGGCCGGCTCGCTCTGGCGGTGGCCGGGCAGGTGCTGGTGCAGCGTGCCGCCGCAGGCCACGTTGAGCGCCTGGGCGCCGCGGCAGATGGCGAGGATCGGCAGGCCGCGGTCGAGCGCGGCGCCGAGGAGCGCGAGCTCGAACTCGTCGAGGTCGGGCTCGGAGGGGCCGAGCTCGGCGTGGCGGTCGCGGGCGCCGTAGGCCGCGGGGTCGAGGTCCGGGCCGCCCGAGAGACAGAGGCCGTCGAAGCGGTCGAGCAGGCGGCCGACGTGCCCGGCGCCCACCGGAGGCAGCACGACCGGGCACGCGCCCGCGGCGTCGAGCGTGCGCAGATAGGTCATCCCCAGCGCCATCTCCGGGTGCGGCGGCTCCCCGTGCCGGCGCGTCGTGGCCATCGCGCTGGGGCGGAGCTCTGAGGTGGTGACGCCGATCAACGGCCGCATATTGCGATGATCGGCAGTCCGGCGGCGGACTGCACCGTCCGATGGTCCAAGAATCCGCGCCCGCGATTCGCCCGACGGTCGCTTTCTATGCTCCAGGACGCGATGTCGAGCCAATACATCTACACGATGTACAAGCTGAGCCGGGTCCACCCGCCGGACAAGACCGTCCTGAAGGACATCTCGCTCAGCTTCTATCCCGGGGCCAAGATCGGGGTCCTCGGCCTCAACGGGACCGGGAAGTCCACGCTGCTGCGGATCATGGCCGGCGTCGACAAGGACTACCGCGGCGAGGCCGTGCTGGCGCCGGGCGCGACGGTCGGCCTCCTCGAGCAGGAGCCGCACCTCGACGAGTCCAAGGACGTACGCGGC
>JBJMNJ010000039.1:0-16392 GCA_045804325.1 Gemmatimonadaceae bacterium
ACGGGGAAGCTCGAGGCGGCGGGCGTGCACGCGATCGAGGTGGCGCCGCCGGCGGAGAGCGACACGGACCGCGAGTTCCGCGAGAAGGCGAAGGAGGCGGCCAAGCGCACCTACACCCAGTCGGTGGCCGTCACGAAGGACGTCATCGGCTCCATCCGCATGGGGCGCGCGCCGAACATCAAGAAGATCAAGCGCGTCGTGCAGTCCATCGTCGACCAGATCCTCAACGAGGAGACCTCCCTCGTCGGCCTGACGACCATCCGCGACTACGACGAGTACACGTTCACCCACTCGGTGAACGTCTGCATCTTCTCGGTCGCGCTGGGCCGGCGGCTGGCGCTGCAGAAGCTCCAGCTCTACGACCTGGGGCTCGCGGCGCTCTTCCACGACATCGGCAAGGCGCGCGTGCCCGTGGACGTGCTGAACAAGTCCGGCGCGCTCGAGGACACGGAGTGGCGGCTCATCGCGAGCCACCCGTGGCTCGGCGTGCTCTCGCTCTTCAAGATGCGCGGGCAGACCGACCTGCCGTTCCGCGCCATGAAGGTGGCGTACGAGCACCACATGAAGCACGACCTCACGGGGTACCCGCGGCCGGTGCGGCCGCGCGAGCAGAGCATCTACAGCAAGATCGTCGCGGTCGCGGACGGCTTCGACGCGGCGACGTCGCGGCGCGCGTACCAGACGGAGCCGCTCGACCCGTCCGACGTGCTGCGCGAGATGCGCGACAACCCGCGCCGCGGCATGGACCCGGTGGTCGTGAAGGCCTTCATCAACCTCCTCGGGATCTACCCCGTGGGCACGTGCGTCGTGCTCGACACGTTCGAGCTCGCGCTCGTGCACGGGCCGAACCCGAACGTCGACATGATCTCGCGCCCGATCGTGCGCGTGGTCTCCGACGCCCAGGGCAACGTGCTGTATCCCGGCCACCTGCTCGACCTCGCCGAGCAGGAGGGCGGCGTGTACAAGCGCACCATCATCAAGACCGCAGACCCCGACCGCTATGGCATCCGCGTTGGCGACTCCTACGTCTGACGCCGGCGCGGGCCCCGCCGGCGCGAGCGCGGGGGCGCTCGCGCGCCGGTTCGCCGACCTCCGCGGCGCCGGGCGCCGCGCGCTCGTCTGCTACGTCACGGCCGGCCACCCGGACCCGGAGCGCTCCGTCGAGCTGCTGCAAGCGCTCGAGGGCGCCGGCGCCGACGTGCTCGAGGTGGGACTGCCGTTCTCGGACCCCATGGCCGACGGGCCGGTGATCCAGGCGAGCTCGCAGCGCGCGCTCCAGCACGGCGTCACCTTCGACACCACGCTCGAGCTGATCTCGCGCGCGCGCCTCTCGGTGCCCGTGGTGCTCTTCTCGTACCTGAACCCGCTCCTCGCCGCGGGCCCCGACGCGCTCTCGCGCGCGGCGGACGCCGGCGCGCACGGCGTGCTCGTGACCGACCTCCCGGTCGGCGCCGACCCCGAGCGCGAGGCGTGGCTCGGCGGCGGGCCGCTGGCCTTCGTGCGCCTCGTGGCCCCGACGACGCCGCCCGCGCGCATGGCGGAGATCGCGCGGCACGGGAGCGGCTTCGTGTACCTCATCAGCCGCCTCGGCGTGACCGGCGCGCGCGACCAGCTGCCCGCGGACCTGCCGCGCACGGTGGCGACGCTGCGCGCCGCGACGACGCTGCCGATCTGCGTGGGCTTCGGCGTGTCGCGCCCGGAGCACGCGCGCGCGATCGGTGCGATGGCGGACGGCGTCGTGGTGGGGAGCGCCATCGTGCGCGCGGCGGACAGCGACGTGGCGCAGGCCGCAGCGCTCGCCCGCTCGCTGCGCGAGGCGCTCGACGGCTGAGCGACGCGACGCGCCGCCACTCGCGGCGCGCGTTGGCGCCGATTACGTTCCGCCGCGTGCCGACCTCCGACGCCATCACCCTCCGCGGCATGCGCTTCCACACGCGCATCGGCGTCCTCCCGCACGAGGGCGAGCTCCCGCAGCCCCTGGAGATCGACGTGACGGTGCGGCTCGCGCGCGACCCCGCCGCGCCGCGCGCGCTGCTCGACTACCGCGGCCTCTACGACGCCGTCGCCGGCGCCGTCGGCGCGGGTCCGCTCGCGTACCTCGAGGACGTCGCCGAGACGATCGCCGGGAGGGCGCTCGGGCTCGGCGGCGTCGCCGCGGTCCGCGTCGCCGTGCGCAAGCCGAACGTCGCGCTCCCGGGGCCGCTCGAGCACGCCGAGGTGGTGGTGGAGCGCGAGGCGGCCGGTGCGTGACGTGGCCTACGTCGCGCTCGGCTCCAACCTCGGCGACCGCGCGGCCTACCTCGCCGCCGCACGCGACGCGATCGCCGCGCTTCCCGGCACGCGCGTGCTGAGCGCGTCTCCGGTCGAGGAGACGGCGCCGGTGGGGCCCGTCGACCAGGGCGCGTACCTCAACCAGATGCTCGCGATCGAGACGACGCTCGCGCCGCGCGCGCTGCTCGAGGCGCTGCTCGCGATCGAGCGCGCGAACGGCCGCGTGCGCGACGTGCGCTGGGGGCCGCGCACGCTGGACCTGGACATCGTCAGCTTCGAGCGCCAGACCGCGCGCGAGCCGGGGCTCGTCGTCCCGCACCCCGAGGTCATGAACCGCGAGTTCTGGTGGCGCCCACTCGGCGCGTTGCGGCGCGCGGTGCGCGAGCTCCGCGCGGCGGAGGCGGAGGCGTGAGCTCGGCGGGCGGGTCCGAGCCGACGAGGCGCGTGACGGTGCGCGACTTCGCCGCGCGCAAGCGCGACGGCGGACGCCTGGTCGTCGTCGCGGCGTACGACGCGCTGTTCGCGCGGCTCGTGGACGACGCGGTGGACGCCATTCTCGTCGGCGACTCCCTCGGCAACGTCGTCGCCGGGTTCGATTCCACGCTCCCGGTGACGCTCGAGCAGATGATCTACCACGGCGCCGCCGTCCGGCGCGGCGCCCGCCGGTCGCTCGTGATCGTGGACATGCCGTTCCTCACCTACCAGGTGAGCGAGGAGCGCGCGCTGCTCAACTGCGGCCGCGTGGTCCAGGAGACGGGCGCGCAGGCGGTGAAGCTCGAGGGCGGCGACCCGCGCACGGCGGACGTCGTGCGCGCGGTGGTGCGGCTCGGCGTGCCGGTGATGGGCCACCTCGGCTTCACCCCGCAGTCGATCCACGCGCTCGGCGGCTTCCGGGTGCAGGGCCGCTCCGACGCCGACGCGCAGCGACTGCTGGACGACGCGCGACGCCTCGAGGAGGCGGGGGCGTTCGCCGTCGTGCTGGAGCTCGTGCCGACGGAGCTCGCCGCGCGCGTGACGGAGGCGCTGTCGATCCCGACGATCGGCATCGGCGCCGGCGCGCGGTGCGACGGCCAGGTGCTCGTGCTGCCCGACCTGCTCGGCCTCAACGACGGCTTCGCGCCGAAGTTCCTCAAGCGCTACGGCGCCATGGCGGACGACGTGCGCGGCGCCGTGCGGCGCTTCGCCGACGAGGTCCGCGCCGGCGACTACCCCGATGCGGACCACAGCTTCTGAGGGCGGCCCGCCGATGACCGCGGCGGATGCCATGCGCACCGTCGAGCGCATCGCGGACCTGCGGGCCGCCGTCGGCGCCGCGCGCGCGCGCGGGCTGCGCGTGGGCCTCGTGCCGACCATGGGGTTCCTGCACGAGGGGCACCTGCGGCTCGTGGACGAGGCGCGCCGGCACTGCGCG
Source organism: Gemmatimonadaceae bacterium (assembly GCA_045804325.1). Classification (GTDB taxonomy): domain Bacteria; phylum Gemmatimonadota; class Gemmatimonadetes; order Gemmatimonadales; family Gemmatimonadaceae; genus JBJMNJ01. The sequence goes on from JBJMNJ010000039.1 coordinate 3,683, forward strand.
TTCGTCGTCATGAGCATCTTCGTGAACCCGCTGCAGTTCGGCCCGACCGAGGACTTCTCGCGCTACCCGCGGGACCTCGGCGGCGACGGCGCGAAGGCCGCGGCGCGCGGGGTCGACGTCCTCTTCGTGCCGTCGCGCGAGGAGATGTACCCGGCCGAGCGCGCCGTCACGGTCGTCCCGCAGGGGCTCGACGCGCGGTGGGAGGGGGAAGTACGCCCGGGCCACTTCGCGGGCGTGCTCACGGTGGTGGCGAAGCTCTTCAACCTCGTGCAGCCGGACGTCGCCGTGTTCGGCCAGAAGGATTTCCAGCAGGCCGCGCTGGTGCGCGCGATGGTGCGCGACCTCGACTTCCCGATCGAGCTCGTCGTCGTACCCACGGTGCGCGAGCCGGACGGGCTCGCGCTCTCCAGCCGCAACAGCTACCTGTCGGCCGAGGACCGCGTGCGCGCCCGGGCCCTCTCCGCCGCGCTGCGGGAGATGCAGCGCGCGTGGCGCGCCGGGACGCGCGGCGCGGACGCGATAGCCGCCGTGGGCCGCGCGCGCCTCGAGCGGGACGCGCCGGGCGCGCGCATCGACTACCTCGCCGTGGTGGATCCCGCGACGCTCGCGCCCGCGCGCGAGGCGACCGACGAGAGCGTGGCCCTCGTCGCCGCGCGGCTCGGCGGGACGCGTCTCATCGACAACGCGCCGCTCGGCGTGCCGCTCGACGACGCGACGGCGAAGGGCGCATGAGCTGGCGCGCGGTCGTTCTCGCGCTCGACGCACCCGACGCGTTCAAGTCGCGGGTCGGCGTCTACCTGCATCCGCTGGCGGGGCGTCCGATCGTCTGGCACGTCCTCCGCTCGCTGCTGGACACCGCGCCGCCGCCCGACGAGATCGTGGTGCTTCACCACCGGCACGTCCACATCGACGGGGCGATCGCGCCGGGCGCGCCGGTCGTCGGCGTACCGGTCCAGGGCGATTCGAGCGACGAGGCGCGGGCCATCCGCGCGGCCGTGACGGCGCCCGGAATGACGCTGCTCGTGGATGGCGCCGCGGCGCTGCTCACGCCGTCCACCGTCGCCCGGCTCCTGCGGGCCGCGGAGCACGGCGTGGCGGCGCTCGCGGGAGGGGACGACGCGGCGCGCATCGCGCTGGCCGGCGAGGGTCCGGCGCTCGCGTCGGCGGAGGACCCGCGCATGCCCGCCGCCGCGTCGACGGTCGCGCCGACGACGCCGGAGGAGCTCGTCCGCGTGACCGACCGCCACTCCCTCGCGGTCGCGCAGGCGTGCGTGCGCGACCGCCTGGTGCGCACGCACGAGGCGCGGGGCGTCTCGTTCCTGCTCCCGGCCACCGTGTGGCTCGACGTGGACGCGCGCATCGGCGCCGACACGCTCGTCTATCCCGGGGTCGTGATCGAGGGCGAGACGGACATCGGGAGCGAGTGCGTGATCGGCCCGCACTCGCGCCTCATCGAGGCGACGATCGGCCGCGGCGTCGAGCTGCGCGGGTGGAACTACGTCTCGCGGAGCGCCGTGCGGAACCACGCCGTGCTGGAGCCCTATGTCCGACGCGGCATCGATTGACCTGCCCGCCTGGGCGCGGGTGACCGACCGGCGGCGGGCGCACATCGCGCGCGTCACCGCGCTCCTCGCGCAGTGGGCGGAGGCGCTGGAGCTCGACCCCGACGAGGCCGCGGCGTGGCGCGACGCCGGCCGCCTGCACGACGCGCTGCGCGACGCGCCGGAGGAGGAGCTGCGCGCGCTCGTCGCGGACGCGGCCATGCCGGCCGGCGTGCTGCACGGACCCGCCGCCGCGCTGCTGCTCGAGGGGGAGGGGGAGGGGCGCGCCGACCTGCTGGAGGCCATCCGCTGGCACACCGTCGGCAACCCGTGCTGGGCGCGCGTCGGGCGCGCGCTGTTCATGGCGGACTACCTGGAGCCGGAGCGCAACTTCGCGCAGGCGGACCGCGCGTTCCTCGCGCGCCACGTGCCGCTCGACTTCGACGGCGTGTTCCGGCAGGTGGTGCGCCACCGGCTGGAGTGGACGCTGCGCGAGGGGAAGGCGCTCTTCCCCGAGGCCGTGGGCCTGTGGAACTCGGTCCGGTAGCGGGCGGCCCGCCGCCGCGTGACCGCCACACGCGCCGGCGGCGCCGGCGCCTGGCGCTCGTCGGCGTCGCGCTCGGCGCGGCGCTCGCCGCGCTCCTCTGGTCGCTCGGGAACGAGGCCGCGCCGCGCGCCGACGGCGCGGCCGTGATCCCCGCGCCGCGCCGCGCGTCCCGCGTGCGGGCGCCGGAGGGCGTGCGCGTGCGCGTGGAGGTGCTCAATGCCACTACGCGCCCGGGACTCGCGCGGCGCGCGACGCTGCACCTGCGCGACGCGGGGTTCGACGTGGTGCGCACCGCGACGGCCGGCCGGCAGTCGGACAGCACCGTCGTGCTGGACCGCACGGGGCATCCGGAGTGGGCGCGCCTCGTCGCGCAGGCGCTCGGCGGGGCGCAGGTCCTGTCGCGCCCCGACTCGTCAGGCTACCTGGACGTCACCGTCCTGCTCGGCGCGTCGTACCGGCCGCCGGCCGAGCCGTTCTACCCGTAGCTGGCCGCACGCCGCGGAGATGTCGATGCCGCGGCTCTTGCGCACCGCGACCTCCACGCCCTCGTCGCGCAGCTCGCGCGCGAACGCGGCGATGCGCTCGGACGGCGTCGGCGAGAAGCCCATCGCGCCGCCCGGGTGAAGCGGGATGAGGTTCACGAAGGCCCGGCACTCGCGGGCCAGCTTCGCGAGCTGGAGCGCGTGCTCCGGCCCGTCGTTCACGCCGCCGAGCATCACGTACTCGAACGTGACGCGCCGGTCGAACACCTTCGCCGCCTCGATCACCTCCTCGAGCGGGTACTTGGTGTTGATCGGCATGAGGCGCTGCCGCAGGTCGTCCATCGGGGCGTGCACGGAGATCGCGAGCCGGAACTGCTCCGGGCGCTCGCCGAGCGCCACGATGCCCGGGAGCACGCCGACGGTCGAGATCGTGATGTGCCGCGCGCCGATGCCGAGCCCCTGCGGCGAGTTCAGGATCGTGAGCGTCGGCGCGACCGCCTTCCAGTTCATGAGCGGCTCGCCCATCCCCATGAAGACGATGTTCGTCGCCTTCACCGGCGGGTCGAGCAGCGCGAGCTCTCTGACCTGACCCGCGATCTCGTGCGGGAGCAGGTTGCGCGAGAAGCCCATGACGCCGGTCGCGCAGAACGAGCACTTGAGCGCGCAGCCCGCCTGCGACGAGATGCAGAACGTCATGCGGTCGCGGTCCGGGATCGCGACCGTCTCGATCGCCTCCCCGTCGCGCAGGCGGAACAGAAACTTCTCCGTGCCGTCGCTCGACTGCTGCCGCGCGACGAGGTCGAGCCGCGGGATCGCGAACGTCGCGTCGAGCCGCTCGCGCAGCGCTTTCGGGAGCTCGCTCATCGCCTCGAACGCGGGGGCCGGGTTCTGCCACAGGCGCCGCGCGACCTGCGCCGCGCGGTATCGGGGCAGCGCGTGCTCCGCCATGAACGCCTCGAGGCGCCGCTCGGCGTCCGCCGGCTCGAGATCGAGCAGGTTCTCCCGGGGATCCGTCTCCACCGCCGGCCGCCGAGCGGTCTCGTCCTTTCGTTCGCTCACTGCACGCTCGTCGACAGCATGAACTGGTAGGTGGGCCCGAGCCCGGCGCCGCTCTCCTCGCGCGCGATGCCGACCACGTATCGGGCATAATGCAGGCCCACGCCGAGACGCGGGCGGACGTTCGCGTGGCCGTACGACTGCGTGCGGAGCACCCCGGCGGTCGCATCGACTCCGTGCGAGCGGAGCGTGGCGAGCGCGTAGTGCTCGAGCGGCGCGCCGGAGCTGGCCGTCGCCGCGTACCCGAGGCGGAACTCGGCGAGCCGCGCGCGGCGCCACGCGCGAGCGTCCGCGCCGGCGATGTAGGTCGCACCCTCGCCGCGCGGGCTCCCCGGCCGCCAGAGGAACGTCGACGCTCCCACGCGTACACGACCGCCGAGGAGACTGTCCGCCACCGCTCCGACGTCGAGGCTGAGCGCGGAGCGGCGCACGCCGTCGGCCCGCCCCGTCCGGTAGCGCAGCGCCGCGCCGAGCGCGAGATGCCTCCCGCGCTGCGACACCGCCCCGAGCGAGAAGAGCAGCGTCCCGTAGGGAACGTCGTCGGCGACCGACTGCGGGTCGGTCTCCGTGCGCACGAGCCCGTCCACGGCGGCGCGCGCCACGGAGAGGTGCGCCGCGAGCGAACCCGCGCGGTCGAGCCGGACCCGCCCGGAGAGCAGCTGCGCCGAGACGCCGAGCTCCTGCGGGGCGTCGAGGGCGGACGCGCCGAACACGAACCGCGCCTTCCCCGGCGCGTCGCCGGCGGCCGGGTTCCACAGCTCCGCGCCCGCCTCCTCGCCCAGCGCCGGCGACGCGGCGCCGATGCCGAGGGGAAACCGAAGCAGATCGCGGCCGGGCACCTGCTGAGCCTGGAGGCTGCTCTCGGCGCCGGCGGCGATGTACGCGCAGAAAATCAAGCGGCGCATGAGGTTGAGGATACCCGCCGCCACGGGGAGGGTCAACCGAGCGCCTAGCACCCTCCTTCGGCGCCGTTTACATTTACCCGCTCGTCATGGCCCCTTCGATACCTCCTTGCTGCTCACCGAGCTGCTCTCCGAGGACCGCATCCGGGTCCCCCTCAGGAGCCGGACCAAAGATGATCTGCTGCGGGAGCTGGTCGCCCTGGTGACGCAGGGGCGGGACGAGGCGGCCTTCGAGGCCGTCCTCGGGGCCGTGCGTGAGCGCGAGCGGGATCTGAGCACCGGCATCGGCGGCGGCGTCGCGATCCCGCACGGCAAGACGCCGGTGCTCGATGGGCTCGTCATGGCCGCCGGCGTGGTGCCGTCGCCCGTGGACTTCGACGCCCTCGACGGACAGCCGGTCAAGCTGTTCTTCCTGCTCGTCGGCCCCGAGAGCTCGGCGGGCGCACACGTGAAGACGCTCGCGCGCCTCTCGCGCCTGCTGCGGCGCGACGTCCTGCGCCGGGCACTGGGCGAGGCCGACTCCGCGCGGGCCTTCCTCGACGTGGTGCGCGCCTCGGAGGCGGCGTGAGCGCGCGCCGATGGCTCGCGCCCGCGGCGTGGGCGGCAGTGATCCTCACGGGCACGTCGATCCCTGGGCCGGATCTGCCCCACGTGCCTGGCCGAACCGATCTCGCCGTGCACTTCGGGATGTACGGCGTGCTGGGACTCCTGCTCGCCCGCTCCGCACGCCCCGCGCGCGCCGGCGCGTTGATCCTCGTGGTGGTCGTGGCGTCGGCGTTCGGCGCGATGGACGAGCTGCACCAGCGCCTCATTCCCGGACGCACGGCCAGCGTGGACGACTGGACCGCCGACACGATGGGCGCCGCGATCGGCGCCGCCGCCCTCGCCGCCGCGGCGCGCAAGCGCCGGGAGCCTCTCACGTGACCGACATTGCCTCGCCGCAGGCCGCGACGGAGCTGCGCACCCACTACTGCGGCGCGCTGCGACCGGCGCACGCGACTGCCCGCGTCCGGCTCGGCGGCTGGGTCAACCGCATCCGCAACCTCGGCGCGATCGTGTTCGTGGACCTCCGGGACCGCGAGGGCATCGTGCAGGTGAACTTCGACCCGCGCTGGACGCCTGCGGACGTCATCGAGGCCGCGCGCGGACTCACCGCGGAGACCGTCGTGGTCGTGGAGGGCGTGGTCGCCAGCCGGCCGGCCGAGGGGCGCAACGCGGAGCTGGCGACGGGCGACGTCGAGGTGCAGCCGTCGTCGCTGCGCGTCGTCGGCCCCGCCGCCACGCCGGCCATCCCCGTGGCGCTCGGCAAGGGCGAGAAGCTCGCGGCGGAGGAGCTCAGGCTGCGCCACCGCTACCTCGACCTGCGGCGCCCCGAGCTCCAGTGGAGCATCATGCTCCGCCACCGGCTCATGCAGGCGACGCGGGGTTTCCTCGCCGAGCGCGGCTACCTCGAGATCGAGACGCCGATCCTCACGAAGCCGACGCCGGAGGGCGCGCGCGACTACCTGGTGCCGAGTCGGGTGCACCCGGGCGAGTTCTACGCGCTCCCGCAGTCCCCGCAGCTCTACAAGCAGCTGCTCATGGTGGCCGGCTACGACCGCTACTTCCAGATCGCCCGCTGTTTCCGCGACGAGGACCTGCGCGCGGACCGGCAGCCGGAGTTCACGCAGATCGACATCGAGGCGTCGTTCGTCGTGCAGGAGGACGTCCTGCGCCTCGCCGAGGGGCTCGTGCGGGCGCTCTGGCGAGAGGGCGGGCACGAGGTGCCGGAGAGCTTCCCGCGGATGAGCTACGCCGACGCGATGGAGCGCTACGGCATCGACCGCCCGGACCTGCGCTACGGGCTGGAGCTGTTCGACGCGAGCGAGGTGTTCCGGGCCGTGGACTTCGGCGTGACGCGCGCGGCGCTCGAGCAGGGCGGCCGCGTGCGCGGGATCGTCGTGCCGGGGGGCGCCGCGCTCTCGCGGAAGCAGGTGGACGACCTGGAGCCGCTAGCGAAGTCGGCGGGCGCGGGGGGGCTGCTCTGGTTCAAGCGCGCCAATGGCGCGCTCGAGGGCAAGTCGGCCAAGTTCCTGCAGTTGGAGCAGGCGGAGCGCATGGGAGCCCGCGACGGGGACCTGGTGCTGCTCGCGGCGGGGCCGGACCGCATCACCAGCCCGGCGCTCGACCGCGTGCGGCAGGAGGTCGCGCGGAGGCTCAACCTCATTCCGGAGGGGCGCCTGGCGTTCGTCTGGGTGCTCGACTTCCCGTCGTTCGAGCGCGACCCGGCCTCGGGCGCGCTCACGGCGGTGCACCACCCGTTCACGGCGCCGCACCCCGAGGACCTCGACCGCCTCGAGACCGCTCCGGAGACGGTGCGCGCGCAGGCGTACGACGTCGTGCTGAACGGGCTCGAGCTGGGGGGCGGGAGCATCCGCATCGCCGACCCGGCGCTCCAGAGCCGCGTCTTCTCGCTGCTCGGGATCGACGAGGAGACGGCGCGCGCGCGCTTCGGCTTCCTGCTCGAGGGGCTGCGTGCCGGGGCGCCGCCGCACGGCGGCATCGCGTTCGGCATGGACCGCATCGCGATGCTGCTCGCCGGAGCGACGAGCCTGCGCGATGTTATCGCGTTCCCGAAGACGACCGCGGCGCGCGCGCTGTTCGAGGGCGCGCCCACGCCCGTCGCGACCGAGGATCTGCACGAGCTGCACGTCCGAGTGGACCGGGGCGACGACGCCGCCACAGACCAGGGCCCGGAGGGAGCCGCGTGAAGGGCAAGGGCAACAAGAAGAACGGGCGCGGCGCACCGCGCGGCCGCGCCAAGCCGCTCGGCCGGCACCCGGGCGAGGAGGAAGCCGCGGACTTCGAGGAGGAGCAGCCGGCGCCCGTCGCCGTGGCGCCCGCGCCGATGCCCGGCGAGGCCATCACGCGCCGCGTGGACACCGCGGGGGCGGACAGCCTCACGCTCGCCGGCGTCAACGACGCGAACCTCATCGAGCTGCAGAAGGTCACCGGGGCGAAGGTCGCCATGCGCGGCGACATCCTCTCGCTGAGCGGCCCGGCGGAGTTCGTCGAGCGCGCGCTCGCCCTCGCGATGCGCATGGTGGACCAGACGCGCCAGCAGATGGCGCTCTCCCCCGACGACGTGCTCCGCATGAGCCTCGAGGGGCCGACCGAGGCCGAGGCCGACGGCGGCGCCGCGAGCCCCGGCGGGCCGGGGAGCGCGGACTTTCACTTCGCGTTCCCGGGCGCGCGGAAGGTCATCCGGCCGAAGTCGCAGGGGCAGACCGAGTACCTGCGGCTCATCCGCGACAACGACATCGTCGTGGGCATCGGCCCGGCGGGCACGGGCAAGACGTACCTCGCCGTGGCCGCCGCGGTGGACGCGCTGCTCCGCAAGCGCGTGCGCCGCATCGTGCTCTGCCGCCCCGCGGTGGAGGCCGGCGAGAACCTCGGGTTCCTGCCGGGCGACCTCCAGGCGAAGGTGGACCCGTACCTGCGCCCGCTCTACGACGCGCTCGACGAGATGATGCCGGCCGAGCGCATCCAGAAGGCGCTGGAGACGCGCGTGATCGAGATCGCGCCCCTCGCGTTCATGCGCGGCCGCACGCTCGGCGACGCGTTCGTGATCCTCGACGAGGCGCAGAACGCGACGAACGCGCAGATGAAGATGTTCCTCACGCGCCTCGGCGTGAACTCGAAGATCGTCATCACGGGCGACAAGACGCAGGTGGACCTGCCGCGCAAGGAAGAGTCCGGCCTGTTCCAGGTCGAGCGCATCCTGCCGGGCATCGAGGGCATCGGGTTCCACTACTTCAACGAGACCGACGTCGTCCGCCACCGCCTCGTGCGGGACATCATCAAGGCGTACGCGCACGACGCCGGCGACTGACGGGCACGCGCCACCATGTGGGAGCGGCACGAGCAGCCGGGCGAGGACGCGCCGATGACGAGGTGGGGCGCCGTGCGGCGCCACGCGCCGCGCGTGGCGGTCGCGCTCGCGCTCGCCGGGCTGACCTACGCGCTCTTCCCGGCGTCGCCGGCCGTCGACTTCCCGCTGCTCGAGGTGGGGTCGGTCGCCCCGACCAACGTCATCGCGCCGTTCGCGTTCGACGTCGCGAAGGTGGGCGCGGAGCTCGCCGCGGAGCGCGACGTCGCGGCGGCGACGGTGCTCCCGGTGCTCGCGCAGAGCCCGGCCGCGCTGGACACCTCGCGGTCGCAGCTCGCGGAGCTGATGCGGCGCATCGACCAGGTGGCCGCGCAGGCGACGGGGGCCGCCGACCAGGTGGCCGTGGTGCAGCAGGCGGCGGCGTCGGTGGGGGTGCCGCTCGCGCCGGCGGAGGCCGCGTACCTCGTCTCCCCGCTGCGGCGGCGCGCGATGGCGACGGCCGTGGCGCGGGCGTTCGACCGCTGGGGCGCGGCGGGGGTGGCCGAGCCGCGCGCGCTCGACGGCGCGCGCGGCCGCGTGGCCGTGCGCCGCGACGGCGTCGAGCGGACGACCGACGCGGACAGCGTGCTGACGTTTCCGACGATGCTCGTGCGCGCGCGGGCATTGAACCCCGAGCCCGAGTCGCCGGTGGCCGAGGCGGTGTTCGTCCGGCTGCTCACCGCGACCTTCCACCCGACGCTCGTCCCCGACCCCGTGCTCACCGAGCGCCGGCGGCAGGAGGCCCGGGCGAGCGTGGACGAGGCGAAGTACCACGTGCGGGCGGGGGAGAAGATCGTCGGCGCGCACGAGGTCGTCGGGCGCACCGAGTACGAGAAGATGCGCTCCCTGCGCGCGGAGCTCCAGCAGCGCGTCGGAGCGGAGCGGGGTGCCGGGCGCGTGGTCGGGGCGGTGCTCTTCAACGCGCTCGTCGTCGCCATCTTCGGACTGACGCTGCTGCTCTTCCGGCCCGCGCTCTACGACTCGGTGAAGACGCTCCTCGTCTTCGCGGCCGGGTTCGCGATCGTCATCGGCGTCTCGGGCATCCTGTCCCACGTCGAGCCGATCTACCCCGAGCTCATCCCCGTCGCACTGGCGGCGGTGCTCTTCAGCGTCCTCTTCGATCCCCGCATCGCGCTCATCGCCGCGATGGTGCTGGCGGTGCTCATCGGCGGCCAGAGCGTCTTCCGCGGCACGAACGCGCTGTTCGTGAACCTGATCGGCGGCGTCGCGGGGGCGTTCAGCGTGCGCGTGATCAGCCGCCGGAACCAGGCGCTCCTCCCGACGCTCACGATCGCCGCCGCGTACCTCGTCGCGGCCGCCGCCATCGGCCTCACGCTCGACCTGCCGCTCCAGGAGATCGGCCGCAGCGCGGCGCGCGGCGCGGTGAACGCCGTGGCGTCGGTGGCGCTCGCGATGCTGCTGATCCCGGCGGCCGAGGAGTTCGCCGGCGTCGTCACGTACTTCCGGCTCCTCGAGTGGTCGGACCTCAACCGCCCGCTCATGCAGCGGCTGAGCCTCGAGGCGCCGGGCACGTACGCCCACACGATCGCCATCGCGAACCTCGCGGAGGCGGCGGCGAACGCCATCGGCGCGAGCGGGCTGCTCGCGCGCGTGGGCGCGTACTACCACGACGTCGGCAAGCTCAAGAAGCCGCAGTTCTTCGTGGAGAACCAGGCGAAGGGGCGCAACCCGCACGACAAGCTCAAGCCGCAGACGAGCGCGTCGATCATCCGGAACCACGTGCAGGCGGGGCTCGAGCTGGCCGAGGAGTACAAGCTCCCGAGGCCGATCCGCGCGTTCATCACGGAGCACCACGGCACGGGCCAGATCAGCTACTTCCTCGAGCGCGCGCGCGAGCGCGACGGCGGCGTCGGGAACCCGAACGAGTACATCTACCCCGGCCCCCTGCCGCAGAGCGCCGAGACGGCCGTCGTCATGCTCGCCGACGGCGTCGAGGCCGCGGCGCGCGTCCTCAACGACCCCACGCCGCAGAAGATCCGCGAGGTCGTCGAGCACATCGTGCGGCAGCGCATCGACCAGGGGCAGCTGCGCGAGGCCCCGCTCACGCTCCGCCAGCTCGAGACGGTGAAGGACCAGTTCGCGCGCGTGCTGCTGGGGATGTACCACACCCGCATCGACTACCCGGCCGCCAGCGGCGGCATCACCTCGGAGTTCGCCAGCGTATGAGCCTCGCCGTGGCCGTCGCCGCCGACGGCGTCCGCGTCCCTCTCGCCCGCGAGCGCGTGGCCGAGATCGCCCGCCTGGTGCTGCGGGCGGAGAAGGTGCGCGACGCCATGCTCTCGATCGCCTTCGTCACGCCGCGCGCCATCGCCGCCCTGAACTTCGAGCACCTCGGCCACGCGGAGCCCACGGACGTGATCTCGTTCGGCTTCGCGCCGACGGCGGGGGCCGAGGGCACGGTGGGCGACGTGTACATCTGCCCCGAGGTCGCCGGGCGGAATGCGCGGGAGCGGGGCGCCCGCGTCAGCGAGGAGATCGCGCGCCTCGTCGTGCACGGCACCCTGCACGTGCTCGGCTACGACCACCCGGAGGAGGGGGACCGCACCGCGTCCGACATGTGGCAGCGCCAGGAGCGGCTGGTCGCGCGGGCGATGGGCGCGACGAAGGGCGCCGCGACGAAGCGCGCCACGACGCGCGCGACGAAGGGCGCGACGAAGGGCGCGACGAAGACGCGTGCCGCGCGCGGCGGCGCCGGGACGCGAAAGTCGACCCCGCGGCGACGTCGATGAGCCTCGTCCCGGCGCTCGTGCTCCTCGCCGCGACCGCGGCGGCGGCCGTGAGCGCCGTCGCCGACGGCGCGCTGCTCTCCGCCGACACGGACGACGACGCGGACCCGCGCGTCCGGGCGGCGGTCGCGGACCGGGAGACGCTGCACCGGTCCCTCGCGTTCGCGCGGGTGGCGGGCCAGCTCGTCGCGGGCACCGCGGCCGCGCTGCTCGTCGGCGTCGGGCGGGGGCCCGGTGGCGCCGGCCCGGTCGCGCTCCTCGCGGTGGCGGGGCTCGCGCTCGTCGTCGTGCTCCTGGGGGAGGGCGCGGCGCGGACCCTCGGCGACGCCCTCGGGCCGCGCGCGCTCCGCCCGCTCCTGCCGCTCGCTCGCGCGATCGCCGCGGCGCTGCAACCCGCCGGCGCGCTCGCCGCGCGCCTCGATCGCCTCCTGCAGCGCCTGCTCCCGACGACCCCGCTCGACGACGAGGAGCGCGAGGCGGCCGAGGAGCAGTTCCGGGAGGTGATCGCCGCCGAGGCGGAGGTGGGGCGCGAGGAGGAGGCGCTGATGCAGCGCGTCTTCGCCCTCAGCGACACGCAGGTGCGCGAGGTGATGGTGCCGCGCGTCGACATGGTCGCCATCGAGCGCGACGCGCCGTGGAACGAGGTCGTCGACCGCGTGCGGAGCTCGGAGCACGCGCGGCTCCCGGTGTTCGAGGACACCATCGACGACATCTGCGGCGTGCTCTACGCGAAGGACCTCCTGCCGACGCTCGTCGCCGAGGGGGAGGAGCCCCTGGGCGGGTGGGAGACGCTCGTGCGGCCCGCGCTGTTCATCCCCGGCACGAAGACCATCCGCGACCAGCTCCGCGAGTTCAAGGCGACGGGGAACCATCTGGCGATCGTGGCCGACGAGTACGGCGGCACGGCGGGCCTCGTCACGATCGAGGACCTGCTCGAGGAGATCGTCGGCGAGATCCAGGACGAGTACGACGTCGAGGAGCCGATGATCGTGCGGCTGTCCGAGGACGAGGCACGGGTCGACGGGCGGGCGCCGGTCGACGACCTCGAGGAGCTGTTCGATGCCGACCTCGCGCTCGAGGACGAGGACGAGTACGACACGGTCGGCGGGCTCATCTACCACCGGATCGGGGGCGTGCCATCGCCCGGCGACGAGGTCAACGTCGACGGCCTCCGGCTGACCGTCGAATCGACCGATGGACGCCGGGTGAGCAAGGTCCTCGTCGCCCGGGTCGCGCCGACCGAGCCCGGACCCGACGAGGGTGACCGCTAGCCGTTGGCCGAGATCGCGCCGCCGTTCGACCTGACCGGCCGGGTCGCGTTCGTGACCGGCGCGGGTCGCGGCATCGGCCGCGAGACGGCGCTCACGCTGGCGCGAGCCGGAGCGGCCGTGGCCTGCGTCGGATCGCGTCGCGAGGCAGTCGGGGAGGCGGCCGCCGCGGTGCGCTCGATCGGGCGCGACGCCCTCGACCTCGTTGCCGACGTGAGCGACCGGGGCCAGGTCGACGCAGCGGTCGAGGCGGCAGTCGG
>JBJMNJ010000040.1:0-3428 GCA_045804325.1 Gemmatimonadaceae bacterium
GACCCGCACCGCCGCCAGCGGCAGCGCCGCGGGCGCGAGCGCGACCGCCGCCTCGCTCGACCCGACCGCCAGGCGCGCGGGGCGGTAGCCCATCCGCCTCACGAGGATCGTGTCGCCCGGCGACGCGGCGAGGGTGAACCGGCCGGACGCGTCCGCGTACACGCGGCGGCCGCCGGCGTCGACCGCCGCACCGCCGACCGGCGCGCCCGTCGCGGCGTCGGTCACCGTGCCGCGGACGACGCGCGCCGTCTGTGCCGCGACGTCGCGCGCGGCCGCCGCGGACAGCGCCACCAGCGCGCTCGCCGCGAGCGTGAGCCCGCGCCCCCTCACGGTGCGCCTCCGCCGCGTGCGCCGGCGCGGAGCGGAACGAGGGCGGGCGCGCCCACGGCGGGGTCGCGCGTGACGACCAGCGGCCACTCGTACACCGCCTCGAGCGTCTCGCCGCGCATGACGTCGGCCGGCGCCCCGGACGCGGCGACGCGCCCGCGGTGGAGCAGCACCAGCGCGTCCGCGAAGCGCGCGACGAGGTTCAGCTGGTGGCTGACGAGGAGCACGGCGCGCCCGCGTCGCGCGAGCGCGGCGGCGAGCTCGAACACCGCCATCTCGTGCGCGACGTCGAGGAACGTCGTCGGCTCGTCGAGGACGACGCCGTCGCCGCCCTGCGCGAGCGCCCGGGCGATGCGCGCGCGCTGCCACTCGCCTCCGGAGAGCTCGTCGGTCCGCCGGTCGAGCAGGTCCGCGACGTCCGCCTCCGCGACGGCCGCCTCCACCGCCGCGCGGTCGGCCGCGCCGTCGGCGCTCCAGAGGCGCGCGTGCGGCAGGCGGCCCAGCGCGACGTAGTCGCGCACGGCGAGCGGAAACGCCGGCTCCTCGCGCTGCGTGACGACGGCCACGCGGCGCGCGAGCTCGCGCCGCGGGAGCAGCGACGAGTCGGCGCCGTCTATCTCCACGCGGCCCGCGCTGCGGTCCACGAGGCCGAGCAGCACGCGGACGAGCGTGCTCTTCCCGCTGCCGTTGGGGCCGACGACGGCCGTGACGCGCCCGCGCGGCGCCTCGAACGACACGCCGGCCACCGCGTCGCGGGCGGCGCCGGGGTAGCGGACGACGAGGTCGCGGAACGCGATCACGCGGCCGCCCGTCGGAGCTGCAGCAGGAAGAACGGGACGCCGACGAGCGCCGTGACGGCGCCGAGCGGCAGCTCGGCCGGCGCGCGCAGGGTGCGCGCCGCGAGATCGGCGGCGATGACGAGCGCCGCTCCGGCGAGCGCCGCGCCGGCCAGCACCGCGCGGTGCCCGCGCAGCCCCGCCGCGCGCGCGACGTGCGGCACCACGAGGCCCACGAACCCCACGAGCCCCGCCGCGGCGACCGTCGCGGCGGCGAGCAGCGCGCTCACGAGAAAGAGGCGGCGCGAGGCGCGCCCCGGATCCACGCCGAGCGCCGCGGCCGCCTCGTCGCCGAGGGCGAGCGCGTCGAGCTCGCGCGCCCAAGCGAGGAGCGCGACGGCCGCGGGAAGCACGTACGCGGCGAGCCACGCCGCCTGGGCCCAGCTCGCGTCGCCGATCGAGCCCATCATCCACCACACCGCGCCGCGCACGGTGTTGGGCGGGGCGCTCGCGAGCACCACCATGATGACCGCGTTCGCGAACGCGCCGACGACCAGGCCCGCCATGAGCAGCACGCGCGTGTCCGCGCGGCGCGCGACGGCCCGCGCGACGGCGAGCACGAGCACCACCGCCGCCGCGGCGCCCGCGAACGCCGCGACGGGGACGAGCGCGGGCGCCGTGAGGCCGAGCGCCACCGCGCTCACCGCGCCGACCGCCGCGCCGCCCGACACGCCGAGGAAGTAGGGCTCGGCCAGCCCATTGCGCAGCGCCCCCTGGAGCGTGCCGCCGCTCAGCCCGAGCCCTGCGCCGACGAGCGCGCCGAGCACCACGCGAGGCGCGCGGAGCGTCCGCACGATGGCGACCGTCGTCGCGTCGCCGTGTCCCGCGAGCGCCGCCCACACGGCCGACGGCGCGAGGCGGACCGAGCCGAACGCGATGGACGCCACGGCGACGACGACGAGCGCCGCGCCGGCGCCGGGCCAGAACAACGCGCCCCGCGCCCTCACGGCAGCGCCCCGGGATGGAGGAGGCGCGCGAGCGAGACCGCCGCCTCGCCGAGGCGCACGCCGGGCCGCCCGACGAGCGCGGTGTCCACGACGAGGAGGCGCCCCGCGCGCACCGCGCGCGTCCTGCGCCAGCTCGCGTCCGCCCGCAGGCGCATGACGCCCTCGGGCCCCGCGAGCACCACGTCGGGGTCGCGGCGCAGCAGCTCCTCGAACGCCACCTGCGGCGATGGGCCCGGGAGGTCGCCGAAGACGTTCTTCCCACCCGCGATCTCCACGAGCTCGGTCATGAAGCTCCCGCGACCGATCGTGATGAGCGGCGCGTCCCACACGTGCCAGAAGACGGTGGGGCGCGGGCGCCCGGCGGTCGCGGCGCGCACCCGCGCGAGCGTGGCGTCCACGGAGTCCACGACGGCGCGCGCGCGCGCCTCCGCACCGGTGAGCGCGCCCAGCATCCGCGCGGCGCGGCGGAACTCTTCCACGCGGTCGACGCGCAGCGAGAGCGTCGCGACGCCGGCGCCGCGGAGCGTGGACGCGGCCGCGCGGTTGTCCGCGCTCGCGTAGAGCACGACGAGGTCCGGGCGCGCGGCGAGCACGGCCTCGACGTTCGGCCGCAGGCCGTCGCCGAGGTCGGGGACGAGGCGGGCGGAGTCGGGGTAGCTGTCCCAGCGCGTGCGCCCCACGAGCCGGTCGCCGACGCCGAGCGCGAAGAGCAGCTCCGTGGTGGTGGGGCTGAGCGAGACGATGCGGCGCGCGGCGAGGCGGGAGGGGACGGTGTCGCCGAAATCGTCTACTTGAAGCGCGGCGGCCTTCGCCGCCGCGCCGGCTCCGCGCGCCGCCGACGCGGAGGTGTCACGCGATCCCTCGCGGTCGTCCGCGCGACACGCGATGACCGCCACGAGCGCGCACAGGAGCGCGCCGCAGCGGGCGGAGACGAGAGTGCGATGCGCGGCGGACGGATGCACGACGGGCGTCCTTCCTCGCTGGAAGGACGCCCGGAGCAATGAGCGCGTGCGCCCGGGGCGGAGCCCGGTCACGCGGCGCGCTGATCGCCACCAGCCCTCCCCCGAGGACGTGAGTGTGGCACGGACGAGAATCGTCTCCTGGCTCCGGGCCGCCGCGCTCGCCTTCCCGGCCCCGCGGGGCCAGTGGCACGTCGAGCGGGCGTTCTGCCCGTTACAGTGGCGGGGCCGCACCGGCATCACACCGGATTTCCGTGGCTCCCGTCCGTCTCTTCAGTTGTCGTTCGGAACCTAGTTCTGCCGCCCGCGCGCCGCTAGCCCGGCCGCACCAGCGCCGCGAGCTCCGCCTTGAGCTCGGC
>JBJMNJ010000041.1:0-15378 GCA_045804325.1 Gemmatimonadaceae bacterium
CGAGCTGCGTGCCGACCCCGCGCGCTACGTCGGGCAGACGGTGGAGTGGAAGCTGCAGCTCATCGGCGTGCAGGTGGCCGACGAACTCCGGCCCGAAATGTCCCCCGGCCAACCGTATCTGCTCACGCGCGGTCCGCTCCCCGAGGCGGGCTTCGTGTACGTGACGGTGCCGCGCGCCGAGGTGGCGTACTTCAAGGCCTTGCCGCCTCTCGCCGAGCTCCTGGTACGTGTCACCATCAAGGCGCCCCGCACCCGCTTCCTCGCCACGCCCGTCGTCGAGTACGTCGAGGCGGTCGCGCCCGTCCGCTAGACATCGTGCTCGCATCGCTGGCCGCCGAGACCACTGGCGTCTCCGGACTCCTGCTCGCCATCGGTGCGATGCTCGCCGGGGCCAAGCTCCTCGGCGACCTCTTCGAGACGGTGGGCCAGCCCGCGGTGCTGGGCGAGATGCTCGCCGGCATCGTGCTCGGCCCGTCGATGCTCGGACTCGTCGATCCACGCCAGGAGGTGCTGCACGCGCTCAGCGAGCTTGGCGTGGTCATCCTGCTCTTTCAGATAGGCCTCGAGACCAACCTGCGGAGGCTGTTCGCCGTGGGGCCGGCCGCCCTCGCGGTCGCGGTGGTCGGTGTCGCCTTGCCGTTCGCGCTCGGCTACTTCGCCAGCGTCGCGCTGGGGCTCGCGCCACTCGTCCGGCTCGTGATGGGCGCGACGCTCACGGCCACGTCGGTGGGCATCACGGCGCGCGTGCTCTCCGACCTCGGGCGGCTGCAGGATCGCGAGAGCCAGGTGGTCCTGGGCGCCGCCGTGCTCGACGACGTGGTCGGCCTCGTCATCCTCGCGGTCGTGGGTGCCGTGGTCGCGGGTGGCGACGTGACGCCGATGCTGGTGGGCCGCCTGTCGTTGACGGCGTTCGGGTTCATCGGCGTCGCACTGCTCGTGGGACGCTTCGTGGTGCCGCCGCTCTTCAACCTGCTCGACCGCTACCTCAAGGGGCCGTCGCTCCCGCTCATCGCGCTCACGGTGGCACTCCTCGTGTCGGTGCTCGCGGAGCGGGTGGGCTCGGCGCTCATCATCGGTGCGTTCACCGCCGGCCTCCTCTTCGCGCCCACGCGGCAACTGCACGCCATCGAGAAGGGCGTCGTGCAGATCGGCTATTTCTTCGTGCCGCTCTTCTTCGTCACCGTCGGCGCGCTGGTGGATGTGGGTGACTTCGCCGACGCCCGCGTGCTGCTCGTGGGCGGCGTGATGACTCTGTGCGCCGTGGTCGGCAAGGTCGCGGCCGGCTTTGCACCCTTCTGGTTCGACGGCCGCAAGCTCGTCATCGGCGTGGGGATGGTGCCGCGAGGCGAGGTGGGCCTCATCTTCGCCTCGATGGGCCTCACTTCGGGCGTCTTCGACGGCAAGCTCTTCTCGTCCGCCGCGCTCATGGTGATGGCCACCACCTTCCTCGCGCCGATCGGCCTGCGCTTCCTGCTCAGCGCGCAGCCCGCGCCGCCGGCCGATGAGCGGGAGGGTGGCGGGGGCGCCAGCCTCGTGTCCCGGGTCTGATCCGGCCTTCGGTGGCGCAAGCCCTTCCACGGCGACACTTTTCAGACAGGCGCCCCGTAAGTGCGCCACCGGAGGGCCCCATGGCCATGAACGACCTGCTCAAGCAGCGCATCCTGCGCGCGCTCGAGACCCTCGACGACGACAAGGGCTATCAGGTGCTCGACTTCGTCGAGTTCCTCGAAAGCCGATACGCGGCGCGCCAGCGTCCCACCGGCATTCTCGCCAAGATCACGGAGACGGTCGAGGACACGATGCGCGCCGGCAAGCTCCCCATTCAGGCCATCTCCGGCACGATGGGACTGATGGATAGCGCGAGTCGCGTCATGCGCGGCATTGCAGCCGCTGGTCAGGCGGTGGTGGATGAGGCCGTGAAGGCCACGCAGCCGCCGCCGGCGGCCCCGGCGGCGCGGCCGCCCGAGAAGCTCGAACCCCCGCGCCCATGACCTCGACGGTCACACCCGCGCCCCACACCACTCCCCGCTCCACCGATCAATTCATTCAGGGCAGGTCTGCCGGTCTACTTCTTCTGGCATCGCCGTGGACAGGGCAGCCGCTGATGCGTCGACGAGCGGCGGCGTCGGTAGCTCTGGCGCGGCCTCCCGCCGTTTCATGCTGAAGGCTGCTTGCGCCCGCCCGGACCGCGGCCTAAGGTTATGGATGTTCCCAGTGACCCGCCGGCCCGCCCGGGCCCGGCACCGCCCGATCTCCCAGATTCGATGAGCCGGATCCGTCCCGACGCGGGGCTCACGTTCGACGACGTGCTGCTCGTACCGCGGCACTCGACCGTGCACCCCCGCGACGTCTCGATCTCCAGCCGCTTCACGCGTGGCATCTCCCTCAACATCCCGCTGATTTCCGCCGCCATGGACACGGTCACCGAGGCCGACATGGCCATCGCGATGGCCCGTGCGGGCGGCATCGGCGTGCTGCACAAGAACATGCCGATCGACCGGCAGGCGGCCGAGGTCGATCGCGTCAAGCGCAGCGAGAGCGGGATGATCATGAACCCCATCACGCTCGGGCCCGACCGCCCGCTGCGCGAGGCGGCGGCGCTCATGCGCCGGTTCAGGATCTCGGGCGTGCCGATCGTGGACGGCCAGGGCCGGCTCATCGGCATCGTCACCAATCGCGACCTGCAGTTCGAGCGCAACCTCGACCAGGTCATCCGCGATGCGATGACGAAGGAGAACCTCGTCACCGCGCCCGTCGGCACCACGCTCGACGAGGCGGAGCGCATCCTCGCCCGCCACCGGATCGAGAAGCTGCCGGTGGTCGATGCCGAGGGCACGCTCAAGGGCCTCATCACGGTCAAGGACATCTTCAAGCGACGCGAGCATCCGTTCGCCAACAAGGACCGGCACGGCCGACTGCGCGTGGCCGCGGCCCTCGGCACCGGCGTCGACATGAAGCCGCGCGCCGACGCCCTCATCCAGGCCGGCGTCGACGCGATCATCATCGACTCGGCGCATGGGCACAGCGAGGGCGTGCTGTCGGCCGTCGAGAAGATCCGCGACTGGTTCCCCGACGTGCAGCTCGTGGCCGGCAACGTGGCCAGCGAGGCCGGCACGAAGGCGCTGGTCGAGCGCGGAGTCGACGCGGTGAAGGTGGGCATCGGGCCAGGCAGCATCTGCACCACCCGCGTCGTGACGGGCGTAGGCGTGCCGCAGGTCACGGCCATCATCGACGCGCTGCGTGGCGCGGGCGACGTGCCGATCATCGCCGACGGCGGCATCAA
The DNA here is from genome assembly GCA_045804325.1 of Gemmatimonadaceae bacterium. Taxonomy (GTDB): domain Bacteria; phylum Gemmatimonadota; class Gemmatimonadetes; order Gemmatimonadales; family Gemmatimonadaceae; genus JBJMNJ01. Next base: position 3,284 of record JBJMNJ010000041.1, read on the forward strand.
GTACTCGGGCGACATCGTGAAGGCGCTCGCGGCCGGGGCCTCCAGCGTGATGATGGGCTCCATGCTCGCGGGCACCGAGGAGAGCCCCGGCGAGTCCATCCTCATGGAGGGGCGCCGCTTCAAGATGATCCGCGGCATGGGGAGCCTGGGCGCCATGCAGGAGGGGAGCGCCGACCGGTACTTCCAGGAGGGCGAGATGAGCGCGAAGAAGCTCGTCCCCGAAGGCATCGAGGGGCGCGTGCCGTACAAGGGTCCCGTCGGCGACGTGATCTACCAGATGGCGGGCGGGCTGCGGAGCGGCATGGGCTACGTGGGGTGCGCATCGATCGACGCGCTGCGCAGCGAGGCGCAGTTCGTCCGCATCACGACCGCCGGGCTGCGCGAGAGCCACCCGCACGACGTGACGATCACGCGCGAGGCCCCGAACTACTCCGTGTGAGGGCGCGCGCGCGATGGGCCTCCTGACGACCAAGCCCGTCGCGGTCCTGCAGGCCGAGGCGGAGCTCGCGGGCGAGGCGCCCGGCGGGCTCCGACGCGTGCTGGGGCCCGTGGACCTCACGCTGCTCGGCGTCGGCGCGATCGTCGGACTCGGCGGCGTCGCGCTCACCGGCTACATGGCGTCGAACGTGGCCGGCCCCGCGGTGTCGCTCGCCTTCCTGCTCGCGGGGCTCGCGGCGTCGCTCGCCGCGCTGTGCTTCGCGGAGCTCGCCGGGGCGCTGCCGTCGTCGGGAGGCCCGTACGCGTGGGCCTACGCGGGCCTCGGCGAGCTGCCGGCCTGGCTCGTCGCGTGGAGCCTCCTGCTCGAGTACCTGCTCGGCGCCGCCACCGTCGCGGAAGGGTGGTCGCAGCACCTCCTCGCGCTGGCGGGCGAGGTCCGCGGCCTCCCCCCCGCGCAGCCCCCCCGCGCGCTCGTCGACGCGCTCGCCGTCGCGCTCGTGGTGGTGCTCACGGGTGCGCTGCTCGCCGGGACGCGCGCCGCCGCGCGCGTGAACGCGGCGCTCGCGGTCGCGAAGCTGCTCGCGCTCCTGGCCGTCGTGGTGGGGGGGCTCCTCGCGGTGGACGCCGCGAACTGGCGCCCGTTCGTGCCGCCGCCGGACGGCGCGGGGCGCTTCGGCTGGCCCGGCGTGTGGAGCGCCACGGGCGCGGTGTTCTTCGCCTACATCGGGTTCGACACGATCGCCGTGGCGGCGGCCGAGGCGCGCCACCCGCGCCGCGACGTGCCGCGCGCGACGCTCGCCGCTCTCATCGGATGCGCGACGCTGTACGTGCTCACGGCGCTCGTCGTCACCGGCACGCGCCGCTTCCGCCCCGCCGACCAGGTGGATCCCATCGGCGCCGTGGTCGGGGCGCTCGGCGGCCCGCCGTGGGCCGCGCTGGCGACGCGCGGCGCGCTCGTGGTCGGGCTCTCGGGCGTGGTGCTCGTGCTGCTGCTCGCGGGCGGGCGCGTGCTCTTCGCCATGGCGCGCGACGGCGTGCTGCCGCCCGCGCTGGGCCGGGTGCACCCGCGCACCGGCGCGCCGCGCGCGGCGACGCTGCTCGCGGGCGGCACGGCGGCCGTGACGGTGCTCGCCCCGGTGACGCACACCGGCGACGTCGTCACGGTCGGCGCCCTCGTCGTGTTCCTCGCGGTGTGTGTGAGCTTCCTCGCCCTGCGACGTCGCCGCCCGACGCTGGAGCGGCCGTTCCGCGTGCCGGCGGGCGAGGTCGTGGCGGGGCTCGGCGCGGTGGTCGCCGCGCTGCTGCTCGTCGTCACGGGGCGCGGGGCGCTGCCGGTCTTCGGCGCGTGGCTGTTCGGCGGCCTGCTGCTGTACTTCGGCTACGGGCAGGCCCACTCGCGGGTGCGGCGCGTGGCCGCCGCCGCGGCGGATTAGGCGGGATCGCCTAGGGTCGCGCGCGCGAAATGGTGTAACTTTCGCTCAATGTCGGCCAACCACCACGACCTCATCGCCGTCCCCGAAGCGCGCCGCGCCGCGATGGAGCGCCTCCTCGCCGAGCTCCGCCCGGGCCAGCGCATCGCGCTCTCGACGCACATCAACGCGGACGGCGACGGCTGCGGCTCCGAGGTCGCGCTCGCGCGACTGCTGCACGCGCAGGGCCTGCGGCCGCGCGTCGTGAACCCCACGCCGTGGCCCGCGATGTTCGACTTCCTCCTCGGCGCCGAGGTGCCGGACCACTCCCCCAAGGGGGAGGCGGCGCTGCGCGGCGTGGACGCGCTCCTCGTCGTGGACATCAGCGACGTGCGGCGGCTCGGCACGCTCGCCGACGCGGTGCGCCGCATGGCGGGCCCGAAGCTCGTCGTCGACCACCACGTGCCGAGCGACGAGCCGCCCGGTCCGATCATCGTGTCCGACACGACGGCGTGCGCGACCGGCGAGCTCGTGTTCGACCTGGCGACGGTGGCGGGCTGGGAGATCACGCCGAAGGTGGCGTGCGCGCTCTACGTGGCGCTGCTGACGGACACGGGCGGCTTCCGCTTCAGCAACACGTCGCCGCGCTGCCACGCCATCGCCGGCCAGCTCCTCCACGCGGGCGTGGACCCCGAGGAGATGTACCGGCGCGTCTACGCGTCCGTGCCCGCCGGCCGCCTGCGCCTGCTCCGCGACGCGCTCGACACGCTGCAGGTGGACGAGTCGCGCGGCCTCTCGTGGATCAGCGTGCCCGCGGGCGCGCTCGAGCGCTACGCCGTGAGCTCCGAGGACCTCGACGGGATCGTCGAGCACCCGCGCTCCATCGCCGGCACCCGCATGGCGATCTTCTTCCGCGACCTCGGACACGGGAAGGTGAAGGCGTCGTTCCGCAGCACCGGCGACGTGGACGTGAACTCGTTCGCGCGGCAGTTCGGGGGCGGGGGGCATGCGCGGGCTGCCGGCGCCCTCATTCCCGGCGCGTTGGCCGACGTCACGGAGTCGGTGATCGCGGCGGCCCGAGAGTATCTCGATCAGAACGGCGCCGGACGCTGACCGGCGACCCGCCAAAGGCCACGAGCGCTGGCGACCGGCGACGGGCGACCGCCGCGAGACGGCGATTCGTCGCCCGCTGGAAAGCGATCGCCGGTGGGGCCGTTGAGGTCTCCCGAGGGGTTGGCCGTCGCCTGTCGCCAGTCGCCAGGTCCGTAGCGTTTCGCTGGTGGCGCGCAGGCGGTTAGCTTGTTCGTATGTCCGTCCTCCGCCGCAAGAGTGCCGACCCACAGCAGGTCGTCGGCCGCATCCGCGAGGCGCTGGAGGGTCTCGTCCCGATCCTCGGCATCGAGGCCGGCGACGTGACGCTCGTGAGCTACCGCGAGGGCGTCGCGACGCTCCAGCTTCACGGCGACTGCCCGGATCCCGAGTGCACCATGTCCGTGTCGCACTTCCGCAACGGCATCGAGGCGCACCTGCGCCTGCGCGTGCCGGAGATCGTCGAGGTGCGCACGGTCGGTCCCGCTGACACCCATGGCTCCGACACTGCAGGATAAGATCACCGCCGCGCTCTCCGCGGTCCGCAACCCCCGCCTCGGCGCCGACGTCCTGTCGGCCGAGATGGTGCGCGACGTCGCGACGACGCTCGACGGCAAGGTGCGCCTCACGCTGCTCCTCGCCCCCGAGGACGACGCCGCGCTCGTGCGCGAGGTCCGACAGACCGTCGAGCGCATCCCCGGCGTCACCGACGTGCGTGTGGACGTGAAGGACGCCGCCGCGGCGCCCGCCGCCGCGCCGAAGCCCGCCGCGGCCCCGGCCCGCGGGCGCGCGCTCCCGGTGATGAGCGACCAGCCGCAGAGCGCGGCGCGCGCCGTCCCGGCGCCGACGCCAGTCGCCTACCCGCACCTCGGGCGCATCCTCGCGATCTCGAGCGGGAAGGGGGGCGTCGGCAAGTCCACCGTCGCCACCAACCTCGCCATCGCGCTGGCGAAGCGCGGCGCGCGCGTGGGGCTGATGGACGCCGACATCTACGGCCCCAACGTCCCGCGCATGATGGGCGTCTCCGAGTCGCCGCCGGTGGTGGACCAGCGCATCCGCCCGCTCGAGGCGCACGGGGTCAAGCTCATGAGCCTCGGCCTCATCATCGAGCGCGACCAGCCGGCGATCTGGCGCGGCCCCATCGTCATGAAGGTCATCACGCAGTTCCTGCGCGACGTGGACTGGGGGCAGCTCGACTACTTCCTCGTGGACATGCCCCCGGGCACGGGCGACGCGCAGCTCTCGCTCGTGCAGGCGACGCAGGTGCACGGCGCGGTGATCGTCACGACGCCGCAGCAGGTGGCCACCGGCGACGCGCTCCGCGGCGCGAAGATGTTCGAGCGCGTGGGCGTCCCGGTCCTCGGCGTCGTCGAGAACATGAGCTGGCTGGAGTGCCAGCACTGCGGCAAGCCGACGCCGATCTTCGGCAGCGGCGGCGGCCGCCGCCTGGCCGAGGAGCTCGGCGTCCCGCTGCTCGCCGAGGTGCCGATGCACCCCCGCGTCGTCGAGGGCGGCGACACCGGCCGCCCCATCGTGGCCGCCGAGCCTAACGCGTCCGCCGCGCGGGCGCTCACCGCGCTCGCCGAGCGCGTCGTCGAGGCGCTGGAGGGAGTCCCGGCGTAGTGCCGCGCCGGCACACCGCCCCGGGGGGCGACGCGCGGCCGCGGGACGACGAGTCCGCGGCCGCGCTGCCGTTGGACGCGCCCGAGCGCGTCGCGGCGGTCACCGAGGCGGCGATCCTCGTCACCGGGGAGCACGAGGCGCCGGCGCTCATCGGCGACTCGATCCCGCGCGTCGTGCGGCGCATCGCGCTCCCCGCCGTCGCGTCGAACCTGCTGATGACGCTCTTCGGCTCGGTGGACGCCTACTGGGTCGGCACGCGCGTCGGCGCCGAGGGGCTCGCGGCCGTCTCCACGTCGATCTTCTGGGTCTGGATGTTCGTGGCGGTGGCGGAGATGATCGGCGTGGGGCTCACCGCCGTGGCCGCGCGCCGCCACGGCGAGCGGCGTCCGGTCGAGGCGGCCGAAGCGGTGGGGGACGCCATCGTCTTCGCGCTGCTCCTCGGCGCCGTCGTCGCCCTCGCGGGCACGCTGATGGTGGACAGGCTGTTCGCGATCATGGGCACGCCGCCCGAGGTCACGGCCCTCGGACGCCGGTACCTCGCCACGTACCTCCTCGGCGCGCCGCTCATCTACGGCTTCTTCGCGGTGGACGCCGCCTTCCGCGCGTCGGGCGACACGCGCACGCCGCTCGCGCTCCTCGCCGCGTCGGTGGCCGTGACGCTCGTGCTGGACCCCGTGCTCATCCTCGGGCTCGGGCCGGCACCGCGGCTGGGCATCGCCGGCGCCGCGATCGCGACGGTGTGCACGCGCGGCGCGGCGTGCGTGATGGGGCTGGCGCTGCTCAGCCGCCGCGGGCTCGTGCGCCTGCGGCCGGGCCTCCCGGTGGCGGCCATCCCCACCGTGGTGCGGGTGGGGCTCCCCATCGCGCTCACCGGCACGCTCTTCAGCCTGATGTACGTGGCGCTCACGCGGACCGTCACGAGCTTCGGCACGCCCGCGCTCGCGGCGCTCGGCCTCGGGCACCGCATCGAGAGCTGGCTGTACATGATCGGCGTGGGGTTCGGCGCCGCGGCGGCCGCCATCGTGGGGCAGAACCTCGGCGCGGGACGCCCCGACCGCGCGTCGCGCGCCGGCTGGATCGCCACCGCGTACGCGAGCGCCCCGGCCGTCGTCTTCTGCGCCGCCGAGCTGCTGATGCCGGAGCGCTTCGCCGCGGTGTTCACGCACGACCCCGCGGTGATCGCCGAGACGGCGCGCTACCTGCGCATCGCGGCGGTCTCGCAGCTCGTCGTGTGCTCGGAGATCGTGCTCGAGGGCGCGCTGGGTGGCGCGGGCTATACCGTCCCGCCGATGGTCGCGTCCACCACGCTCACGGCGTCGCGCATCCCGATCGCCGCGTACGCGGCGCGCTGGGGCCCGGCCGGGATCTGGTGGACGATCTCCGTCACCGCCTTCGCGCGCGGCCTGGCGATGATGGCGATCTGGCACCATGGACGCTGGCGCCGCCGCGGGACAGTGTAGACCAGGCAGCCGAGATGCGCCGCATCATCACCCTCCTCACCGACTTCGGGACCGCCGACGGCTACGTGGCGGAGATGAAGGGCGTGCTGCTCACGCACGCGCCCGACGCCGTCGTCGTGGACGTCGCGCACGACGTGGCGCCGCAGGACGTGGAGGCGGGCCGGCTGGCCCTGGCGCGCTACTGGCGGCGCTTCCCCGCAGGCACCGTCCACCTCGCGGTCGTGGACCCCGGCGTGGGCTCGGCGCGCGCGGCCATCGCGGTCGAGAGCGACGGGCGGTGGCTCCTGGGGCCGGACAACGGCGTCCTCTCGCCGGCGCTGCTGGTCGCCGGCGCGCGCGCGGTGCGGCTTCCCGTTCCGCCGACCGCGGCGCCGACGTTCCACGGCCGCGACGTGTTCGCGCCGGCCGCCGCCGCGCTCGCCGCCGGCGCGACGCTCGACGCCGTGGGCGAGCCGCACCTCGATCCGATCGTTCGTCGCACCCCGGAGGCGCGGCGTCTGCCCGACGGCGGCATCCAGGGCGAGGTCATCAGCATCGACCGCTTCGGCAACGCCGTCACGAACTGCCTCGGCCGCCGCGGCGGCGTGCTCGAGGTGGCCGGCCTCCGCCTCGCGCTCGCCCGCACCTACGCCGACGTGCCGCCGGGCGAGGTCGCGGCGCTGTGCGGGTCCACCGGCTTCATCGAGGTCGCCGTCAGGGACGGCAGCGCGGCGGAGCGGCTCTCACTCAGGCGCGGAAGCGTCGTGGTCTACCGGCCCGCGAGCTGAGCATGGCGCGCAGTGCGGCCGAGGGCTACTCCTCGCGGCCCCGCGCCGCCAGCGGCTGTACGCGGCCAACGCGCTCGGTGCTCGCCGCGGGGCCGAGCCCCGTGCCGATGCGCCCGACGAGCGTGACGCCGCGCCGGCCCTCGACGGCGCCCGTGCCGTGGTGCAGCTCGGACGCGAGCTCGCCGCCGACGAGCACGCACAGCATCGAGAGCCACATCCACGTCAGCAGCATGATGATGCCGCCGATGGTGCCGTACGTCTTGTTGTAGTTCGCGAAGTTCTGGACGTAGAGCCGGAAGAGCAGCGTCACCACCACCCAGAGCACCGTCGTCACGAGGGCGCCGACGAGCACGTGCCGCCAATCCTGCCGCAGGTTCGGCAGGAACCTGAAGAGCCCGAACGCGAGCGCCACGAGCATCGCGAACGCCAGCACGTACTGCGCGACCGCCGCCACCGTGCGCCCCACGGCGCCGAGTCCCAGCGAGTCGCCGAGCCAGTTGGAGATCTGCGGGCCGGCGATCATGACGAGCGAGGCGAAGATCATCACGGCGCCCGCGAGCGCCACCGTGGCGACGGCGACGAGCTTCTTCTTCCACCACGGCCGCCGGTCCTCCACGTCGTAGGCCCGGTTGAGCGCGTCCATGAGCGTCGTGACGATCGCGGAGCCCGACCAGAGCGCGAGCAGGGCGCCGACGGACATGAAGCCCGGCGCGCTCTTCGAGAACACGACCTCGCTCAGCGACGCGCGCACGAGCGCGATCGCCTCGCCCGGCACCGTGGTGCTGAGCTGCCCCATGACCTTGTTGAACATCTCCTGCTTGTCGCCGATCATCCCGAGGATGGGCGCCAGGAACAGGAACAGTGGGAAGAGGGAGAAGAAGAAATAGTACGCCGTCTCCGCGGCGAGCCCCGGCACCTTGTCGTCCAGGACCTCGCGCCCCGTCCGCTTGAGAAGGGGTCCCACCCGGTATCCCTTGATAACCATCCGCACCCCACCGCGCGTGTGTGTCCGCGGGGGGGAGGGGCAATCGGCGGGCCAGAAAGGGCAGGGAGCAGGGAGCAGGGAGCCGGGCGGGTGCGTAGTGAAAAAAGGAGCAGGGGCGACCCCGTCCGGGTCGCCTCTGCTCCCTGTCTCCTGCTCCCTGATTACCGGTGATCCAGCTCGAACGACCCCAGCGCGGACCGCGACTTGATGCGCAGGTGGTAGCGCGCCGTCTCCCAGTTGTCGCTGACCCAGGCGCCGCCACGCTTCGTCATGCCGTCGTGCTCGAACGACGAGAGGAAGCGGTCGAGCTCCAGGCGCACGCCGACGTCGGCCGGCACGTGCACGGTGACGCTCCCGAGGGTGACCTCGACGTGCAGCTCGACGTCGCGCGTCCACTGGCCGCCGAAGTCCAGCTCCACCTCGCCCACCGTGCCCCGCACCCGCACCTCGTCCGCGTTGGCGTTGGCGAGGCGCGAGCCGCGGAAGCTCGCCGCGCCCACCTGGAGGTCGAGCGCGCGCATGCGGGAGGTGTTCGGCGCGTCGAAGCGCAGGCGCGTCTCGCTCGCGCCCGTCTCGAGCTTCAGCGCCTCGAGTCGGAGCCCCGAGAGGTCGAGGTCGGCCTCCACCGCCCCGAGCTCGAGGCTCAGGTCGAGGGGCACCGAGCGCGTGAGGTCGAGACGCATCTCGGCGCCGTCCATGTCGCGGTTACCCGAGAAGCGCATGCTCTGCTGCGTGACGCCGAGGCGGAGCGACCGCCCCTCCGCGTCGTACACGTGGACCGGTTCGGCCCGACGGGCGTCGTACTTGAGCTGCATCTGGTACAGCGCGGGGCTGTCCACCGCGCGGAGGGCGGCCTTGCCCGAGCCGTAGCTCACGCGGACGTGGAGCGGGGTCGTGTCGCGGAGCTGCCGCGAGACGTCCAGCGTCCGCCACTCCTGCGCGGCGAGCGGGCCGCCAGTGCCAAGTGCGAGTGCCGCGAGGGCGAGCGCGTGGAGTCTCATCGGTCACCGTAGCCGGTGGGAGCCGGGGTTGGCCGGCGGGCCGCGACGACACCTCCGACGGGCGTCGGCGTCGCCCACGGCAGCGGGTCCTCCGGCGCGCGCACCGGCTGGGCCGCGGCCGCCGCGGCGGGCGCCTCGGTGCGCGTTCCGGCGCGGGAGGCGATGGCGGCGCCGAAGCCGACCGTCGCCGCCACCCACGTCACGACGAGCGCGACGAAACGCACCGCCACCGCCGCTGCGGGCGCCCAGGCCAGCGCCGCGGCGAGCACCCAGAGCGCGAGGAAGAGCACCACGCCGAGCACGAGCGCGCGGAGCGCGCCGCCGCGCTCCGAATGCGCGCGGGCACGCCGGTGGACGATCGAGCGCCCCGTCACGTGCGCCGTCGCCAGGAAGCCGAGCGTGATCAGGCCCGCCAGCGCGATGCAGTACGCGACGATGGCGAACGGGATCAGCAGCGCGCCGATCACCGTGACGGCCAGCGCGACGACCAGGACGAGGAGCGCCGGGAGCGCGAGGAGCTGCCCTCCCAGCCCGAGCCAGAACGCCCGGAGGAAGCCTCGCTCCAGCGCGTCGGCGACGCCGTCCAGGTGGGTGCCGGCGAACATCAGCACGCCGATGCCGATCACCGTCAGCACGGCGAGCCACCCGAACGCGAGCTTGAGCGAGCGCAGCGTGGCGACGGCGGGCGAGGCCGTGCGGACGGGTCCGACGGCCAGCGGGCCGATCGCGCCGCCCAGCGCGCGGATCTCGCCGTCCACGGCGCCACCCGCGACTCGAACGCGGCCGAGCGCCGAGAAGGCGTTCCCCTTCACGTGGCCGCCGGGCAGGACGACGACGTCACCGCCGACGGCGATCGCGTTCCCCTCGACGGTGCCGCGCACCTCGAGGTCGCCGCGCGCGACCGCGACCGTGCCGGGCACCGCCGCCCCGGCAGGCACCACGCGCGGGCCGACGGTGAAGCTGTCGGCCGGCGGGAGGGGGATCGCGTTCGGGTCCCGACGGACGAGATCGACCTGACGCCGGACCTCGGCCGTCGGCCGGGCGGGGGCCGCGACGGGCGCCGCGGCCGGGGCAGGCGTCCGCGCAGGCGTCCGCGCAGGGGTCCGGGCCTGGGCGCCGGCCGCGCCGGCGATGCCCAGGGCGCCTGCGGCGAGCGCCGCGAGGCGGGCGACGACGCGCCGCATCGCTAGCTCCGGTGGCGGCGTGAGGCCAGGGCGAGGGCGCGAAGTCCGAAGACCGCGGTCGCCACCGCCAGGACCAGACCCGTGAGGCCGAGGGCGACCCCCGCCGGACCGCTGGTCCGCAGGGCGTCCAGGGCCGGCTGGCCGAGGGTGGCGCCGATGAAGTCCCCGAGCCCGGCGAGCATGGCGCGCCGCGCCCGGTCGACCACGAGGCCGGAGAAGAAGACGACGGCGTCGATCCGCGTCCCGAGCCAGAGCGCGCCGACCGAGAGGACCATCGCGACCATCGCGGCAGCCGCGCCGGTGAGCGCCCGGGCGGGGCGGGACTGCGGCACCCAGCGGCGCACGCTGTTGACGGCGGCGACGTGGGCAGGCTCGAACACCTGCACCTGTGCCATCACGCGGTCGGCGAACCCGGTCGACGGGACGAAGTGCGGCAGGTGCTCGAGCTCGGCCACGACGAGCCGCGCCTCCTCGAGCTCCGCCCGGCAGCGGCTGCACTGCCGGACGTGCGCCCGGAGGGGCTGCACGCCGAACCCCACCTCGTTGTCGAGGAGGAGATCGATTTCCTGGGGGAGTAGATGACGGTCCACGATTTGGCCTCTGGCCGGCGTACGGGCGGGGAACTGGCCTGGTTTCACGGATTCGGGCTTTTTTCCCGTGGCCCGGGCGCCCCGCCGGTTCCTAGGTCTTCAGGTGCGCGAGTGCGTCCCGGAGCTGGTGCCGGGCGCGGTGGATGTAGGTCTTCACGGTGCCGAGCGGGAGATCCAGCGTGGCGGCGATCTCCTCGTAGGAGCGCCCCTCGACGTGGCGGAGCATAATGCAGGATCGGTACTCGGGCCGGAGCTTCGCGATCGCCCGCTCGATGGCGGTGCCGAGCTCGCGCGACTCGAGCTCCTCGAGTGGGGTCTCCTGGGCGACGCTCACGTCGAACGACGTCGCCTCGATCTCCGTGGCGCTCGTCGCGTGAGGCGAGCCATCCATGCTGATGGTGTCGACGTGCCGCTTCCGGAGGTGATCGATCGCCACGTTGTTGGCGATCTTGAAGAGCCAGCTCGAGAGCTTGAACTCCGGACGGTACCGGTCGATGTGATTCAGGACCTTGATGAAGGTCTCCTGCGCCAGGTCCTCCGCCGTCTCCCGGTCGCGCACCATGCGGTAGACGAGCGAGAAGACCGGCCGCTCGTAGCGCCGCACGAGCTCCCGGAACGCCGTCTCCTGCCCTTTCTGGGCGAGGACGACGACGTCCGCGTCCGGGAGGTTGGCGAGATCGAGGGCTGGGGGCATCGGCGGGGCGGGGCGGGCTGGGACTAAAGTACCCCTGGCCCGCATCAGCGGGTAGCGGCCGCGGCGTCATAGATCGTGGCCCGACGCGAAGATGCGCGCGTCCAGGCGCGTCTACGCGCAGCTGCGCGCGTCCACGCGCTTGCCCGGCGCGCCGCCCCCCAGCGAACTTGCACCGATGCTCGCCACCGACCTGGAGGGTCGCGAGGCGCTGGCCGCCGCAGAGGGCGGCGTGGAGAAGCGCCGCTACGTGCGGCGCATGTTCTCCGAGATCGCGCCGAGCTACGACCTCCTCAACCACGTCCTCAGCTTCAACGTCGACCGCCTGTGGCGCCGCGCCGCGCTCCGGGAGCTCGGCTGGGAGCGCCGGCCGGCGGGGACGTACCTCGACCTCTGCGCCGGCACGCTCGACGTCGGCGCTCAGCTCCTCCGGAGCACGGGGTTCGCGGGCCACGTGGTCGGGGCGGACTTCGCGGAGCCGATGCTGCGGGCCGGGGCCGGCAAGGCCCCGGCCGGGCGGCTCTCCCCGGTGACCGCCGACGCGCTGGAGCTGCCGCTCGCGCCCGGGAGCGTCGCCGGCGCGGTCGTCGCCTTCGGCATCCGGAACGTCGCCGATCTCGACGCGTGCCTGCGCGAGGTGCTGCGGGTGCTCGAGCCCGGCGGCCGGTTCGTGATCCTCGAGTTCTCGACGCCGCGCTCCGCCCTCGTGCGCTTCGGCTACGGCCTCTACTCGCGCCGGGTGCTGCCGGCGATCGGCCGGCTCGTGAGCGGGCACCGGACGGGCTACAGCTACCTTCCGGAGAGCATCGCGCGCTTCCCGGAGGCGGAGGCGCTGGCGGTGCGGATGAGCTAGGCTGG
>JBJMNJ010000042.1:0-29354 GCA_045804325.1 Gemmatimonadaceae bacterium
GGCCCCCCCCACGGGTCTGCGACGTCCGCGAGGTGGGAGCGTGAGCCAGCCGGTGTCCAAGCAGCCGACGCCGGAGCGGGGCTCGCACCTGCGCCTGATCGGCGAGGCCAACGCGCCCCAGCCCGGGGAGACGCGCGAGTCGCTCGTCGAGCGCGCGCAGACGCTCGAGCGCCAGGGCCGCCGCGAGGAGGCGCGCGAGCTCTTCGACCGCGCGCTGAAGATCCCCGCGGTCCCCGTCGCCGAGCCCGGCGCGACGCGCGTCTCCGACTCGGCCATCCTGCGCTGGATCGGCCGCACGCACCAGACCGACGGCAACTACGAGCTCGCGCTCGCCAAGGTGGACGAGGCGCTCGCCGCGGCCCGCGCCGCGGGCTCGGACGCCGACGCCGGCCACGCGATCAACATCCGCGCGGTCATCCACTGGGTGCAGGGGCAGCTCGACGAGGCCGAGACGCGCTACCACGAGGCGCGCGAGCTCGCCCTGCGCGCCGGCGAGCGCGAGCTCGCGGCGATGACCGCGCAGAACCTCGGCGTCATCTTCTTCACGCGCGGCGACCTGCGCGAGGCGCTCACGCACTACGAGGCCTCGCTCGCGGAGTACCGCGCGCTCGGGAAGGTGCAGCACGTCTGGGGTCTGCTGAACAACCTCGGCCTCACGCAGACGGACCTGCACCGCTGGGAGGCGGCGACCGCCTCGTTCGCCGAGGCGCTGCAGATCGCCGAGGCGCTCGGCGACGTCAGCGCGCGCTCGATCCTCGAGGTCAGCATCGCGAAGCTGCGCCTCGCGCAGGGCGACCACGAGAACGCCGCCGCCGCCGGCCGGCGCGCCTTCGACCTCGCGCGCCTGGCCGACGACGAGCTGAACCGCGCGCGCGCGTGCGCGCTGCTCGGCGTCGTCGCGCGCGAGCGCGGCAACTACGCGGAGGCGGAGCGCTACCTGCTCGAGGCCGAGGCGGTCGCCGCCGAGCGCCAGGACCCGCTGCTGCTCGCCGAGACGCTGCGCGACCGCGCCGAGGTGCACCGCCGCCAGGGCAAGAACCGCGACACGCTGCAGTGCCTCAACCGCGCGCACCGCATCTTCGCCCAGGTGCGCGCGCGGCGCGACCTGCTCGCGATCGGCCGCCAGATGGGGAGCCTCGAGCAGGAGTTCCTCGAGGTCGTGCGCAAGTGGGGCGCGTCGATCGAGTCGAAGGACCGCTACACGCAGGGTCACTGCGAGCGCGTGGCCGCGTTCGCGTGTGCGCTCGCGAAGCGGACCGGCATGGACGAGCGGACCCTCTTCTGGTTCAAGATCGGCGCGCTCCTCCACGACGTCGGCAAGCTCGTCGTCCCCTCCGAGGTGCTGAACAAGCCCGGGAAGCTGACGCCCGAGGAGTGGGTGCTCATCAAGACGCACCCCACCGCCGGCGTGCAGATGCTGGCCGACATCGAGTTCCCCTGGGACATCCTCCCGATGGTCGAGTTCCACCACGAGCGGTGGGACGGCCAGGGGTACCCGCGCGGGCTGGCGGGGGAGGACATCCCCGTGACGGCGCGCGTGCTCTGCATCGCCGACGTCTACGACGCGCTGACGTCGGAGCGCGCCTACAAGGCGGCGTGCTCGCACGACGACGCGATGGAGATCATGCGGCGCGAGGTCGGCACCGCGTTCGACCCGACGCTGTTCCCGCTCTTCGAGGAGGTCGTGCGCGACCTCGCGACGTCGGACCCGGCGCTGCTCGCCGGCCGCCGCCTGGACCCCGGAGCGCCCGCCGCCGTCGCCGAGCCGGAGGCGGCGCCCGTCGCGCCCGCGCGCCGCGGGCCCGTCGTCGGGCGCGTCAGCCGCGGCGACGTCGACGACCTCACGGGCGTCCCGCTCCGCCGCGCGTTCCTCGACCGCACGGCCGCCGCGCTCGCGGAGCTCGGCGCCGACAGCGGCCCGGTCTCGCTGCTCGTCATCGACGTCGACCACTTCAAGCTCGTCAACGACCGCTACGGCCACCTCCAGGGCGACGGCGTGCTGCGCATGGTGGCGGACCTGCTCCGCCGCAACGTGCGCGACACCGACCTCGTCGCCCGCTACGCCGGCGACGAGTTCGTGGCGCTGCTCCCGGGCACCGGCACCGAGCTGGCGCTCGAGGTCGCCGAGCGCCTCCGCCAGGCGGTGCACGCGAGCCCGTGCCCGATGCGCGACGGCTCCGGCAGCGTGCAGGTCTCGCTCTCGATCGGCGTCGCGACCGCGCCCCACCACGGCGACGCGGTCGAGTCGCTCTTCGCGGCCGCCGACCGCGCGCTCTACGAGTCGAAGCGCCGGGGCCGCAACTCCGTCACCCCCGCGGGCGAGGAGGCGCCGGCCGCCCAGCCGCACCTCGACATCGAGCGCTTCGTCGGGCGCGACGAGGAGGTGCGCCGCATGGTGCGCCTCTTCGAGTCCGCGGTGCGGGGCGAGCCGCAGCTCGTCGCGGTGGCGGGCGAGGCGGGCGTCGGCAAGTCCACGCTCGTGCGGCAGCTCGCGCCGGACGTGCGGCTGCGCGGCGGCGCGCTCGTCGCCGGACGCTGCCTCGAGGCCGACGTGCGCCCGCCCTACGGCCCGTGGGCGGAGATCATCGAGCAGGTGCACGCCCTCGGCCTCGTGCAGCGCGGCGGCTGGCGCGAGCTGCCGCGCCTCGTGCCGTCCCTCGGCCAGGTGCAGAGCGGCGGCCACGACCCGGCCGCCAGCCGCTACGCCCTGCTCGACGAGATCGCCGAGTACCTGCGCCTCGCCGCGCAGGCGCGCCCGCTCGTGCTGCTGCTGGACGACATGCAGTGGGCCGACGGCTCGTCGTGGGACACGCTCGAGCACCTCCAGTCCGAGCTCGTCACGGACCGCGTCCTCGTGACGCTGACGCTCCGCGCCGAGGAGACGGTGGGCGACTCGCTCGAGCGCCGCCGCCGCCTGTCGCGCGACGAGCGGTTCCACGAGATCGTGCTGAGCCGCCTCACCGCGGGCCAGACGGAGCAGTGGCTCGAGGCCGCGCTGCACCGCCAGGACGTCGGCCGCGAGTTCCTCTCGTTCCTCTACGAGCACACGGAGGGCAACCCGCTCTTCGTCGTGCAGGTGCTGCGCACCCTCGTGGACGAGGGCGCCGTGTGGCACTCGGGGCAGCGCTGGGAGTGGCGCCCCGTGAGCGAGCTGCGCCTGCCCGCCGCCGTCGAGGACCTCCTCGCGCGGCGCATCGAGCGCCTCTCCCCGGAGACGCGCACGATCCTCACGACGTGCGCCGTCATCGGCCGCTCGTTCGACATCGACCTCGCCGTGGCCGCCGGCGCCGCGACCGAGGACGACCTGCTCGACGCCGTGGACGAGGGCGTGGCGGGCGCCGTGCTCGAGCCCGCGCAGGGCCCGCGCGGCGACCGCTTCAGCTTCGAGCACGGGCTCCTGGTGGACGCGATCCTCCGCACCGCCAACCCGCGCCGCCTCCGCCGCATCCACGAGCGCGTGGCCACGGCCCTCGAGCAGACGTCGCCCGCGAGCGCCGCCGAGATCGCGCGCCACTACGACGCCGCGTCGGTCGGCGCCAAGGCCTTCCGCTACGCGCTGCTCGCCGGCGAGCGCGCCGCGGCCGTGTGCGCCACCGAGGAGGCCACGGCGCTCTTCGCCACGGCCCTCCGCCACGCGCAGACGCAGGCCGAGGTGGCCGAGGTCCGGCGCCACCTCGCGGCCGTCGCCGAGATCGAGGGGCGCTACGCCGAGGCCGCGACGCTCACCGACCAGGTGCACGCCCACCTCCAGGAGTCGGGCGACACGCGCGCGGCGCTCGCCATGCGCCGCAACCGCGAGCGCCTGCGCGCCCTGCAGGGGGAGCCGCTCCAGCACACGCTCGCCGCCTACCGCGGCCTCCTCGACGAGGCCGAGGCCGCCGGGCTCGAGGTCGAGCGCGTCGCGCTCCTCACGATGATCTCGCAGACGCACAGCCGGCTCGGCGACTCCGCCGCGGCCAAGCTGCTCGCGAAGGAGTCGGTGCGCCTCGCCGAGAGCGTGGGCGACCGGCGGCTCCTCGCGCAGGCGCTGCTGCGCGAGGGCAGCGCCACGCTCGTGACGGACCCGGAGGCGTCGGGTGAGCTCTACCGGCGCGCGCTGAAGATCTTCCACGACCTCGACGACCGCTTCGGCGAGGCCCGCTGCTACGTCGACCTCGGCAACGTCTTCCTGCGCATCGGCGACCCGACCGAGGCCGGGCGCGCCTTCAAGACCGGCTTCGAGATGGGGCGCAGCGCGCGCGCCCCGGACCTCGCCGGCCTCGCCGCGCTCAACCTCGGCGTGCTCGAGATGCGCACGGGCCAGTCCGAGCAGGCGACGGCGCAGTTCACGGAGGCGCTCCGCCTCTTCACCTCGGTGAAGAACGAGCACCACCGCGCGGCGGCGCTCTACAACCTCGCCCACCTCGCGCTCGAGCGCGGCCGCGCGGACGAGGCGCGCGAGCTCTACGAGCAGACGGCCGTCGGCGCGCGCGCCGTGGGCCTCAAGGACGTGGAGGCGGGCGCCACCGCCGGCGCCGGCCTCGCCGCGCTCGCGCTCGGCGACCGTCCGGACGCGGAGCGCTTCGCGCGCGACGTCGCGGAGCTCGTGGGCAACCGGAGCGACCCGTGGTTCCAGGGGCGCGAGGTCGTGGAGGCGCTCGGCGTGCGCCTCGCGGTCGTCGCGGGCGACATCGCCCGCGCGGCGGGGCTGTTCGACTCGTCGCTGGCGTTCGTCCAGCGCCACGACCCGCGCTACGCGGCCGCATGGTTCGTCTCCGAGTGCGTCCCGGCGCTCGCCGAGGCGGGGGTGACCGAGGTGTGGCCGGTGGTGGAGCGCTTCCGCCCGACGGTCGTGTCGCTCGGCCTCGCCATGCTGACGGAGCGCTACGCGGCCATGGCGCGGCTCACCGGCATGCGGCCGGCGACGCCCGGCGCCTGAGCGGCCGGGCTCGCAGTCCTCTTACAGTCCCCTTACCGCGTCCGAGTCGTTCGCCGACCGGCGCGCGATAGGTTGCGTGCGGGCCCCGCTCTCGCCGACCCACGCCCGCACGCCGCATCCTCATGAGCCGCACCCCCGGCGCCGGTCCGTCGATCGCGCCGCCCCCTCGCATTGCCTCCGACGCGTCCGCCGGCCACACTTCGGGCCGGAGGGTGCGTGATGACCACTCGAATCCACCGCCGGGCAGCTGGAGCGGGCGCTGGCGGCGTGTCGCGCAGGGCGCGGTGATGCGGCGCGGCCACCCGGGGCGACCGCGCCCCACGCTCATCGCCGTCCTGCTCTCGGCGGCCGTGCTGCTCGCCGGCGTGCTCGCCTACCAGGCGCAGGCGGCGGCGCGCTCGCACCGGCTCACCGCGGAGCGCGCGCTGCACGACTACGCGACGTTCGCGATGTGGGAGCTCTCCGAGCACGCCACGCGCGAGATCCTCGGCGCGCTCATCGCGACGTTCATCGGCCCGGTGACGCGCGTGGACCCGGCCGACCCCGCCGCGTGGCCGTCGCCCGACGAGTTCCGGTCGATGACGACGCCCGCGGGGGCGCCGTTCGAGTACCTCAAGGGTGCGCGGTTCTTCTTCCGGTTCGACTGGCGCGACTCGAGCTTCGTGACCGCGGGGCAGGCGCCCTCGCCGGCGGTGTCGCGCTGGGTGCGCGACACGGTGGCCGCGTACGGGCGGATCTTCGCCGAGACGCCGACGATCGAGCCGAAGCTCTACGGCTCGGCGGATCGGAGCCCGCTCAAGCGCCTCTCGGTCGTGATCACGAACGACTCCTACGTCGCGACGTTCGGGCACGTGGACGGCCGGCTGCGCGTCGTCGCGTACGTGGTCTCGCGGGACTACGACGGCAAGCCGCTCGTGACCTACGGCTTCGAGAGCGACGCGAGCGCCTTCATCGCGCCCCTGCTCGCCGAGGTGATGCAGACGACGCCGCTGCTGCCGCCGTCGGTGACGCGCGGCATCCGTCAGGACTCGGTGCTCGCCGTGCGCGCGACCGCGCCGGCGGGCGGGGAGATGTTCCGCTCGACGGGGTGGTTCTCCGACCGGTACGCGGTGGCGGACAGGCTCGACGAGCGCTTCGGCGGGCTCGAGCTCCGCGTGTCGCTCCGCCCGGAGGTGGCGCCGAGGCTCGTGGTGGGCGGGCTGCCGCAGTCGCGCATGCCGATGATCGTGCTGCTGATGACGATCACCGCGGCGCTCATCGTCGTGGCCCTCCGCCTCATGCGCCGGCAGCAGGAGCTCGCGCGGCTGCGCACGGACTTCGTCTCCGGCGTCTCGCACGAGCTGCGCACGCCGCTCGCGCAGATCCGCATGTTCGCCGAGCTGCTGCGCAATGGCCAGCTGCGCTCGGACGACGAGCGGCGCCGCTCGGCCGAGATCATCGACGAGGAGGCGCAGCGCCTGACCTACCTCGTGGAGAACGTGCTGAGCTTCGCGCGCGCGGAGCACCGGCGCGTCGGCGCGGCGCGGCGCAGCGGCGGGCTGACGGCGAAGGTGGCCACCGACCGCGACGTGCGCCGCGCCGTCGAGGCGTTCGCGCCGCTCGCCCGCGCGCGGCGCGCGACCATCCAGGCGGACCTCGAGCCGCGCACGGCCGCGGCGGTGGACCCCAGCGCCCTGCGCCAAGTGCTGCTCAACCTGCTCGACAACGCGGTGAAGTACGGGCCGCCGGGGCAGACGGTCACGGTCGGGATGCAGGCGGTGGAGCCGACGCCGAGGCAGCTCGCCGCCGGCGCGGAGGACGCGGTGCGCATCTGGGTGGACGACCAGGGGCCCGGCATCCCGGACGACGAGCGCGCGCACATCTGGGACCCGTTCCGCCGCCTCGAGCGCACGCTGGAGACGGCGGTGGGCGGGAGCGGCATCGGACTGTCGATCGTGAAGGACCTGCTGGACCAGAACGGCGGGCGCGTCTGGGTGGAGGAGTCGCCCGGGGGCGGCGCGCGCTTCGTCGTCGAGCTCCCGGCCGGCGACGCCCAGGCCGCCGAGGCGCTGTTCAACACCCGAACGCCCGTGGGAGGGGTGCCCGTGTGACGCGGATCCTCATCGTGGAGGACAACGCCAATCTGGCGTTCGGCCTCAGCCGGAGCGTCGAGGCGGAGGGGTACCAGGTGGAGGTGGCGGAGGACGGGCGGAAGGGGCTCGACCTCGCGCGCGCCAACCGGCCCGACCTGATCATCCTCGACCTCATGCTGCCCGAGGTGGACGGCTACCAGGTGCTCCGCACGCTGCGCGAGGAGGGGCAGCAGATGCCCGTGCTCGTGCTCACGGCGCGCGGCGAGGAGGCGGATCGCGTCTTCGGCTTCCGCCTCGGCGCCGACGACTACGTCACGAAGCCGTTCAGCCTCTCGGAGCTCATCGCGCGGGTGAAGGCGATCCTGCGGCGCACGCAGTCGGCGGCGCCGGCGCACCCGCCGACGGAGAAGTTCGGCACGGTGGAGGTGAACCCCGCGAGCCGCACGGTCACCAAGTCCGGCGAGACGGTGCAGCTCACGCCGAAGGAGTTCGACCTGCTGCTCGCGCTGATCCGCCGCCGCGGCGCGGTGGCGTCGCGCCTGGAGCTCCTCAAGGAAGTGTGGGGGCACCAGGCGGAGGTCATGACGCGCACCGTGGACATCCACGTGGCCGAGCTGCGGCGCAAGGTGGAGGACGATCCGTCGCGCCCGCGGCACATCCTGACCGTCTGGAAAGCGGGCTACCGCTTCGAGCCGTAGGGGGCGGGGTGGCGCGGGCGTTCGTCGACTCGCGGGGCGTGCGCTGGGCGGTGGAGGAGGCGCTGAGCGCGAACGGGGACGCGCGCTGCCTCCGATTCGCCTCCCCCGGAGAGGTGCGGGAGACGGGGTACGTGCCGGAGGGCTGGGCGGAGCTGCCGGAGGCCGAGCTCGAGCGCCTGTGCGAGCGGGGCGTGCGCCAGTAGAAACTGGGCCCTGAGCCGTGTGAGAGATCACCCACGGCTCAGGGCCCACGGCCCAGCTCGCGACGTCAGCCTGGTTCCTGGCGCCCCATGCCGGGCTCGGCCGCGGGCGTGGGGTCGATCCAGAGGACGGTCAGCGACGGCCAGGGGCTCATCGCGTCGATCTGGAGGCGGAGGCCGTGCTCGGCGAAGATGAGCCGCAGGGTCTCGGCGCGGCCGTCGGCGAGCAGCGCCAGGTGCTCGGGCTTGCAGACCACCGTGTTGAAGCGCAGGCCGCGCTCGGCGCGCAGGCGGTGCGCGGTGGCGAGCAGGTCTGCGAGGGTCTGCGGCTGGGGCATGCGGTCTCCTCCGGGCGTGGCCTAACGAGGTCGACACGTAGACGCGTCGGCCCCCTGCCGGTCACCAATCTAACGCGCCAGGAGTTTCCGCGGCACCCCACGTCACGCGCCGGGCGTGCCGGCGTGGTGACGCAGGTCACAACGGGGGGGCGCCGTCAGCGCTCCAGCCGGTAGCCCGCCTTGCGGACCGTGATGAGGTGGCGGGGCTCGGAAGGACTGGGCTCGAGCTTGCGCCGGAGCTCCGCGATGTGCGTGTCCACCGTGCGGCTCACGACGGAGTCGGCGTAGCCCCAGACCTCGCGCATCAGCTCGTGGCGCGAGACGACCGCGCCGTGCCGGCGCAGCAGCGCCACGAGGAGGTCGAACTCCTTCGGCGCGAGCGCCACCGGCGCGCCCGCGCGGTGCACGGTGCGCGTGGCCGTGTCCACCTCGACGTCGCCGAAGCGCTGGAGGCCGTGGGACTCGTCCGCGGTGTCCCGGACGACCCGCGCGCGTCGCATCAGCGCGTCCACGCGCGCGAGCAGCTCGAGGACGCCGAAGGGCTTCGTCACGTAGTCGTCGGCGCCGAGGCGGAAGCCGCGCACCTTGTCGGCCTCCTCGCCCCGCGCGGTGAGGATCAGCACGGGCGTCGCCGCGCCCGCGTCGCGCAGCGCGGAGAGCAGGCGGTAGCCGTCCAGCCCCGGGAGCATGAGGTCGAGGATGACGAGGTCGGGCGCCGGCTCGGCGCGAGCCCGCTCCAGCCCGAGGGTGCCGTCGCCGACCACCTCCACCTCGTAGCCCTCGATCTCGAGGTTGTTGCGGAGGCCGAAGGCGAGGTCGGGGTTGTCCTCGATGAGCAGGACGCGTCTGGTGGCGAGCATCGCGGCGCGAGCGGCTGGGGCGTCGATCATGGGCGGCGGCGTGGATGCGGCGCGGGGCGTCAGGAGACGGTGACGCCCGGGCGAGGTACCGGCGCCAGGTTCCCGGTGGGGGGGCCCCCCCGCGGCGCCTCCGCGGCCGCCGGCGGCAGCTCGGCGCCCGGGAGCTCGACGACGAAGCGCGCACCCCCGGCCGGCGCGTCCTCGACCCACGCGCGGCCGCCGTGCGACAGCGCGAGCTCGCGCACCACGGCGAGGCCGATGCCGCTTCCCGTGGTCGCCCCGTGCTCGCGCGCGGCGAGGCGCACGAACGGGCGCCACACGCGCGCGCGGTCGGCCGACGGCACGCCCGAGCCCTCGTCGTCCACCGTGAGGCGCGCGCGCCCGTCGTGGAGCGCGACGCCGACCGTCACCGTCTGCCCCGCCGGGCCGTACTTCACGGCGTTGTCGAGCAGGTTGAGAAGGATCTGCCGCAGCGCACCCCGGTCCGCCGACGCGACGACCGCTCCCTCCGCCGCGGCGCGGAGCGTCACGCGCCGCGCGCGCGCGATCGGCGCGAACGCCTCCAGCGCCTCGCGCGCCGCGCGCGCGAGGTCCACCGGCTCCGTGGCGAGGCGCACGCCCGCCGTCGCGTCGGCCTCGGCGCGCGAGAACTGGAGCACGTTCTCGACGAGCTGCGTGAGGCGCCGCGCCTCCTGATCGATGATCTCGAGGGAGCGCTGGCGCTCGGCGTCCGAGCGGACGCGGCCGAGGCGGAGCGTCTCGCCGAACATGCGGATCTGCGCGAGCGGCGTGCGCAGCTCGTGCGAGATGCCGCTGAGGAACTCGGCCCGCAGCCGCCCGTGCTCCTGCTCGCGCAGGAGCTGGAGCAGGGTGAGGGCGACGAGCGCCGCGGCGATCGCGAGCAGCGCGAGCAGCAGCGGGACCCGCGACGGCGGCACGCCGCCGATGACGAGGCGCTCGGCCGCGTCCGGGCGGAGCGCGACGGTGGTCGCGAGCGCGCCGACGCCCTTGCCGGACGCGAAGCCGCCGACGTACGCCTCGGAGTACTGCGTCGGCGAGCGGTAGACGACGTGGCCGGAGCCGTCGGTGATGGAGACGCTGAACAGCGAGTCGTTGGGCAGGAGCCCGGCGAGCGCCGGCGGCAGCACCTGCGAGGTGCGCATCGCCTCGCGGAACATCGGCGCGCCGAAGGCGGAGAGGCAGGTCTCGAAGCCGTAGGCGGCCACGGGCTCGCCGGCCCGGTCGCGGACGACGACGAAGGGCAGCGCGCGCGCCACGCCTCCCTCCTCGCGGAAGACCGGGACGAGCTCGAAGGCGTCGGCGCCGCGTCCGCGCGGGACGTTCTCGACGATGGTGTCCACGAGCAGGCCGCGCACGGCCGGCGCCGGCGCCGCGCCGCTCAGCGCGAGCGATCGGTCGCGGAGGCCGACGCGGAAGTAGTAGCGTCGCGCGTCGACGCCGGGCTCGAGGCAGCGGGCGACCGTGTCCGCCGTGCGGGCGAGCTGCGTGGGGGACGGGAGCGCCTCGGCGCGCGCGCCGCCCTCGGGGGCGGGGAGGCCGATCACCGGGCCGAACGCGAGCGCCATGGCGTGCCACATCTCGACCTTGGCGTTCCGGACGAACTGCCAGGCCGCGAAGGACGCGTAGTCGCGCAGCGCGCGCTCGACGGCCGCGCGGTGGGAGCGCGCGGCCTCGTTCGCCTCGTAGGCGAGCACCCCCGCCAGCGCCAGCGTGGCGACGAGCAGGGCACGCGGCACCCAGGGGCGGCGCGGGGCGAGGGGCGGCTGCTTCAGCATCGCTCGGGCATGGGCGGTCCCACCGGTCCGGGGCGGGCTCGGAAGCCCCGCCGTGACTCTAACGATATGTTTCGCGGCGTCCACCCCGCCGCGCCGGGGCCCCCCTCCTTACCGAACGCTGACACGGCGCGGGGTCGGCGTCCACCGGCGCCGGGCGGCCGTTCACCGCGCCGGGCGGCGTCTTCACCGCAGCGCGGTTGTCCGCGGCGTGCCGCGCGACGACCTTCGCCGCGGTCCCACACCGGAGGAGTCATGCGCATCACCCGTATGAGGAGCGTCGCGGCCGGGCTCGCGATCGCGGCGCTCGTGTTCGCCTGCAACTCGGACGACGAGGACACCCTCGGCCCCAACGTCGCCAGCGGCGTGTTCCGGGCCTCGGGCAACGGACAGACCGCCCTGCTCGGGGACACGCTGGGCGACTCGGTGGCCGCCTTCGTCGCCAACAGCCGCGCGAACGGCGTCAGCGGCGCGACCGTCACCTGGACGGTCACGGGCGGGGGCGGCTCGGTGAGCCCCACGACCAGCGTGACGGACGCCCAGGGCATCGCCAGGACGCGCTGGACGCTCGGCAAGGGCGCCACGGGGGAGAACACGCTCACGGCCTCCGTCGAGGGCGTGTCGGAGCCCGTGACGTTCACCGCGACGGCGAACCCGCTCTCGTTCAGTGCGAACCTCACCGGCGCGCAGGAGCGTCCGAACCCGGTGACGACGCCCGCGACGGCCGCTGCCCTGTTCAGCTGGAACGGGACGCAGCTCACCTACCAGGTGACGGTCAGCGGGACCACCACGTCGAACATCGTGGGCGCGCACATCCACGGCCCGCAGCCCGACAGCACCAAGAACGCCGCCGTGATCCTCGACTTCAAGCCCGCGGCGGGGCAGACCACGGGCATCATCGCGCAGGGCACCGCGACCGCGCAGTCGGGCCAGACGCCGATCGCCACCGTCCCGATCGACTCGGTGATCACGCTGATGCGCGCGCGCGCCGCCTACGTGAACGTGCACACGGTCAACAACCCGGGCGGCGAGATGCGGGGGCAGGTGAAGAGTCCCTGAAGCGCAGGGAGCAGGGGCAGGGAGCAGGGGGCAGGGAGCCGCGCACGCGCGCCCTGCCTTCTGTTTCCTGTTTCCTGCTCGCTATCTCCTGATCCGGATCGTGAACAGCACCGGCCGATGGTCCGACGCTTCCGTCGCGAGCACCTCCGCGCGGTCGCAGCGGACGTCGGCGACGGCGTAGAGGTAGTCGATGCGCTTCGTCGGCGCGCGTGCCGGGTAGCTGCGGCCGTCCCCCGCGCCGCACTCGGGCCAGAGATCGCGCCAGCCGCCCTCGCGCAGCACGGCCTGCGTGCGGCTCTCGGGCTCCGAGTTCAGGTCGCCGCCGGCGAGCGCGACGCGCGGACCGCCCGGGCTCGTATCGCGCGACGCGGCGACGAGGCGCGCGGCCTCCTGCAGTCGAAAGCTCTCCTCGCGCGACGCGTCGATGTGCGTGTTCATGAGCGCGAGCGTCCCGCCCGGCGCGCGGAGCGCCGCGCGCACGGCGACGCGCGGCTCGCGGGCGCCGTTCGAGCGCGTGGGCAGCGGGTCGGTGACGAGCGGGATCACCTCGCGCGAGGCCACGGGCCAGCGCGACAGCACCGCGATCCCGTACTCGCCCCCCTGGAAGTCGAGCGACTTGCCGAACGTCGCGTGCATGCCGGTGAGGCGCGCGAGCTCCGCGACCTGGTCCACGCGGCCCGAGCGCTCGGTGCGCACGTCCACCTCCTGCAGCAGCGCGACGTCCGCGCCGCTCTCGCGTACGATCGCCGCGACGCGCGCGAGGTTGTCCACGCCCCCGGCGTCCTTCCCCGCGTGGATGTTGTAGACGAGCACGCGGAGCGGCCCGTCCGCGGCGGCGGTGCCCCGAGGCGCGCGGCAGGCCGCGACGCCGACGGCCGCGGCGCAGGCGACGACCGCGGCGCGGAGGTGGATGGCGGCCCGCACCCGGATCAGACCTTCAGCAGCCGGCTGAACACCTGCGACGTCGCCGCGCCGAAGAGGTCGTGCGCGCTGACGGGGAGCCGCCCTTTGCGCATGGCGCGCAGGCGCCGGCCCTTGTTGCCGTGCGTGAGCGGGCCGGGGCGCTCCGCGAGGTACGCGCCGTAGACGAGCGCGCTCTCGACGAGCCCCTTGAGCGGGGTCTTGAGGCGCCCCTGGCTCATCGCCAGCCCGTAGGCGGCGCCGAGCGCGGCGGAGACGAGGACGTGGAGGCCGGCGCCCGCCGCCGTGCGCGTGCGCCCGCGAAGGCGGATGCCCGCGCGATCGCCGACGTCGGCGGCGAGCGTGCCCCACTCGTCGCGCGCCCGCCCGGTCCGGGAGAGCAGGCGCCGCTCGGCGAGCTCCTCGGCGGCGATCATCGCCAGTCCGCCGACCGCGCCCGCGATCGCGCCCTTGAGCGCCGATTCGCCGACTCCCACCTGCCTACCGCGCCTCGCCATCGTGCTCTCCCGGTGATCGACTGCGAGGAGCGGTTGCAGGAGACGGGCCGGGAGGGCCGGTCGTGGGTCGCGGGCCGTGAGGCGTGAGCACTCACGACACCCGACCGACGACTAGATTTCTCTGCCGACCTCCGATCCCGTGTCATGCAGAAGCCCCTCCTCGTCCTCTCGCTCGCCAGTCTCGTCGCCGCCGGCGCCGCCCGCGCGCAGGACTCCACGGCCGCCGTGGTGCCGCCCGCGCCGCGCGAGGTGCGGGTGTGCGCCGGCGGGGACGTCACCATCGGCACGAACCTCGACACCACGTGGGCGACGGCGGCGTCGCGGAAGTTCGGCATGCGCGTGCCCGCGTTCCCGAACCCGGACTCGCTCCTCTTCCCGCTGCGCGCGCTCGTCGAGGACGCCGACGTCGTGCTGCTCAACGTCGAGGGGGCGATCGGGCAGGGGTGGGCGCCGCGGAAGTGCCGCCCGGGCTCCACGATGTGCTTCGCGTTCCGGATGCCACCCACCGTGCCCGCGGCGCTCCGCGGGCTGCGCGACTCGGGGGAGGTGGTGGGCAACGTCGCGAACAACCATGCGGGGGACGCGGGTCCCGAGGGCCGCGCGCAGACCGTCGCGCGGCTCGAGGACGCCGGCATCCACGTGACCGGTCGCGACACCATCCCCACGGTGGTCGTCACCGCGGCGGGGGACACGCTCGCCTTCCTCGGCTTCGCGACCTCCGGGCCGCCGAACGACGTGCGCGACCTCGCGACCGTGCGCCGCCTCGTGGAGCGCGCGGCGCGCGACTACCGGCGCGTGATCGTCACGATGCACCTGGGGGCCGAGGGGGCGGGGGCGATGCGCACGGCGGACGTGATGGAGCAGTTCGCGGGGGGCACGCGCGGCAACCCGGTGGCGTTCGCGCGGACCGCGGTCGACGCGGGCGCCGACCTCGTGATCGGCCACGGGCCGCACGTGCTCCGCGCGGTCGAGTGGCGCGGCGACGCGCTCGTCGCCTACTCCCTCGGCAACCTGCTCACGTACGGGCCGTTCACGCTCGCGGGCCCCAACGCGCGCGCCGGCCTCCTCTGCGCGACGCTCGACGAGTCGGGCAAGGTGACGGCCGCCGAGCTGCGGCCGACGCGCCAGACGCCGCCGGGGCTCGTGGAGGCGGACGTCGAGCTGCGCGCCCTCGACATCGTGGACGCCCTGAGCGGGCGCGACTTCCCGTCGAGCGGTGGGCGCGTGATGGAGGACGGGACCATCGTCCGGCGCGGGATCCCGGTCACGAAGGACCGCCCGGACAGCGTGCCGCCGGCGCCGCCTCGTTAGGCCGGCTCGCCGACCGGACGAGCGCGCCCCCGCCGGAGGCCGGCGGGGGCGCGAGGGAGGGCAGGGCGGTGCGACCGATCAGGCGCCGGTCGCCACGCGCACCACGAGGTTGTCGCCCGTCACGACGAGGCGCCGCACGCCGCGCCACTTGCGGATCAGCGACGACTGCGGGTTCTCGAGCTTGCTCTCGATGACCTTGCCCGCCTTGGTGCTCGCGTGTACGAAGCGCCCCTCGCCGACGTAGATCCCGATGTGCGACGTGCGCTTCCTGCCGAACGTGAGGAGGTCGCCCGGGCGGAGCTCCGCCGTGTCGCGCGGGATCTCCAGGTCATGCCCGGCCTTCGCCTGCTCGCGCGCCGTGCGCGGGAGCTCGATGCTGAGCGCGTTCATCACGTAGCGCACGAGGCCACTGCAGTCGAACCCGGTCTCCGGACGCACGCCGCCGTAGCGGTAGCGCTTGCCGATCTGCGCGCGCGCCGCGCGCACGAGCGAGTCGCGCACGGTGCGCGCGGTCACGCGCGCGGCGAGCGTCGAGTCGGCACTCGGGACGATCTCGGCCGTCTCGAGGACACCGGGGGGGACGACGTAGGGGGGCAGCTCGTCCGGGACGACCTGGGCGGCCGCCTTGCCAGCCGTCGCCGCGAGCGCGGCGGACGCGGCGCCGAAAACGGACTTGAACTTGAACATCTGGTCGTTCCTCCAGCCGTAGGGTCAGACGGGGACGATGCCGCCGCGACGGTTGGGGCCGGTGTGACCTACCGCACAATCGGACAAGGACTTGCCCGCGGCGGTCGAGCCCGCTCTCGGTAGGAGGACGCGCCGCAAACAGCGGCGGTCACGGTGAAACGTATGTCTCGCGCGGCCCTCGACCCTCGGCCACCGAACGGCGTACGCAGCTGGGCGGCCTTGGACGCCGCTCGCGCCGCGAGGAGTCTCGTGAGCAGGCCGAGGGCCGAGGGCCGAGGGCCGGAAGTCAGCCCTCTTCCCCCCGATAGACGCATCCGGTGGTGCACGTCTCCCGGACCTCCACGGCCGCGAGCCCCGGAAGGGCCGCCGCCAGCTCGCGCCAGATGTAGCGCGCGAGGACCTCGCTCGTGGGGTTCTCGAGCCCCGGGATCTCGTTCAGGTACCGGTGGTCCAGCCGCTCGTCGAGCGGACGGAAGGCCGCCTTGAGGTCCGCGAAGTCCATGACCCACCCCGTGCGCTCGCCGACGGGACCGCGGACCGTGACCCGCACCCGGAAGGAGTGCCCGTGCAGCCGCGCGCACTTGTGCCCCTCGGGCACGTTGGGCAGCCGGTGCGCGGCCTCGAAGGTGAACTCCTTGTAGAGCTCCATGGCGGTCAGCGGATGCCCAGGGTCTTGTGCGTCTGGAGGCTGAGGCGCCACCGAGGGTGCGCGAGGCAGTACGCCACGGCTCGCCGCGTACTCTCGGCCGCTTCCGGCCCGTCCATCGGCTGGAGGAAGAAGTGTCGGAACTCGAGCCCCTCGAAGCGCTCGGGCTGTGCCTCGGGCTCCGCCTGCGGGAACACCAGTTTCAGCTCGTCGCCCCTCGTCACGCGGAGGGGTGCGCCGGCCTTCGGGCTCACGCACACCCAGTCGAGTCCCGCCGGCGCCGGCTGCGTGCCGTTCGTCTCGACCGCGACCTCGAACCCGCGCCGGTGCAGCGCGTCGATCAGGGGCTCGTCCAGCTGGAGCAGCGGCTCGCCGCCGGTGCACACGACCAGCGGCCGCGCGCCGTCGCCGCCCGCCCACGCCGCCGCGACCCGCGCCGCGAGGTCGTCGGCGGCCGCGAAGCGCCCGCCGTCCGGCCCCACGCCCACGAAGTCCGTATCGCAGAACTTGCACACCGCCTTGTGCCGGTCCTGCTCGCGCCCCGTCCAGAGGTTGCACCCGGAGAACCGGCAGAACACGGCCGCGCGCCCCGCGTTCGCGCCCTCGCCCTGGAGGGTGTAGAAGATCTCCTTGACGGTGTAGGGCATGGCGGAAAGCTAACGGCGCGCTCTACTCCGAGTACCTCGCCGGATCTCGCAGCCCATCCTCCGCGAACCCCTTCAGCCGAAGACGGCAGGCGTCGCAGTGGCCGCACGCACTCCCGTCGGGGCGTGGGTCGTAGCAGCTCGTCGTCTGCGCGTAGTCCACGCCGAGGCGGGTGCCGAGCGCGATGATCTCCGCCTTGGTGAGGCCGATGAGCGGCGCGCGGATGCGCACGGGTGCCGTGCCCTCCACCCCCGCGCGCGTCGCGAGGTTCGCCATGCGCTCGTACGCGTCGACGTACTCGGGGCGGCAGTCCGGGTAGCCGGAGTAGTCGAGCGCGTTCACGCCGATGAAGATGTCGCGCGCGCCGAGCACCTCGGCCCAGGCGAGGGCGAACGAGAGGAAGATCGTGTTGCGCGCCGGCACGTACGTGATGGGGATCTCGTCGCGCTGCGCCGCGGCGGCGGCGTCCTTCGGGACTGGGATGTCGCTCGTGAGCGCGGAGCCGCCGAACGCGCGGAGGTCGATGTCGAGCACCGCGTGGCGCGCCACGGCGTAGCGCGCGGCGACGCGACGCGCCGCCTCCACCTCCACCGCGTGGCGCTGCCCGTAACGAAACGTGAGCGCGTGGACGGCGAAGCCCTCGCTCGTCGCGAGGGCGAGCATCGTGGTGGAGTCCAGGCCGCCGCTCAGGAGCAGGACGGCGGGCCGGCGGGACGCGGAAGATTCGGACACGCCGGGAAAGTAAATGCGCCGGCGCCGCGGGGGGCCCCCCGCGCGCAATCTTCGGCCGGCCGCCGTGCGGCGCGTCACCGCGCTCGCGCGCGACGGACCGCTGCCTTGCGCGGCCTGCAGGCAACCGGAGTACCTTTTGCGGGTAGCACCACGAGTCCTGCGACGCTCCGACCAGTACGCACCGCCATGCGCATGCACCGCCGCCTTCCGCACGCCGTCCCGACGCGCCGGCCCGCCGCGCGCGCCGCCCGCCTCGCGGTCGTCGCAGTCGCGGGGCTCGCGGCCGCCGGCTGCGGCCGCATCTGGCCCCGCACGGGGAGCCCGGGCGCTCCGGGCACGCCCGGCGGGGAGCCGGCGCCCGCCGAGAAGAAGAAGGTCGTGCTCCCGCCGCCGACGACGGGGCCGGAGCTCGTCCTGCGAATGAACCAGCGCTGGGTGGGGAAGTGGTACCGCACGCTCCAGTTCCGGCAGGAGAACACCGTCACGACGGCCGCGGGCGCCGAGCAGAAGAGCACGTGGATGGAGTACCAGGTCGTCCCGGGCAAGCTGCGCATCGACTTCCTGCCCGCCACGCAGAAGAGCGGTGTGCTCTTTCTCGACAACGTCCAGCGCACTTACACCAACGGCAAGCTCACCGACACGCGGCGCCTCGTACACGGCCTGCTGGCCCTCGGCGCCGACGTGTACGCGGTGCCGCCGGAGCAGACGATGCGCGCGCTGGACTCGCTGAAGATCGACGAGACGAAGTTCTACGCGACGCGCGGCGTGCGGCAGATGTACATCGTCGGCGCCGCGCCGGGCGACACGTCGTCGAACCAGTTCTGGGTGGACGCGGACAGCCTGCTGCTGCGCCGCTTCGTGCAGCGCACGACGAACCGCGGGCGCACGACGGTGTCGGACACGCGCTTCACCTACCAGGACGTGGACGGGTTCCCCGTGCCGCGCGAGGTCGTGTTCCTCCGCAACGGCCGCCCGTACCTGCGGGAGCTGTACACGGAGGTGCGCGTGAACGCGCCGCTCCCGGAGGAGCTCTTCGACCCGGCGCTCTGGGGCACCGCCACGCGGCCGTGAGCGCGCGGGCGGCCGAGGGGCTGCTCGCACTCGCGCTCGCGGTGCTGGCCGCGTGCCGGGAGTCGCCGGCCGTCGCGCGCGCCGAGCTGCCGCTGAAGCGCCCGCCGGGGCCCACGGGCCCGGCGATCTCGGCCGGCGACCTCATGACGCGTCTCTACGCGTTCGCCGACGACTCCATGCAGGGGCGCGAGGCCGGCACCGAGGGCAACCTCCGCGCGACGGCGTACCTCGCCGCGGAGGCGGCGCGCATCGGGCTCGTGCCCGCGGGGGAGCACGGCAGCTACTTCCAGACGCTCCCCCTCGCGCGCCGCGGCGTGGACGCCTCACGCTCGCGGCTGGCGCCGGAGTCGGGCGCGCCCCTCGTGCTCTGGCGCGACTACGCGCCCGTCGTGCGCGGCGGCACGCCGCGCGCCGTCGACGGCGCCGCCGCCGTGTTCGGCGGCCGCGTCGCGCCCGACGGCACCGTGGGCCTCACCCCCGCCGCCGCCGCGGGACGCTTCGTGGTCATCCTTCCGCGGGAGGGCGACGCGGCGGGCCGCCTCTCGCTCGCGTTCGCCGCCACCCGCGGGCCGCTCTCGGGCGCCGCCGGCGTCGCCGTGGTGGTGACGGATGAGGCGCTCGCCGACGTGGGACGTTGGGCGGGCCGGTGGGACGTGCGCATGGCGCGCGCGGCGGACACGGTCGCGGTGCCCTCGTTCTTCCTCGTCACCCGCGGCGCGGCCGAGCGCCTGCTCGGTGCCCCGCTCGAGGGGCGGCGCGCGGGCGCGCCGGGCGGCGCGGTCCGCGGCACGCCGGCCTTCGTGAACGAGCCCGCGCCGGCCCGCAACGTCGTCGCGGTGCTTCCCGGCAGTGACCCGCGCCTGCGCGGCCAGTACGTCGCGTTAGGCGCGCACAGCGACCACATCGGCCTGGGCGCGCCGGTCGACCACGACTCACTCCGCCTCGCGCTCGCGGACCGCGCGGGTCGGGGCGGCGACCCGGCGCGGGCGCGTGCGGCGCTCGACAGCGTGCGGCGGCGGCGCCCGCCGCGCGCCGACTCCGTGAACAACGGCGCGGACGACGACGGCTCGGGCTCGGTCGCGCTCCTCGAGATCGCCGAGGCGCTCGCCGCGAGCTCGGCGCGCCCGCGGCGCTCGGTGCTGTTCGTGTGGCACACGGCGGAGGAGCTGGGGATGGTGGGCTCGCGCTGGTTCACGGACCATCCGACGGTGCCGCTCGACTCGATCGTCGCGCAGATCAACGTGGACATGATCGGCCGCGGCGGTGCCGACGACGTGCCCGGCGGCGGCCCGCGCTTTCTCCAGGTGGTGGGCGCACGCCGACTCTCGCGCGAGCTCGGGGACCTGGTCGAGGCGGTCAACCGCGCGCGCGCCGAGCCGCTCGCGCTCGACTGGAGCTGGGACGCGCCGACGCACCCGGAGCGGATCTACTGCCGCAGCGACCACTACATGTACGCGCTCCACGGCATCCCGGTCGCGTTCTTCATGACGGGACTGCACCGCGACTACCACCAGCCGACCGACGAGCCGCAGTACATCGACTATGGGCATCTGGTGGCGGTGACGGACTACGTGCGGGAGCTGGTCGCGCGGATCGCGAATCGCGACCATCGGCCCCTGGTTGATGGAAACGGAGAGCCGGGTTGCTGACGACCGGCTGATCGCTCATCGGCAACCAGCACGATGCTACGAGCGCTGGCGACGGGCGACGGGCGACTGCTGCCGCCCGGCTGGTCAGCGGGTAGTCGGAGAGTAGAACCCTCGGGAGGCCACTGGTGGCTTCCCGAGGGTTCTCGCCATCCGGCCCGCTAGCTCGTCAGCAGCGGTCGCCTGTCGCCAGTCGCCAGCTCGTACGTGCCCGGTGGCCTACGCGGGGAGCGGCAGCTGGTGCCCGCCGTGTGCTCCTGCCGTCGGCCACCCCACTAGAAGCTGGGTCCGAGACTCCACGTCCAGAACGCCTTCCGCCCGTCGTTGTTCAGCGGCTTCGCGTAGTCCCACCGCAGGATGGCGAAGCCGAACAGGTTGAGGCGGAGGCCGAAGCCGTAGCTGCGCAGCAGGTAGCGCTGCGTCGTCACGTCGTAGTTCTCCGGCCGGTCGAGATAGAACGCCTGGTTCTTGCTCCAGGCCCCGCCCGCGTCGTAGAACACGAGCCCGTCGAGCGGCGGCAGCGAGATCGGCAGGAGGCCGAGGTCGAAGCGGCGCACGAGCGGGAAGCGGAGCTCGGCGTTCGCGACGATCACGCGGCTGCCGAGGAGCTGGCGCGCGCTGCACTGCTGGCCCGCGCCGAGGCCGCCGCCGGTGCACCCGGCGCTGAAGAAGTTCTCCCGGTCGTAGCCGCGGATGTAGTACGGGTTGCCGATGTACTTCGGGAAGCGCAGCTCGTCGCGGCCGGCGGTGATGCTGGTCATCATGCGGGTCGCGACCGTCAGGAAGTTGAACAGGATCGGGTCGTAGCGCCGGTAGTCGGCGAGGTACTCGATCCACCGGAACGAGCCCGCGGTGGGCTCCACCTGCAAGCGCCACCGGCGCCCCATGATCGGGCCCGTGTAGCCGAACAGCGTGTTGTCCGACACGTAGGCGGCGAACGGCGCGACGTAGTTCAGGCCCGCGTCGTTGCGCTGCCCCGTGATCTCGAAGTTGCCGAGCGCGTACCCCGTCCCGACGTCCACCGGCCGCGCAATCGTGAGGATCGTGTGGTCGATGTTGCTGAAGCGCGCGCCGAACTCGAACCGCGTGAACCGGTTGAGCGGGTAGATCCCGTAGCCGAACGCCTGGCGGATGATGTAGCGCGAGATGTCCTGTTCCTGCGCGTACACGTTCTGCCCGTCGAGCGGGGTGAAGCGCTCGTCCGACAGGAAGTAGTACGGCTCCTGGTACGCGCCGGTGGAGTACTGCAGGCGCCCGCCGATGCTCGTGTACGCGGTGAAGAGCTGCGCCTCGCTGAGGCGGCCGTTCACCTGGCCGGCGAACGCGAGCTGGTGGTTGCCGAGGAGGTCGCTGAGCACGATGGTCGTGCCGCCGAAGACCCCGCGCCCGAAGTTGTCCTGCGCGTAGCCCACCGAGGGCCGCGCGACGTACTCCGGCTGGAAGCCCACGCGGTAGCGCGCGTCGCGGAAGCTCGACGTGTCCGGCAGCGCGAGCGCCGCGCTGTCGAGGAGCTGCGCGACGGTGAAGGTGTTGGCGCGTCCCGCGTCCGCCGGCAGCTCGTCGGCGGGGCGGATGCCCACGTCGGGCTGGCGGTAGACCGAGCGCTGCCGGACGTCCTTCACCATGCCGGGGAAGGAGCCGGTGCGCGCCGTGTCGACGGTCACCACGGGGCCGACCGGTCCGACCGACGCGACGGCCCCGACGCGGAGCGCGCTCGCGGTGTCCACCGTCGCGCCCGGGGCGCCCTGCGCGATGACCTTCGGGCCGCCGATCCGCTTCGACGGGTCGTCGCGGTAGGGCTGCTTCTTGAGCAGGCGCGGGTTGTCGATGGACCAGACCGTGTACTCGTCGTTCTCGTAGTACGTGTACGCGAGCCGGTCGGCGTCGCGCGCCCAGCTGATCACCGGGCTGTACTCCGTGATGGCGACGACGCCGCCCACGACGTTCGTGAGCTGGAAGTGCTCGCGCGCGTCGAGGTCGTAGAGGAAGAGGTTCTGCGTTCCCGTGCGGTCGGTCACGTAGGCCAGCGAGCGGCCGTCGGGCGCCCACGCCGGGTTGAGGTTCATCCCCGCCTGGTTCGGCAGCACCTCGATCTGGTGCGTGTCGAGGTCGTAGACCGCGATCTGCCACTTGTTGAAGCGCAGCAGCGTGAAGTCGGTGTCCGGCCCGCGGTCCGAGGCGAACGCGATGCGCCGGCCGTCGGGCGACCACTGCGGCTGCAGGTCGCCGTACCGGTCGTTCGTGAGGCGCGTGAGGTTCGGCGCGCCGTTCACGTTCACCACGTACAGGTCCGTGATCCCGCCGACGTTGCCGGAGAACGCGATGCGCTTCCCGTCCGGCGACCACGTCGGGCTGATGACCTGCTCGAGCGTCGTCGGCGTGTCGATGCGGCGCACCGTCTTCCGCCGCTTCACGTCGAGGAGGTACAGCACGTCCTTGCCACGGCGCTGCGCGGTGAACGCCAGGTACCGCCCGTCCGGCGAGAAGGCGCTCTGCGAGTAGAGCAGCCGCAGCTCCTCGAAGTTGGGGTCGGTCGTGCTCTTCACGAGGCGCTTGATGCGCTTGCCCGTCTGGGCGTCGCCGAGCCAGAGGTCGATGAAGACCTCGCCGCGGAGGAAGCTGCCGTTGGACAGGAAGGCGACGTACTTGCCGTCGTTCGAGAGCGCGGGCGCGAGGAAGATCTGCCCGCCGCTCTTCCGCTCGGAGAGCAGCGCCTGCGAGAACTTGCGCGGGCGGTCGAGGTTCGCGACCACCGGCAGGTGCTCGGTCTGCAGCGCCTCCTTCCATTCGTCGCCGAGCTCCTCGAGCGAGAGGCCGAGCTCGCGCTTCATGGCGCGCTCGACGCCCATCGTCGGGACGGCGTTCATGATCTCGCCGATGACCTCGTCGCCCCAGCGTCCGCCGATGTAGGCCCAGAGGGCCTCGCCGTAGGAGTACGGGAAGAACCGGTCGGGGCGCACCGTCATCGCCTCGATCGAGGGGAGGCGCCCGTTGAGCGCCGCGTCCCGCATGATCGTGTTCGTGATCGGGTAGCCCGGGCCGAGCGAGAGGTACTCGGCCATGCCCTCCGCGAACCACAGCGGGGGGAAGTACTGCGAGAGCGCCTGGAGGCCGCCGCCGGCGCGGCCGCGCGCGAAGATGTCGTACTGGAACTCGTGCACGAGCTCGTGCGTGAGCACGTGCTCGAAGCTCTTGTAGTCGCCCGTGAAGGGCAGGAGCACGCGGTGGCGCAGGGGCTCCGTGACGCCGCCCGTGCCCTCGCCGAGGTCGCCGGTGACGTTGTTCTGCCCGAAGTCGGAGCGCGAGGCGTAGAGGACGATCGGCTTCTTCTCGCGGAACTGGTGGTCCAGGATCCGCGTCAGGCGCGCGTACGCGCGCTCGGCCATGC
Organism: Gemmatimonadaceae bacterium; assembly: GCA_045804325.1. GTDB lineage: Bacteria > Gemmatimonadota > Gemmatimonadetes > Gemmatimonadales > Gemmatimonadaceae > JBJMNJ01. The sequence goes on from JBJMNJ010000042.1 coordinate 23,483, forward strand.
GGCCCGCGTCGACGGCGGCGGTGCGCTCCTCGGGGTAGTAGTGCACGAGGAAGTGCTCGGTCTCGAGCACGCTCCACTTGAACCGGTCGTACTGGACCTGGTTCTGCCCGAAGTAGCCCTGCGCCCCCGCCCGACGCGCCGCCCCCGAGACCAGCGCCGCGCCCACCATGAGGGCGATCGCCCCCGCCCGCGCCTTGTTCACTAGAGTGCTCCTGGCTGACCCACCGGCACCTCGCGCGCGTCGCCCCACAGCCGCTCGAGCTGGTAGAACTGGCGCATGGTCGGGTGGAAGATGTGAACGACGAAGTCGACGAAGTCGAGGAGCGCCCACCGGCCCTGCTGCAGCCCCTCCTCGTGGTGCACCCGCAGCCCCTCCTTCCGCAGCTCGTCCTCGACGCGCTGCGCCGTGCTCCGCACGTGCGTGTCGGACGTCCCGCTGGCGATCACGAAGAAGTCCGTCATGTCGGTGACGTCCTTCAGGTCGAGCAGGAGGACGTCGGAGCCCTTGGCGTCGAGGATGACCTGGGCGGCGCGCTGGGCGTTGCGGAGAGCGGTCTCGCGCGAGGCGGCTGGGGCAGGAGAAGTCTGGGCCATTCGAGGGACGTGGGTGAGTGAGCCGGGACACCGACTACGACGGAATGTTCCGAACGGACCCCGAAGGGGCAAGGCCCGTCGGAGTCCGCCCGGTGACGGGCGACGCATGGCGTAACGCATAGGCCATGCTACGTGATTTCGGCCGTCGCACACCGGCTCGGCTGGACACCCCGCTCCCGCGTGGTTTGAAGTCCACACACCGGAGACGCATGGCACCCTGACGAGCCAGCCGGCGGATGCGAGAGCCCCCGGGCGGCCTCTCGAGGCCTCCCGGGGGCTCAGCCGCCGACTGTCGCCAGCCGGCGGGTCTCGGCCCTTACTGCTTGATGACCCAGACCTTGATCTCGGGCTTCACGTCCGCGTGCAGGCGGACCGGCACCCGGTAGACGCCGAGCGCTCTGATGGGGTCGTGCAGGTCGACCATGCGCTTCTCGATCTCGAAGCCCTGCTGCGCGAGCTGCTGCGCGATGTCGGCGGCCGTCACCGACCCGAACAGCTTGCCCTCCTCGCCGACGCGCGCGGAGAAGGTGAGCGACACCTCCTCCAGGCGCTTCGCGATCGCCTCGGCGCCGCCGCGGCGCTCGGTCTCGGCGGCCTCCAGGCGCACGCGCTCCTGCTCGATGCGCTTGCGGTTGCCGGGCGTCGCCTCGTACGCGAGGCCGCGCGGCAGGAGGAAGTTGCGGGCGTAGCCGGGCGAGACCTTCACGATGTCGCCGGTGTGGCCCAGCTTGTCGATGGCTTGGCGGAGAATGACTTCCATGGCGAGCTCCCGGCGTGAGCCGTGGATGATGAGAGAGAGAGGGTCAGGTCGTATGCCGCGCGCCGCGCGTGCGCCAGTCGACCCAGGTGTCCCCGAGGCCGAGCCCGAGCGCCACGGCGCCGACGAGCGGCGGCATGAGCAGCGCGAAGCCGATGAGCGGCGCGAGCCCGATGCGGTCCGGCGCCAGGAACCACGCGAGCACGCCGAAGCCCCGCAGGGCGTAGAGCGCGCCGAAGAACACGACGAGGTTCATTCCGACCGGCTTGAGGCCGGACAGGCTGGGCAGCAGCAGGACGACGAGCCCGACGATGAGGCCCCAGACGAGCTGGTCGTTGAACCGGAACTCCCGCACGCGCGCGAGCGGCGGGCCGAGCCGCGCGCGACTCACCCGGTGGTAGATCGACCAGGCGAGCGCGAGCGCCATCAGCGACTCGATGCCGAGCAGGGCGGGGAAGATCGCCGCGCTCCGCTGCGGCACCTCGCGAAGCTGCTGCTCGCTCTGCGTGGCGAGCGAGGCCGCGCCCGGGTGGTCGGCGACGAACTGCCGCCACCCCGGCGAGGCGCTCACCTCGCGGAGCGCGCGCACCGACTCCTCGGTCCGCGCGTCGAGCTCGGCGCGCACCGCGTCGCGGAGCCGCTCCGGGGACGTCGTGCCCGCGGCCATCGCCACGAGCGCGACGGCGACCGCGACGCCGACGGCCGAGAGCGCGCGGCCGAGCAGCGGTCGTCGCTGGCCGAACACGCACACGAGCCCGAACGACGCGGCGAGGAGCAGCGCCCAGCCGCGCACGAGCTTGTCGTAGGCGACGGCGCCGGTGGGCGCCGGGCTCGCGATCACGACGGCCGCGAGCAGCACCCAGCTCGCCGCGAGCGCGAGACGTCCGCCCGCCCACCAGCCGACCAGCGCGCAGGCCGCCATGGCGGTGACGACGAGGAGCAGCGTCTGCTCGATCGGCGCGATGGCGCGGAGCATCGGGACGTACGGGACCATGAGGAACGCGAGCAGGGCGACGACGAGTCGCCACCACCCGCGCTCCCGCGGCGCGCTCGGCCCGGTCGCCAGGGCGTCCGACGCGCGGCGCACCGGCGCGGCGCCCGGCGCGGCTGGGGACGCGCCGGCGCCGGGGGTGCTCCCCGGTCCCGGCGTCTCGCCCGGCGCGCCCCCGTCCGCCATGCTACGCGGAGTGCCCGCGCAGGTAGGGGATGAGCGCGAGGAAGCGCGCCTTCTTCACCGCGTTGGCGAGCTGGCGCTGGTGGCGCGCGCAGACCCCGCTGAGGCGGCTGGGAAGGATCTTCCCGTGGTCGGTGATGAAGCGGCCGAGCGTGCGGTCGTCCTTGTAGTCGACGAAGCGCACGCGCGTCTCGCAGAACGGGCAGGTCTTGGTGGGTCGGCGCATGGGCTATTCCTCGTCCTCGTCCTCGTCCTCGCGGCGCCGCTGCGCGGCGAGCTCCTCTTCCGTCATCGGCGGCGCGCCGAGCTCGTGCTCGTGCAGCGAGAGGAGGTAGCGGACGACGCCGTCGTCCAGCTTGAGCGCGCGCTCGTACTCGGACATGCCGTCCGACTCGGCGTCGAAGCGCGCGACGGCGTAATACGCCGTCTCCTTCGAGCCGATCTTGTAGGCGAGCTGGCGGCGGCCCCAGTGCTCCACCTTCGGCTCCCCACTGATGCGGAGCAGCCCGTGGAAGCGGGCGAGCTTGTCGTTGATGGCGGCGTCTTCGAGCGATGCGTCGAAGAGGTACACCGCCTCGTATGCGCGAGGCATGGTCGGCAATCCTCCCTGTGGTCTGAGTCCGCCCCCCGCTGGTTGCCGGAAGCGGGAGGAGGGTCTGGAGGCCGTCGCGGCGGTCGTCGCGGCGCGGCCGTTGTGGGCAGCCCATAAACGTAATCGCGGCAGGCGTTTGAGACAACGGGCGCGACTCGACGCCCGCCGGGTGGTGCGCCGTAGCCCTGGCGCAACTAGATTTTCGCCATGCCTAAATCTCTCGCCGCGGCTGCCGTGGCCTGCGCGCTCGCCGCGGGCTGCGCGCCGCGCGCGGTCCTCACCGACCCCATCGTCACGGACCGCCCGGACTTCACCGAGAGCGTCGAGACGGTCCCGCGCGGCTGGGTGCAGGCGGAGGGCGGCTACACGGCGTCGCGCGGGGACGGCGTCACCGCGCACACCGCCGGAGAGCTCCTCCTGCGCGCCGGCCTGGCCGAGCGCGTGGAGCTCCGCGTCGGCCTGCCGTCGTACACGGTGGCCGGCCGGGGCGACGCGCGCGTCATGGGTCTCGGCGACGCGAGCCTCGGCGCCAAGGTCGCGCTCTGGGACGGCGACAGCCTGCGCGCGTGGGCGCCGCGTACGTCGCTGCTCGTCGCGACGTCGCTGCCGACCGGGCACCGCGACCTCCGCGCGCCGGCGGCGGTGCCGGAGGCGAAGCTCGCCCTCGGCTGGGACGTCGGGGAGCGCGCGAGCTTCGCGAGCAACCTCAACGCCGCGCTGCCGCGCGAGGCGGGCGCGCGCCACGGCGAGCTCTCCGCGAGCGGATCGTTAGGCGTCGCGCTCGGCGCCCGCGCCGGCGCGTACGCGGAGTGGTTCGGCTACTTCCCCCAGGCCACGGGCGCGGCGGCATCGCACTACGTGAACGGTGGCGCGACGTACCAGCTGTCGCCGCACGTCCAGCTCGACGCGCGCGTGGGGCGGGGCGTGGGGCGCGTCGCCGAGGACTGGTTCATGGGCGTGGGGGCGGCGCGGCGATTCTGACGCGGGTGTGTACGCCAGTGCACACAGCGTGACCTGAGATGGGCCATCGCGTCATTAGAGCGTGCTCATCCTTCCCTCCCTCGTCGCGCTCGACGAAGCCATCGACGGCGGGCGCGTCGGCGCCGGCGACCAGGTGGTCGTGCCGGAGTCCGTCGCCGCGCTGATGCCGGACGTGGAGCGCGCTGCGCTCCGCGAGCGGCTCCGCGCCCGCGGCGCGCACGCCGCGGTGACGGGGATCGGCGAGGTCATCCTCGTGGTGCAGGACGCCGCGTACGCGTGCGCTCTCTCGCGCGAAGGGCACGCCCGCCCCTTCTAGGCGCGCGCGCCTAGGCGCGCGCGCGACGGCGTTGCGCTCGGACGTGTCGTCCGGCCTCGCCTGCGGTTCGCCTGCGCACACTGACCGCCCCGAAGGTCGTGCCGCGTACGTCACGGGGCGCGCGCTGTGCGGCGGCCCGCCGCCCATGATGCTCTTCACCAACGTCACCCAGCTGCAGAGCGCCGTCGCGCTCGGAGCCCTCGAGACGGGCTCCTGCGTCTACGTCGCGGCCGAGCTGCTCCGGGCGCTGGGTGCGGAAGGGACGGCGCGGCTCGCGCGCGACCTGGCCGCGGTAGGGGCGCGACTCGTCGCCGCCAACGCGCCGGACCCGGTCGTCGTCTACACGCCCGCCGATCAGAGGCCGCCGGACTGCTAGGCGGCTGGCGGAGCGGTCAGACGTTGAACCGGAACGTGTGGCGATTCACTAACGTGTTGATTCGGAATGACTTGACGGAGGCCTGTGTCCGAAGTGTGTCCGCCAGTTCCTGAATCGCGTTCCCAGACGCTCGTCGATGTCGTCGCGTGCGAGGGAGAGCAGGCGCGGGAGATACCCCTCGACGATCCTGCGGATCTTGTCGCAGTGCTCGGCGAGATCGTGATCCGGCGAATCATCGCCCCCGCGGTCATCCTCGTACCTGAACTCCTCACTCGAGATCTCGCCGCGAATCCTGTCGAGCAGCTCGAGGGCATCGGCGGAGATCACGAGCTCGCCGATGTGCACGAACGAGGAGAGGGCGCGCTTCGCTTCCTCAAACCGCCCTGAGGCCTCCGTTAGCTTCGCTTGGCTAAGCGACGGGAGCATGAGCGTGTCTGCGTATGTCGACTCGGCCCAGTACCGAACATCCTCGACGGCGCCGAGGATGCGTTGGTAGGCCTCATACTTCGCCTGCCATCGGCGCTCGGACTTGGTGCGCCGGAGAGTTAAGGCCGTGGCGACGAACGCCGCGAGCAACGCCGTGCCAAGCGAAGCAATCCACCGGAGGAACTCGGCTTCCATTCTCGGGCCTAGTGAGGAATGCGCGCCCACGCGCCCTGCCAGGCGGCCTCGATCGCGGAGAGCGCCGCGTCGTACGCGCGTAAGTCGGCTAAGCGGCTCGCTCCAGCGCGGTCGCGGAAATGAATGGTGAGAGTGTCGACGTCGAAGAGTCGCAACGTTCGGACGCTTGCGATCTCGGCGGTGATCGACCGCGTCCACTTGTGCCGGTTGAAGGACGGACCGGCCTTCACCGCGGCGTCGAGGCGCTCGTCGAAGTGCATCCAGGCGTCGCGCAGCTCGCGGTCGTTGAGCACCGCGAGCTGCGTGAGGGCGAGCACATCCCGCAGCGCCTTCCCGCGCGCCTTGTCGCCGTGCGTGGGGAAGAGCAGCAGCGACACGCGAGCCCACGCGGCGAGGAATGCCTCGAGCGCCTCGAACATCGCGCCCTGCTGACTCGCGGAGCCCGACAGCTCGGCGGTGAA
>JBJMNJ010000043.1:0-12081 GCA_045804325.1 Gemmatimonadaceae bacterium
TCGCGCCGGGCCCCGGGCGGGTGGCCGAGCCGGCGGCCCCGGCTCCGCGCCAGCGCGCGCGCGGCGTCGACGAGCGGCTCCAGCGGGACGCCGGCATCGCGCACGACGTGCTCGACCTCGTGAACCGCGCGCAGGGCCTCGGGCTCGCGAGCCACCGCGCCGCGGCGCTGCGCGGGCGGCTGTTGTACGAGCGCCTGACGACGCGCCAGCTCGAGCGGCTGGAGGTGGCGCTGCGCGGGTGGCTGCGGCGGCGCGACGACCCGCCCCCCGCCCCCTGAGCGCCGGTCCGCCGGCGCGTCACACGCGAGTGGCTATGGGGTGGAGGCGCAGGCGGCATCACACGGTGGAGACTCATGGACGGCGAGACGGGAGGGGAGCATGATCGCGACCTGGTCGGGCGCATCCGCCGCGGCGACCCCGCCGCGTACCAGGCGCTCGTGGCGCGCTACGCGCCGCTCCTCGTCACGTACGGCCGGCGCATGGGGCTGCGCGCCGGCGAGGGGCGGGAGCTCGCCCTCGACGTGCTGGCCGACGTCGCCGCGGAGCTCGCGTCCGCGCGCCGCGGCGCACGCGTGGACCTCGCGTGCCTCGCGGGCGAGCGCTTTCGCGAGCGGCTCTTCGCCGACAAGAGCGAGCGCCAGCGGCGGCTGGCGTGCGCGCGCGACGCGCAGGCGTGGGTGGATCGCGAGCGCCCGGTCGGCGCGATCCCCGGCACCTGCTCGGAGGGCTCGGCGCGCGCCGCGCGCGGCGCCGACTGGGAGCCCGCGCCCTCGCATCCGGTGCAGGACCGGCTCGCAGTCTGGCTCGACGAGCGGATGGACGATGCCGAGCGGGCGCTGCTCGCGTGGGTGAGCGAGCACCTGCCCCAGCGCAGGATGGCCGAGTGGCTGGGCGTGAGCCACGCGGCGGCGCGCAAGCGGCTCAGCCGCCTGCGCGAGCGGCTGGCGCGGGAGACGGACGCGTTCCTCGAGCGGCTGCCCGACGGGGAGCGGCGCGAGCTGGAGCGAGTGCTCGGGCGGCGGGCGGCCGTGCGCGCCGTCGCGGAGCGCGGCCGGCGGGCCGCGCGCGTGGAGGGAACCCTTGGAGCGACTGATGAGTGACGACCGGATGCTGCGCGACTGGGAGGCGGACCGCCTCGCCCGGCTCGCCGCGCGCGCGGGGATGCGCCGCGCGAGCTCGCCCTACTACCGCGACGCGCGGTTCGCCGAGTGGCTGGCGGCGGACGTGCGCGGGCTCGGCGGCGCGGAGCCGCTCGGCCCCGCGGAGATCGCCCTCATGGCCGCCGGCGTGCGGGCGCGCGTGCTCGCGCGGCAGCTCGGCGTGCGCCTCGAGCGCGGCACCCCGACCTTCATGCCGGCGCCGTCGCTCGCCGGCGCGGACGCGGCGGAGGTGGCCGCGCTCGCCGCGTGCGCGCCGCGGCTCGAGCTCGCCGCGGCGGCGGGCGCGGGCCGCGAGCTCTGGGACGAGCCGTGCGAGCGCTGGGTGCGCGTGCCCGCCGGGCTCCCCCCGGGGCGGCACGTCGCCATCACCGTCGCGGGCGATAGCATGACCCCGCTGCTGGAGGAGGGCGACGTCGTGCTCGTGCGCCTCGGCGCGCCGCTGCGCGGCGACTCCGTGGTGCTCGCGCGGCGGCCGGACGAGGGCTACGTGATCAAGCGCGTGGGGCGCACGCGGGGCGCGCGCGTCGAGCTCGTGTCGCTGAACCCGGCGTACGAGCCGGTCGCGGCGCCCCGCGCGCTGGTCGCCGGCGTGGTGGTGGCGCGGTGGAGGGCGGGAGCGGAATGAACGAGAGAGGAGCGAGGAGAAAGGAGAGGCTGATCGCTCTGAGCCTCTCCTTTCTCCTCGCTCCTTTCTCCCGGTATACTTCGGCATCGTCCCGAGTCGTGCGTCGGCCGCCGCCGCGAGGAGCCTACATGTCCGCCACCGCCCGCCCGACCGTCAAGAACACCAACGACGGCCGCGCCACCGACCAGCCGCAGCCGGTCCCGAGCACGGGCGGCCTCGTCGGCTTCAACGGCACCCGCCGCGTGCCGCCGCCCGTGAACGAGCCCGTGCGCGGCTACGCGCCCGGGAGCCCGGAGCGCGCGAGCCTCAAGGCGCGCCTCGACGCGATGGCGAAGGAGCGCGTGGACATTCCCGCCATCATCGGCGGCGAGGAGGTCCGCGGCGGCAACAAGCACCAGACGACGATGCCGGCGAACCACCGCCACGTGCTCGCCGACTGGCACGCCGCCACGAAGCAGGACGTCGGGCGGGCCATCGACGCCGCGAACGCCGCGCATCGCGAGTGGGCGAACTGGCCGTGGGAGGACCGCGCCGCCGTCTTCCTGCGCGCCGCCGAGCTGCTGACGACGACGTGGCGCGACACGCTCAACGCCGCGACGATGCTCGGGCAGGGGAAGACCGCGCACCAGGCCGAGATCGACGCCGCGTGCGAGCTGATCGACTTCTGGCGCTACAACTGCCACTTCGCGCAGGAGCTCTACGACGAGCAGCCGGTGAGCAGCCACACCATGTGGAACATGCTCGACTACCGGCCGCTCGAGGGGTTCGTGTACGCCGTCACGCCGTTCAACTTCACCGCCATCGCCGGGAACCTGCCCACGAGCGCGGCGCTGATGGGGAACACGGTGGTGTGGAAGCCCGCGTCGAGCGCCATGCTCTCGGCCTACTACATCATGCGCATCCTCGAGGAGGCGGGGCTCCCGCCGGGCGTCATCAACTTCGTCCCCGGCGACCCGCGCGAGATCAGCGACGTCTGCCTCGGCCACCGCGACCTCGCGGGCGTGCACTTCACCGGCAGCACCGGCGTGTTCAACTCGATGTGGAAGACGATCGGCCAGTCCATGGGATCCTACCGCTCGTACCCGCGGATCGTGGGCGAGACGGGCGGCAAGGACTTCATCGTCGCGCACCCGTCGGCGGACCCGGACGCGCTGGCCGTCGCCATCGCCCGCGGCGGCTTCGAGTACCAGGGGCAGAAGTGCTCGGCCGCCAGCCGCGTGTACGTCCCGCAGTCGCTCTGGCCGCGGGTGAAGGAGCGCACGGTCGCGATGATGCAGGAGATCAAGGTCGGCGACGTGCGCGACTTCCGGAACTTCATGAGCGCCGTGATCGACCGGCGCGCGTTCGAGAAGATCAGCGAGTACCTCGCGGACGCGAAGCAGAACGCGAGCGTCGTGAGCGGCGGCGTCGCGCGCGGCGAGGAGGGGTGGTTCATCGAGCCGACGCTCGTGGAGACCAAGGATCCGGGCTACCGCCTCATGTGCGAGGAGATCTTCGGCCCCGTCGTCACCGCGCACGTCTACAAGGACGCCGCGTGGGACGACACGCTGACGGTGATCGACGAGACGAGCCCCTACGCCCTCACCGGCGCCGTCTTCGCGAACGACCGCAAGGCGGTGAAGCAGGCGATGGTGACGCTGCGCAACGCCGCGGGCAACTTCTACGTGAACGACAAGCCCACGGGCGCCGTCGTCGGCCAGCAGCCCTTCGGCGGCGCGCGCGGCAGCGGCACGAACGACAAGGCCGGCTCGAAGCTCAATCTCGTTCGCTGGGTCTCGCCTCGCGCCATCAAGGAGACGTTCTCGCCGCCGACGGACTACCGGTACCCGTTCATGGCGGAGGAGTAGGCGGAGCGCTTCGCCCGCGGCGCGCCAGCGTCGATCGCAGCAGAACCGCCAACAACGCCTCGCGCCAATGCGCTACAAGTTCGTCACCTGCGACGTCTTCACCGCCAAGCGGTTCGGCGGCAACCAGCTCGCCGTCCTCCCCGACGCGCGCGGGCTCACGGACGCGCAGATGCTCGCCGTCACGCGCGAGTTCGGGTACTCGGAGACCGTCTTCGTGCTCCCGCCCGAGCACGGCGGCACGCGGCGGGTGCGGATCTACACGCCCGGCGGCGAGGTGCCGTTCGCGGGCCACCCGACCGTCGGGTGCGCGGCGGTGCTCGCGCACGCGGGCCTCGTGACGCTCGCCGGCGGCCGCGGGCGCGTCGTGCTCGAGGAGGGGGTGGGTCCCGTCCCCGTGTCGCTGCGCGCGGCGGACCGCGGCCTCGCCTACGCGCAGTTCACGGCGGCGAAGCTCCCCGAGACCGGCCCCGCCCCCCCGCCCCGCGAGGCGCTCGCGGCGATGCTCTCGCTCGCGCCGGACGACCTGCTGGACGGCGAGTGGGCGCCGCAGGGCGTGTCGTGCGGGCTCGCGTTCCTCCTCGTGCCGCTCCGCGACCGCGACGCCGTGCGCCGCTCGCGCATGCGCCTCGACCAGTGGGAGCGCACGCTGAAGGGCTGGTGGTCCGAGAAGGTGCTGCTCTTCTCGCGCGACCCCGAGCACGGCGGCCCCGGCGCGCGCGCCCGCATGTACGCGCCGGGGATCGGCGTCCCCGAGGACCCGGCCACCGGCAGCGCCGCCGCCGCGCTCGCGGGCTACCTCGCCGCGCGCGACCCGCGCCGCGAGGGCACGCTCGCGTGGGCGATCGAGCAGGGCTACGAGATGGGGCGCCCGAGCCAGATCGAGATCGAGGCGGACAAGCACGACGGGCGCGTCACCGCCGTGCGCGTGGGCGGCAACGCGGTGGTGGTGGCGGAGGGGGAGATCGAGATCGACTAGCCCCGGTCAGGCCCTCGCCGGCTCCCACACGATCACCCGGTCCCTCCCCGCCCGCTTCGCCGCGTACAGCGCCTCGTCCGCCCGCGCGCGGAGGTCCTCGGCCTGCGCGGGGCCCGTCACCCGGTCGGAGATCACGCCGACGCTCACCGTGATCGCGAGGTCCTCGAGCGGCGGGTCGAAGCGGTGGCGGCGGAAGGTCTGCACCACGCGGTCGGCGAGCTGGAGCGCCCCGGCCTCACTCGTCTCCGGGGCGAGGATCATGAACTCCTCGCCGCCCACGCGCGCCACGACGTCGTTCGTGCGCGCGTTCGCGCGGAGGAGCTGCCCCGTCTCGCGAATCACGCGGTCGCCCGCCAGGTGGCCGTGCGTGTCGTTGATGCGCTTGAAGAAGTCCACGTCCACGGCGAGCAGCGCCACCTCGTGCCCCGTCCGCGCCGCGCGCGCGAGCTCCGCGGTCATGAGCTGCTCGAAGCCGCGGCGGTTGTAGCAGCCGCTCAGCTGGTCCTCGAGCACGAGCGACGTGAGCTGGGCGCGCACGCGGTTGTACGCGTGCCCCACCGCCGTGATGCCGTCCGGCCGCCGGTCGGCGGCCACGTCGTACTCGCCGCTGAAGTCCCCCGACTCCACGCGCTCGAACAGCCCGACGAGGCGCCGCAGCCGCCGCTTCAGGTCGCCGTACTGATAGAGGAACGCGGCCGAGGCGAGCACGAACACGCCCACGCTCCAGAGCTCCTCCACCCAGATCAGCGGCGCGCCGCGGCGGATCGCCGCGTGCACCAGGAGCAGGAACCCGACCGACGTCCCGACCACCGACCACGCGGCCGCCGTGGCGCCGAACGCGAACTCCGTGAAGTGGAGCACGACGAACGCGAGCAGCAGGATCTGCTCGTAGTACTCCGGCGGCGTGGCCACGCCCACCGTGACGAACACCGCGGCGAGGTCGCCCGCGATCACCAGCGCGGCGACGGCCGGGCTCACGCGCCGCGTGCGCACGACGTGCGACCGCACGACCAGCACGTACACCACGTACGCGGCGAGCCAGCTCAGCAGCCGGCTCGCGGAGCCGAGGAGGACGCCGGCGCCCATGAGCGCGGCGGCGACGGCGCCGAGCGCCACCGCCAGGACCACGCGGATCCGACTCTGCCAGAGCAGCACCTCGGGCTCGCTCCGGGCCCAGGCGGCGCTCGCCTCGCTCGCTCGCAATGCGTTCCCTCGAGAGGAGTAGGAGGGGCAGCGCCGCCCCGGCGCGGCGCTGTGCGACGCGCGTGCCACGGGTCGCGGCGGGCCCGGGCAGGGTATGTCTCTTGCCCTAGGCGTGTGGCCCGCTCCGGGCGGGGCGCAGTACGGTCGCGGACGTGGCCGTACGCGCGCCGCCCCGCATCCCCGTGTCTGCATGAGCGAACCACACTCCGGCGCCGCGACCATCGAGCGTCCGAAGATCGATCCCGACGAGCTCGTCGTCACCCGTCTGCGCGCGCTGCGCGGCCCGAACTACTGGCGCCTCGCCCCGGTCATCGCGTGCGACCTGCGCCTGGGCTCCCTCGAGAACGTCTCCTCGGCCGACATCCCCGGCTTCGCCGACCGCCTCGTCGAGGCGCTCCCGTCGCTGCACGAGCACCCCTGCACGCGCGGCGAGCCCGGCGGCTTCATCGAGCGGCTGCGCGAGGGGACGCACCTCCCGCACATCCTCGAGCACGTCGCGCTCGAGCTCCAGACCCTCGCCGGCAGCGACGTCCACTTCGGCCGCGTCGTCGAGTCCGGGGATCCGGGCGTGTGGTGGGTGATCGTCGCGTACGAGGAGGAGGAGGTCGGCCTCCGCGCGATGCGCGAGGCCACGGCGATCATCCGCGCGGCGATGACGGGCGCGCCGATCGACATGCCGGCGCTGCTCGAGGACCTGCAGGACCTCTCCGAGGACGTGCGCCTCGGGCCCTCCACCGGCGCCATCGTCGAGGAGGCGCGGCGGCGCGGCATCCCCGTGCGCCGGCTCAACTCGCGCTCGCTCGTCCAGCTCGGCCTCGGGCGCAACCGGCGCCGCATCCAGGCGACGATGACGGACTACACCAGCGCCATCGCCGTCGAGATCGCGCAGGACAAGGACGACACGAAGCGCGTCCTCCAGAACATCGGCCTCCCCGTCCCCCTCGGCGGCGTCGCCCGGACCGCGGACGAGGCGGTGGAGATCGCGGCGGAGGTGGGCTTCCCCGTCATCGCGAAGCCGCTCGACGCGAGCCACGGGCGCGGCATCTCCGGCCGGCTCGACGACGAGGCGGCGGTGCGCGCCGCATATGAGGCGGCCGCGGAGCTCGGCCGCCGCGTCGTCGTCGAGCAGTTCGCGGAGGGGCGCGACTATCGCGTCCTCGTGATCGACGGCAAGGCCGTCGCCTGCGCCGAGCGCGTGCCGGCGCACGTGGTGGGCGACGGGCGGAGCACCGTGCGCGAGCTGATCCGGGAGGCGAACCGCGACCCGCGCCGCGGCGTCGGGCACCGCAACGTGCTCACCCGCCTCCCCGACGACGCGCGCACGGCGGAGTTCCTCGCGAAGGACGGGCGCACGCCCGACACCGTGCCCGCCAGGGGCGAGCGAGTCTTCCTCCGCGCGACGGCGAACCTCTCGACCGGCGGCACGTCGATCGACCGCACGGACGAGATGCACCCCGACAACGTGACCGCGTGCGAGATGGCGGCCGGCGCGGTGGGGCTCGACATCGCCGGCATCGACGTGCTGTCGCCGGACATCTCCGTGCCGTTCCGCGAGAACAAGGCGATCATCCTCGAGGTCAACGCGGCGCCCGGCGTGCGGATGCACACGCACCCGGGCGAGGGGCGGCCGCGCAACGTCGGCGCCCCGATCGTGGACATGCTCTACCCGCCGGGCGAGGAGGCGACGATCCCGGTCATCGCCGTCACCGGCACGAACGGCAAGACGACGACGGTGCGCCTCATCGCGCACCTCTTCCGCCACACGGGGCTCTCGGTCGGCTTCACCACCACCGACGGCGTCTACCTCGGCAACCGCCTCGTGATGGAGGGGGACATGACCGGCCCCTTCTCCGCGAACATCATCCTCTCGAACCCGACGGTGGACGTCGCGGTGCTGGAGACCGCGCGCGGCGGCCTCCTGCGCGCGGGGCTCGGCTTCGAGGAGGCGGACGTCGGCGTGGTGCTCAACGTCTCCGCCGACCACCTCGGGCTCCGCGGCATCAACACCGTCGAGCAGCTCGCGGGCGTGAAGGGCGTCGTGGCCGCGGTGGTGAAGCGCGAGGGGCACGCGGTGCTCAACGCCGACGACCCGCTCGTCTACGCGATGCGCGAGCGCACGGCGGCGGACATCGTGCTGTTCACCGCGCAGGACGAGGGGGAGAACGAGCTGTTCGAGGACCACCTCGAGCGCAACGGCATCGGCGCGTGCGTCGAGCGCGGGACCTTCACGATCCGCCGCGGTCGCCTCCGCATCCCCATCGCGCCCGTGCACGAGGTGCCGCTGATGCTCGGCGGGGCGGCGCAGTTCCAGAGGGGGAACGTGCTCGCGGCCATCGCGACGGCCTACGTGCAGGGGATGCGCTACGACGACATCCGCGGCGGGCTCCTGTCGTTCTTCCCCTCCCCCGCGCTCACGCCGGGGCGCCTCAACCTGCTCAAGATGCCGAAGGGGCGCATCCTCGTGGACTACGCGCACAACGCGGCCGCCATCGCGGGGCTCGTGGACTTCGCCGCGCGGCTGGACGCGACGCGGCGCATCGCGGTCGTCACCGTGCCCGGCGACCGGCGCGACGACGACATCCGCGAGGTGGGCCGCCTCTCCGCCACGTTCGACCGGGTGATCGTGAAGGAGGACGAGGACCGGCGGGGGCGCGAGGCCGGCGCGATCGCGCGGCTCCTCGTCGAGGGGCTGACGATGGGCGGCATGCCCCCGGAGCGCATCGAGGTCGTGCCCGGCGAGCTGGACGCCGTGGCGCACGCCGAGGCGCTCCTGGAAGAGGGCGACCTCGTGGTGGTGCTCGCCGACGACGTGCGCGCCGTGCTCGAGTACCTCCGGCCGCGGAGCGTCGCGCGATGAGCAGACCGGACCCCTTCGCCGAGATCCGCATGACGACGCTCCACGCCACGCGCGGGGCGAACTTCTGGTCGTCGCGCCCCATCACGCGCATGGACCTCGCGGTCGGCGCCTACGACGACATCAACTCGGCCGACGTCGAAGGGTTCACGGAGCGGCTCGTGGGGGCCATGCCCGGGCTGTGGGAGCACCGCTGCAGCGTCGGCGAGCGCGGCGGGTTCGTGCGGCGGCTCCGGCGCGGCACCTACGCCCCGCACGTGGCCGAGCACGTGGCGCTCGAGCTCCAGGGGATGATCGGCCACGACGTGGGCTACGGGCGCACGCGGGGCGGCGACGTCGAGGGCGAGTACACGCTCGTGTTCGAGCACCTGCACGAGGGCGTCGGCCTCCGCTGCGCGGCGCTCGCGCTCCAGGTGGTGCAGCGCGCCTTCGCCGGCACGTTGGAGTCGGTGCGGCACGAGACGGCGGAGCTGCGCGCGATCGCCGCGACGCCCGACGTGCCGCCGGTGCGGCAGTGGGTGCGCTGCGGGATCACGGGGGGGGCGCATCGCAACGAGGCGCGCGACCTTCTGTGCGCGCGTCTGGGCTCGTGCGACCGCGATCTCGTCGTGGACGTGTCTCCCTCGTACGTGCTCCAGGCGGGGCTTCCCTACTCGTCGTCGGACGCGGCCATCGTGCTCGACGCGCGCCCGGTGGACGTTCCCCCGCGCTACCGGGAGGCCGAGCGCGCGCAGCGGCTCGTCGCGGTGGTGGCGGACGCCGTCGGGCGGCGCGGGATGGTGATCGTGCCGGCGAAGGAGTGGGAGGTGCAGGAGATGGCGCGCGACGCCGGATGCACCGTCGGCATCTTCTCGGACGGCGACGACATCACGCGGCGCGACGAGAAGGTCGCCTGCGCGACCGCCTGGGCCGGGGAGGGCCGCATCCACATCGATCGAGGCGACGGCCCGGCGGACGCCGGGCGGCTCGACGACGCGCTCCCCGCCGGCCCGCAGGTGGCCGCCGCGCTCGCGGCGCACGTGCTCGGCGGGGAAGGCCCGGCGGCGGTCGGCGCCGCGGACGAAGGCGCCGTGGAGGCGGATGCGACCGGTGCCGCTCGGCGCTGACGGGCCGTTCCGGCTCCCGTTAGGCTCGCGCCAGGCGCCACGCGCCGCGGGCCTCACCGAGCGCGCCGAGGGGACGCTCGTGCTCATCGGCGGCGCGACGACGGCGCCGGGCGAGGCGCTGGCGCGCTTCGTCGCGCTGAGCGGCGCGGCCCACGGCGGCCGGGTGTTCGGCATCACGACGGCGTCGGCGGACCCGGCGGGGGCGGCGTCGCTCTGGCGCCGCGACCTCGCGGCGTGCGGCGCGCGGGACGTCTTCATCCCCATCGTCCTCGGGCGCGACCACGCGATGAACGAGTCGCTCGCGCGGCAGGCGCGGGAGGCCGACGCCATCTTCCTCGGCGGCGGCGACCAGGTGAAGCTCGTGACCGTGCTCTCGGGGACGCCCCTCGAGCGGGCGATCAAGGAGGCGTACGTGCGCGGCGCCGTGGTGTGCGGCACGAGCGCGGGCGCCGCGGCGCTCACGTGCACGACGCTGGCGGGGGGCGAGGTGGACGAGGAGGGAAACCTCGTCGAGATGCACATCGGCCCCGGGCTCGGCCTCCTCGGCTTCGACGCCGTGATCGACACGCACTTCACGCAGCGGCGCCGACTCCACCGGCTGTTCGTGGCCATCGCCGGCTTCCCCGCGCTGCTCGGCCTCGGGATCGACGAGGACACGGCACTCGTCGTGCGCGGCCACACCGGCGAGGTGCACGGCGCGGGCGCCGTGACGTTCGTGGACGGGCGCGCCATCCGCTTCGACAACTACGACGAGATCGCGCACGGCCGCGAGCTCACGCTGAGCGCGATGCGCGTGGGGCTCGTCGGCACGGGCAAGCAGTTCGACCTGCGGGCGCGGGAGCTCGCGATGCTCGTCGGAGACTCCTAGCCGCACTCGCGCGGAGGCCGACATGACCGCCAGAATGACCAGCTCGCTCGTATCGCTCGTCCGCGGCGCGGCCCGGCCGCTCGCGGGGAGCGACGCCGACTGGGACGCGCTGCTCGACCGGGTCGGGAACGCGCGCTTCGTGCTCGTCGGCGAGGCGTCGCACGGCACGCACGAGTTCTACCGGATACGTGCGGACGTCACCCGACTGCTCATCGAGCGAAAGGGCTTCACCGCCGTCGCCGTCGAGGCCGACTGGCCGGACGCCCACTGCGTGAACCGCTACGTGCGCGGGCGCGGCCGCGACCCCGGCGCCGTCGAGGCGCTCGCCGGCTTCCAGCGCTTCCCGCAGTGGATGTGGCGCAACGACGTCGTCGTGGACTTCGTGGAGTGGCTGCGGGCGCACAACGCGCGCCTGGGGCCGGCGGGCTCGCCGGCCGGCTTCTACGGCATCGACCTGTACAGCCTCCACGCGTCCATCCAGTCGGTGCTCGCGTACCTCGCGAAGGTGGACCCCGAGGCGGCGCGGCGGGCGCGCGAGCGCTACGCGTGCTTCGACCACCACGGCGCCGACCCGCAGGCGTACGGCTACGGCGCCGCGCTCGACCTCGAGGCCTCGTGCGAGGAGGAGGTGGTGCGCCAGCTCGTCGAGCTGCGCCGCCAGGCGTTCGACCTCGCGCAGCGCGACGGCCCGGCCGCGAAGGACGACTTCTTCTCCGCGGAGCAGAACGCCCGCGTCGTGGCGAACGCCGAGCGCTACTACCGCTCGATGTTCGCGCGCCGGGTGTCGAGCTGGAACCTGCGCGACACGCACATGGCCGAGACGCTCGACGAGCTCGAGCGGCACCTCGGCGCCGGCGGGACGCCGCCGCGCATCGTCGTCTGGGCGCACAACTCCCACCTCGGCGACGCGCGCGCGACGCAGATGGGGCGCGGCGGCGAGCTCAACGTCGGCCAGCTCGTGCGCGACCGGCACGGCGCGGACGCGGTGCTCGTCGGCTTCACGACCCACACGGGCACGGTCACCGCCGCCGACGACTGGGACGAGCCCGCCAGGCGCAAGCGCGTGCGCCCCTCGCTCCCCGGAAGCTGGGAGCGCCTCTTCCACGAGACCGGCGTGCCCGCGTTCTACCTCGACCTGCACGAGAGCGAGACGCTCGCCGATGCGATGAGCGAGACGATGCTCGAGCGGGCGATCGGCGTCATCTACCGCCCGGAGACGGAGCGCTGGAGCCACTACTCCGACGCCGAGCTCTCCGCGCAGTTCGACGCCGTGATCCACCTCGACGAGACGCGCGCCCTCCACCCCCTGGAGCGCACCCCGCGGTGGGAGCACGACGAGCCGGCGGAGACGTATCCGACGGGAATCTAGAATCGGGAGCAGGGAGCAGGGTGGGTGCGTGCTGGACGGCGGGGTGAGACGAGCCGCTCCGGGTCGCCCCCGC
>JBJMNJ010000044.1:0-11754 GCA_045804325.1 Gemmatimonadaceae bacterium
GACCGCGTCCGCTGGGAGCGCCGATGGGCCGAGTCGGCGCGCGAGGGCGGCCCGCCGCGCGCGCCGTCGGCCTGGGTGGTCGAGCGAGCGCTCGAGCGGCCCGCCGCCGCGCTCGTCGTGGACCTCGCGGGCGGCGACGGCCGGCACGCCGCGCCGCTCGCCGCGGCGGGGCGCCGGGTGGTCGCGGTGGACATCGCGGAGGGCGCCGTGCGCGAGGCGGTGCGGCGCGGCGCCGCGGCCGGCGTCGTCGCGGACCTCGGCGCGCTCCCGTTCGCGCCGGCGACCTTCGACGTCGTGCTCGTCGTCAACTTCCTCGACCGCGGGCTCTTCCCGACGCTCGGCGCGCTGCTGCGGCCAGGCGGCGTGCTCGTCTACGAGACGTACGTGCGCGACCACCTCGCGCTCGTGGCCAGCGGCCGCGCGCGCGCGCCGCGCAACCCGGCGTACGTGCTCGCGCCCGGGGAGCTGCCGCGCCTCGTCGCGCCGCTCGAGGTGGTCGCCGCGCGCGAGGGGCTGGTGACGGACGAGGCGGGGGAGCGCTGCGTGTCGAGCGTCGTCGCGGTCCGGCGCTAGGCTCTCGACCGTCGGCCGAGGGCCGAGGGCTAGTACCTCAGCCCGAACCCCATCGGATACAGCGGCCGCACGCTGTCGTGCGCGAGGTCCGGCCGCTGCGCCGCCACCGCCTCCATGGAGGACGGGAGCTCGAACGGGAGCCGCCCCTCGAAGCGCGCCCGCCCCGAGAGCACGTCGAACAGCGCCTCGTCGCTCGCGCCGAAGTTCGCGACGACGGCCCGCGCGCGCTCGCGGACCGGCGTCAGCACCGCCGCGCGGTCGAGGTAGACGACGGCCACCGTCGGGACCGTGGCGCTGAGTCGCACGAGCTCGTCGTACGCCGCGTCCCCCGCGCGGAACGCCAGGCTCCCCTCGTGCTGCATCGCGCCGAACACGAAGCCCGGGTGCAGCCGCTCGGACGGCGCGGCGAGCCGCACGATCGCCACGTCCGCCTGCGCCGGGTCGCTCACTATCGTCCACCCCGCTCGCCGCGCCGCCGCCGTGTCCGCGCCCACGACGTAGACGCGCTTCGCGCCGCGCAGCGGCAGGACGGCGTCGCGGTTCTCGAGCAGCACCAGCGACCGCCGCTGCGCGTCGAGCCCCGCGGCGCGGAACGCCTCCGTACCCACCCGGCCCGCCGCCGCCTCCGCGTCGACGTAGGGGTTCTCGAAGAGGCCGAGCGCGAACTTCTGCCGCACGATGCGCCGCACCGACTCGTCCAGGCGTGCCTCCGGGATCTCGCCCGCGCGCACCGCCGCCACGAGCACGTCGGCACGCTCGGTTCCGCCGAACTGGTCCACGCCCGCCCGCACGGCCTTCACGAAGCGCGCGCGCATGGGCAGCTCCTCGACGCCCCACGGCATCCCGATGTCGGCGAACGACGGGCGCTCGCCCGCGGGCGCGCCCTCGCGGCAGCGCACGTTGCAGTCGTTCGTGATCGCCCAGTCGGTGAGCACGATGCCGCGGAAGCCGTAGTGGTTGCGCAGCATGTCGGTGAGGAGCTGCCGGTTGAACCCGGCGCCCACCGCCTCGATCGGCTTCCCGTTCCACGTCGCGCCTTCGAGAATCGAGTACGTGGGCATGACGCCCGCCGCGTTCGCCGCGAACGCGCCGAGGAACGGCCGCACGTGATAGGCGAGGCTGCTGCCGTCGAGCGACGCGAGACGCCCGTAATGGTTGTGGCTGTCCCAGCCCTCCTTCGCCGCGCCGTAGCCCACCCAGTGCTTTACGACGGTGAGCACGGCGGCGCTGTCGCCCCCGCGCGTGCCGTGCTGGAACCCCTCCACGTACGCGCGCACGAGCCGCCCCGCGAGGTCGGCGTCCTCCCCGAAGGTCCCGTTGCTCCGGCTCCAGCGCGGCTCCGTCGACAGGTCCGCCTGCGGCGAGAGCGCCATGTGGATGCCGACGGCGCGGTACTCCTGGCGCGCGATGTCGCCGAAGCGCCTGACGAGCGCCGTGTCGCCGACGGCGGCGAGGCCGAGCGCCTCCGGCCACTGCGAGAAGCCGCCGGGCGCGACGCTCGCGCCGTACACGTACTGGAAGTGGTGCCGCGGATCCGTGCTGATGGTGAGCGGGATGCCCAGGCGCCCGCCCTCGGCGATCTCCTGGAGCGCGTTGTTCTGCGCGGCGACGAACGAGGGCTCGCCGCCGAGCCGCGTGATCATGCTCGTGACCTTCATGCTGTCGACGAGCGCGCGGTTCGCGTCCGCGTCGTAGCCCGGCGCGACGCCCGGGGGCGGCGGTCCGAACCCGCCGCGCGAGCGCGCGGTGCCGTGCATCATCGTGCCCGCCTTCTCCTCGAGCGTCATGCGCGTCACGAGGTCGCGCGCGCGCGCGTCGGGCGAGAGCCGCCAGTCCTCGTACGGGTCGAGGCGGCCGTTGCGGTTCAGGTCGCGGAAGCGGCGTCCCCCCAGCCCCGCCGGCTCGAGGATGGGAGCGCTGCGGGTGCCGAGCACCGGCTGTCCGGGCGCGGGCTTCGTGTAGAGGACCTGTGCGCGAGCGGCGTCGGGTGTGACGAAGATCACCAGCGCCAGCGCGAGAGAGACGACACGATTGTCCGTCATCGGCCACCGAAAGTGTGAGGAGTCTTCGGAAGTGTACGACGTCGCGGCGACAGCCGCGAGCCGTGCGCGGCCGAGGGCCGAGAGCCGAGAGCTAGTCCCTGCTTCGACCGCCGTCTAGCTTACCCGCATGCCAACATTCGGACTCGGCCCCGGTCGCCGCGTCGCCGTCGTCGCGGGCGTGCGCACCCCGTTCGCGAAGGCGGGGACCGTCTTCAGGAGCATCTCCTCGCAGGACCTCGGCAAGCTGGCCGTGTCGGAGCTGCTGCAGCGTACGGAGCTCGACGGCAAGGAAGTGCAGGCCGTGGTGTTCGGCACCGTGGTGCCGAACATCCAGGCGCCGAACATCGCGCGCGAGGTCTCGCTCCTCCCGATGCTTCCGAAGGGCGTCGAGGCCTTCACGGTGAGCCGCGCGTGCGCCTCCGCCAACCAGGCCATCACCGACGGGGCCGACCAGATCGCGCTCGGCCACTACGACGTCGTCGTCGCCGGCGGCGCGGAGTCGCTGTCGAACGTGCCCATCCTGCACTCGCGCGCGTTCTCCGACATCCTCGTCGCGGCGAGCAAGGCGAAGTCGATGCCGCAGCGCATCCAGGCGTTCGCGCGCATGCGGCCGAAGGACCTCATCCCCATCACCCCCGCCATCGCCGAGCCGAGCACGGGAGAGACGATGGGGCAGAGCGCGGAGAAGATGGCGAAGCTCAACGCCATCCCGCGCACGGAGCAGGACCAGTTCGCGCTGCGCTCGCACCGCATGGCCGCCGCCGGCACCGCCGACGGTCGGCTCACCGCCGAGATCGCGCCCGTCTACGTGCCGCCGAGGTACGAGACGGCGCAGACGAGCGACAACGGCATCCGCTCCGACACGAGCATCGACGCGCTGGCCGAGCTGCGGCCGGTGTTCGACAAGCGCTACGGCTCCGTGACCGCGGGCAACGCGTCGCCGCTCACGGACGGCGGCGCCGCCGTGCTCCTCATGAGCGAGGAGCGGGCGAAGGCGCTCGGCTACGCGCCGCTGGCGTTCATCCGCAGCTACTCGTACGCCGCGCTCGACCCGGGCGAGCAGCTCCTCCAGGCGCCCGTGCTCGCCGCGCCGGTGGCGCTCAAGCGGGCGGGGCTCGCGCTGAAGGACATCGACCTCGTGGAGATGCACGAGGCGTTCGCGGCGCAGGTGCTCTCCAACCTCCGGGGGTTCGAGAGCCAGGCGTGGGCCGAGCGCGCGGGCTTCTCGCACCCCGTCGGGGAGGTGGACCGCTCGCGGCTCAACGTCATGGGCGGCTCCATCTCGATCGGCCACCCGTTCGGCGCCACCGGCGCGCGCATCCTGACGACGCTCTGCAACGAGCTGCAGCGCCGCGGCGGGCAGTTCGGCCTCATGACCGTCTGCGCCGCCGGCGGCATGGGGCACGCGATGGTGGTCGAGCGAGCATAGGCTCGCGTCGACGGTTCGTACTCGCCGCGGGCTGCGGGCTGCGGGCTACGAATCTCGGCCCGCAGCCCGCAGCAGCCCGCAGCCCGCAGCAACCCCGGACCTTCGAGGCGCAATGAGCGCTACTGCCGAGAGAGAAACGACCAGCGGCGTGACGTCGACGACCGCCGAGCGCGGCGTCGCCGTCATCACGTTCGACCTGCCCGACGAGCCGGTCAACAAGCTCAGCGAGCCGTTCGTGGACGCGCTCACCTCCGCGGTGGAGGCGGCGCAGCGCGACATCGAGGTGCGCGCCATCGTGCTGATGAGCGGCAAGCCGGACATCTTCATCGCCGGCGCTGACATCGAGCAGTTCCTCGACTTCCGCACCGTGGGCGACGCCGAGCGGGCATCGCGCGAGGGGCAGGGAATGATCGCCCGCCTCGCGCAGGGGAAGCCGGTGCTCGCGGCGATCCAGGGCGCGTGCCTCGGCGCCGGGCTCGAGCTCGCGCTCGCCTGCCACTACCGCATCGCGAGCGACCACCCGAAGACCGTGCTCGCCCTGCCCGAGGTGCAGCTCGGCATCATCCCGGGCGCCGGCGGCACGCAGCGCCTGCCGCGCACCGTGGGCCTCGCCAACGCGCTCGACATGATCCTCACGGGGCGCAACGTGCGCGCGAAGAAGGCCTTCCAGATGGGCCTCGTCGACGAGCTCGTGCACCCGAGCATCCTGCGCGAGATCGCGGTGCGCCGCGCGCGCGAGCTCGCCGACGGCAGCGCGAAGCACAAGCGGAAGTCCGGCGGCGCGAAGGCCGTGCTGCTCGAGGACAACCCGCTCGGCCGCAGCGTGGTGTTCCGCCAGGCGCGCGAGGGCGTGCTGAAGAAGACGAAGGGGCACTACCCCGCGCCGCTCGCCGCCATCGACGCCGTGCGCGCGGGCTACGAGAAGGGGATGGAGGGCGGGCTCGCCGAGGAGGCGCGGCTGTTCGGCCAGATGGCGATGACGGAGGTGTCGCGCCAGCTCGTCTTCCTCTTCTTCGCGACCACCGCGCTCAAGCGGGACCCGGGCGTCGCCGAGCCCGTGCCCGAGCCGACGCAGGTCAGGAAGGTGGGCATCCTCGGCGCCGGCTTCATGGGGGCGGGGATCGCGAGCGTCGTCGTGCAGCAGCAGCTTCCGGTGCGCCTGCGCGACGCGAAGCACGAGGCGATCGGGCGCGGGCTCGCGGCCGTGCGGAGCGTCGTCGAGGAGCGCCTCAAGCGGAAGCAGATCACGCGCGTGCAGTTCGACGACACGATGTCGCTCGTGAGCGGCACGCTCGACTACACGGGGTTCCGGCACGCGGACCTGATCATCGAGGCGGTGTTCGAGGACCTCGCGGTGAAGCAACAGGTGCTGCGCGAGGTGGAGAAGATCGTCGGCGAGCACGCGATCTTCGCGTCGAACACGAGCACGATCCCGATCGAGCGCATCGCGCAGGCGTCGGCGCGCCCCGACCGGGTGGTCGGGATGCACTTCTTCTCGCCCGTGCACAAGATGCCGCTGCTCGAGGTCATCACCTCCCGGCAGACGGACCCGCAGGTGACGGCGACGGTCGTGTCGTTCGGGAAGCGGATCGGGAAGACGGTGATCGTGGTGAACGACGCGCCGGGCTTCTACGCGAACCGCATCCTCTCGCCGTACCTGAACGAGGCCGGGCGCCTGCTCGACGAGGGCGCGTCGATCGAGGCGGTCGACAGGGCGCTCGTCGGCTTCGGCTTCCCCGTCGGCCCCATCACGCTGCTCGACGAGGTGGGGCTCGACGTGGCCGGGAAGGTGGGGAGCATCATCTCCGACGCGTTCGGCGAGCGCATGTCGCCGAGCAAGACGCTGCAGCGCGTGGTGGGCGCGGGCCGGCTCGGGCGCAAGGCGAAGAGCGGCTTCTACGCGTACGACGCGAAGGGGAAGAAGGGGGGCGTGGACGAGACGGTCTACGAGCTCTTCCCGACGGGGCGGCAGCGCACCGAGCTCCCCGCGGACGAGATCGTGCGCCGCACGGTGCTCGCGATGGTGAACGAGGCGGCGCGCACGCTGGAGGAGGGGATCGTCCGCGCCCCGCGCGACGGCGACATCGGCGCGGTGTTCGGCATCGGCTTCCCACCCTTCCGCGGCGGCCCGTTCCGCTACATCGACACCGTGGGCGCCGCCGAGATCGTGCGGCAGCTCGAGGACCTCAACGACCGCTTCCCGCCGCGCTTCCAGCCCGCCGAGATCCTGGTGCGGATGGCGCGGAGCGGGGAGAGGTTCTATCCCACTGAGGGCAAGCCCGTCTGACGACCGGCTTCTGGCGGATCAGCCGTCAGCGTGACGCTACGAACGCTGGCGACTGGCGACGGGCGACTGCTGCCGCCCGGCTGCTCAGCGGGTAGCCGATGCGTAGAACCCTCGGGAAGCCACCGCTGGCCTCCCGAGGGTTTCTCGTTCAGTCGCATCGCTCTTCCGCCGGCGAGCAGCAGTCGCCAGTCGCCAGCGCTCGTAGGCTCGAGCCGGTCAGCGAAAGCGCTGCGAGCGCGATCAGCTAGAAGCGCGCAGCGACGGTGAAGCCTGCCTGCCTCCCCAGCACCGGCGCCACCGACACCGCGCGCTCCTTCCTCGCGCTCGCCGCGTTCGCCGTGTGCTCGTGGAA
The DNA here is from genome assembly GCA_045804325.1 of Gemmatimonadaceae bacterium. Lineage (GTDB taxonomy): Bacteria > Gemmatimonadota > Gemmatimonadetes > Gemmatimonadales > Gemmatimonadaceae > JBJMNJ01. The sequence goes on from JBJMNJ010000044.1 coordinate 6,684, forward strand.
GAGCGTCCGCAGCGCGACGGCGGTCGCGGCGAGGCCGACTGCGGTGTTCGCGGCGCCGATGGCGGTCGCCGCGCCGCCGTCCCCGAGGCGCGGGGCGCCGAGCGCGATGCCGGTCGCGCCGGCGGCGAGGCCGAGGAGCGTGGTGCGGCGGCTCGGGGCATCCGCGCGGAGCGCGTAGGCGACCGAGGCGCCGGCGGCGAGGCCGGCGACCGCGGAGGCGGCCGCGTACGCCGTGCCGACGCGCGCGGCGGTCGCCTCGACGTTGCCGTCCGACGGCGCGGGTGCGGGATCGCCCATGTAAGGCACCTGGATGCGCGCCGCCTCGTCGAGCGTGAGCCCCGCCTCGTCGAGCCACGCCGCGAGCCCGGGCTCGTCCCGCAGCTCCGCCACCCACGCGTTGTTGCGCGTCGCGGCGACGTGGCGCACGATCGGCTCGCGGCCGTCGAGATGCATGAGGTGCGCGACGGCGCAGCGCGTGCCGGACCGGTCGACGAAGTACGGCAGCACGGAGTCCGGGAAGTGCTCGTTGCGCGGGAACACGCCGCGGTCGCGGTAGGCGGCGAGGCGGGCGAGCTGGCGCGCGCGCGACGCGCGCTGCGAGGGCGTCAGCCGCGCGACGTCGGCCGTCCGCAGCTCGACGAGGACGCTGTCGAAGTGGCGCTGGATGCGGGCGACCTCCCCGGCGCGGAACGCGGCGTCCTGCTCGGCGCGCGCGAGCGCCCGCTCGGCGGCGGCCGGCGCGGGGGCGGGAACGGCGAGCGCGAGCCCCGCGGCCGCGAGGACGCTCGTGAGCACGAGGACGGAGCGAGCGGTCATGACGCCTCCAGACGGTGGATGCGGGGGAGACCCCGCCCGCGTGACGTGGGTCACTCGTCCGACGGCGGCCGCCGGCCGGGGTGCGCAGGCGACCCGGCACGCGGGGAAATGGTGGTGCCCGGCGGCGCGAACGGTGCCAAATTGAACGCGGGGGGGGCCGCGTCCGCCCTCGCGATCCCGCTCAGCCCTACCCTGACCAGCTCGGAACCGAGAGGCCTGTGACCATCCCCCCCGAACCCGGGTCTCCCCCCACGGAGATGACGGATGCGCTGCTGATCCAGCGGACACTCGGGGGCGACACCCGTGCCTACGGCGTGCTCGTGGAGCGCTACCGCGGCCGCGCCGCGCGCTACGCGCTGCGGATGCTCGGCGACCCGGACGACGCGGAGGAGGCCCTGCAGGACGCCTTCCTGCGCGCCTACCGCTCGCTGGACCGCTGCGAGAGCCCCGACAAGTTCGCGTCGTGGCTGTTCAGCATCCTCATCAACCGGTGCCGCACGAGCGGCGCGCGCGTCACCCGGCGCGCGAGGACGTTCGTGCGGGACGAGGTCAGCGTGCTCGGCGCCGCGGAGAACCACCCCGCGGAGCGGAGCGCCTGGCAGGAGGAGATCGACCGCGCGCTCGCGCGGCTCGACAAGGACCAGCGCGAGGCGTTCCTCCTGAAGCACGTGGAGGACCTGAGCTACGAGGAGATGTCGGAGCTGACCGGCGCGGGGGTCTCGGCCCTCAAGATGCGCGTGAAGCGCGCGTGCGACCGGCTCCGGGAGTTGCTCCAGGAGGTGTACAGTGCGTGACCCGAGCGGGCGCCGCCCGAGCGAGATGAACGAGATGGATGAGAACGAGGCGCGCCGAGGGGCGCGCGCGGAATCGGAAGCGGACGAGCTGATCGACAGCGTCGCGCGCGAGCTCCGCCGCCCGGTCGCCGTCGGCGGCGCGGACTTCACCGCGCGCCTCATGGCCGAGGTGGAGCGCGGGCCCCGGCCGGGCTTCGCACCCCCGAAGCGGAAGGAGAACGCGGTGGTGCGCGTGCTCGAGTGGGCGGCGCGTCCGCGCACCGTGCGCATGTCGCCGCTCATCGGCCTGGCGGCCGCGGCCGGCATCGCCGCGCTGGCGGTGCTCGCGACGCCGGAGCGGGTGCGCTTCGTGGATCGCGGGTCCGACACCGCGGTGGTGCCCTTCAACATCAAGGTGAGCGATCCCGGAGCTCCGAAGGCTGCGGGCGCGAGCGACTCGGTGGAGTTCGTGCTGCACGCCCCCGACGCGCGCTCCGTCGCCGTCGCCGGCGACTTCAACGACTGGAACGCGACCGTGACCCCGCTCGCGCGCCGCCACGACGGCCTGTGGGTGGCCAGAGTGCCACTCCCCGCGGGGCGGTACGAGTATACATTCGTGGTCGATGGCGCCACCTGGATGCCCGACCCCGCCGCGCCCGCTGCCCCCGCCGGCGACTTCGGCGCGACGAACTCGGTCCTCGTCGTCGGAGGGCCCCGCTGATGCGCGCGCCGACCAGTTCGGGGTTCGCCCCCCGCTCGCGTGTGATGCTGGCATGCCTCGCCCTGCTGATCGCCGCGCCGGCCGCCGCACGGGCCCAGGACGGGCGTCTCGCCGCGCGTCTCGACTCGCTCACGGGCCGGCAGGTGGCCGAGCTGCTCGACGCGGCGCGCAGCGAGAAGCTCCCGGTCGAGCCGCTCGTGGACAAGGCGCTCGAGGGCGCGAGCAAGCGCGCCCCGGGCCCGCGCATCGTGGACGCGGTGCGCCGCCTCTCGGCGGAGCTCGCGGAGTCGCGGCGCCTCCTCGGCCCGCAGGCCACGCCGGAGGAAGTCACGGCGGGCGCGCACGCGCTGCGCGCCAACATCGCGCCGGCCGCGCTGAAGCGACTCTACGAGAAGCGCGGGCGCGCGACGATCACCGCCTCGCTCGCCGTCTATCAGGAGCTCGTCGCGCAGAAGGTGCCCGCGGACACCGCTGCGGCGTCGGTGCTCGCGCTGCAGCAGGCGGGCGTCCGGGCCGACCGGCTCGCCACGTTCCAGAATGACGTCGCGCGCGACATCGCCGTCGGCGGGGAGCCGGGCATGTCGGCCGCGGCCACGTCCGGGCTCATGGCCGGCGAGCAGGCCTTCGCGGACGGGCTGCAGACCACGGCCGGATTCGTCCCGGACAACCGGAGCGGCACCACCCGGCCGCCGAAGCGCAAGCCGTAGCGCACTCGCGCACCGCAGCGCGGCGGCCGCGGCGTTCGGCGCGGCCGCCGCGCTCGCGTTCTGGGGCCTCGCGCTCGCGCGGCCGCTCGGCGCGCAGGTCTCCGCCACCGGCACGCTCGACGTCGGGGCCGCCTCGGTCACCTACGACGAGTACCTGCGCTCGGGCGTGCTCTCGGTGACCCCGGCGGTGCGCGTGGACGGGCCTGCGGGGAGCGCCACCGTGCGGGTCAACGGGACGCGCTTCGAGAGCGGCAGCGCGAGCATGCAGGCCGACGCGAGCGGCATGGTGCTCGTCGGCCACGCCGGCGCGGCGCTGCGCGGCGAGCTCGGCGCCACCCTGGGCGCGCTCTGGTACGGGCGCCGCGGCCCCGACTCGCGCGACGCGTCGGTGAGCGCGCGCCTGCGCGGCGACGGCCCGCGCGGCGGCGTGTGGGCCGGCGCCGGCGCGGGCGGCGTCGAGATCAACGGCGCCGGATACGGCGTCGCGCGCGCCGGCGCCGGGGCGTGGCGCCGCGCCGGCCGGGCGTCCCTCCAGGCGACCGTCGAGGGGACGGCCGTGGGGAGCGCCGGGTATGCCGACACCGAGGGGCTCGTGCACCTGGGCGCCGGACGCGCCGCCGTCGACCTCTCGGCCGGCTGGCGCACGGGGGACCGCGGCGGCGGCGTCCGCGGCTGGGGCGAGCTCGGTGCGACGCTCTGGGTCACGCGCCGCGTCGCGCTCGTCGCCGCCGGCGGCAGCTATCCGGCGGACGTGGCGCGCGGCGCGCCGGGCGGCCGTTACGCCGCCGTGGCGGCGCGCCTCACGACCGCGCGCCGCTTCTCGGCCGCCGAGGGCGCGGCGCTCGCGCGCCTCCGACGCCTCAGGGCGCGCACGCTCGACGACACGAGCGCGAGCGCGCCGCGCGCCGTGGAGCTGCGCACGGTGCAGGGACTCCAGCGCGCGCTCCGCGTGCGCATCCCCGGCTCCGATGCCGCCGCGGTCGTGGAGCTCATGGGCAACTTCACGGAGTGGACGCCCGTGCCGCTCGCGCGCGTCGCGCCGGACGTGTGGGAGGTCCGGCTCGACCTCGCGCCGGGCGTCCACCGCTTCAACGTCCGGGTGGACCGCGGCGAGTGGACGGTTCCGCCGGGCGCCGCCACGGGGGAGGACGAGTTCGGCGGCGTCGCGGCGCTGCTGGTGGTGCGTTAGGCGCCGCGCCTAACGCAGCGTCACCGTCACCCAGACGCTCGGCGAGACGAGGTGCTGGACGCGCACCGTCTCGGGTGCGCCGACGAGCCGGCGCCGGTCGCTCTGGACGACGGAGTCACCGGGGGCGATCGGCCCGGTCCTGCTGTAGCCCGCGCAGCGCACGGCGTCCGCCCACTCGATCGACGGCTCCACCCCCAGGCCGCAGATGCGCGACTCCACCGTCACCGGCGCGTCGCTCACGTTGAAGACGACCGAGCGAATGGTCGCCGTGTCGCCGGCGACGCGGACGGTCACGGTCTGCCGGAGCGCACCGGCGACGAGCGCGTCCCCGATGCGCGTGAAGGGCTCGGCCGTGGGGCCGGTGCCGCTCGGGCTGCTGCAGGCGGTGAGCGCGAAGGCGGCGAAGGCGGCGTGACGCGCGAAGCGGCGGCGGAAGGAGGAGACCGTGTATCCCATGGGTTCTGCTGACGTGACTGCTGGTGAGTGGCGCGGCTGGGCCCGCACACTCGCAGACCCGCCAAACGGGCCCCGCGTCACTCGGATCGCCGTGCCTCCCGGCGGTCACTGCCAGTTGCAGTGCACCATCGCGCCAGTCGCCGTGTCGCGGAAGCGGTCGGGCGAGACGCGGCAGATCGTGCCGTCCCGGGCGACGAGCGTCTCCGGCGCGCGCTTCGAGACGACTTCCTTGGTGCGCCAGCCCGTCGACGCGGATTCGAGGACGACGCCCCCGGAAGGCCCGCCGGCGCCCGCGACGACCGCGGCCGGGGCGCACGCTGCGAGCAGGCCGAGCAGGAGCGCCGGCAGCAGGGGGCGCGCCGCCCCGTTAGGCGTGGTCGTGCGCCGGCGCGGACGGCGGCAGATCGGA
>JBJMNJ010000045.1:0-8344 GCA_045804325.1 Gemmatimonadaceae bacterium
GCGACGTGCCGGTGATGATCGTCGGGCCGCCGGCCGCGCCCACGACGAGCAGCACGCGGCCCGCCGGGTCGAGCACCACCGTCGGGGTCATCGCCGAGAGCATCCGCTTGCCCGGCGCGATGGCGTTCGCCTCGCCCTGCACGAGGCCGAACATGTTCGGCTTCCCCGGCTGCGCCGCGAAGTCGTCCATCTCGTCGTTCATGATGAACCCCGCGCCGCGCACCCACACGCCCGAGCCGTAGCTGTTGTTCAGCGTCGTCGTCGTCGCGACGGCGTTCCCGCGGCCGTCCACCACCGAGTAGTGCGTGGTGTGCATCCCCTCCGCCATCTGCCGCTCGGCGAGCGGGGTCGGCGTGTGGCGCGCGTCGTCGATCCCCGCCCGCAGGCGCTTCGCGTACGTCTTGCTCGTGAGCTCCTCCTGCGGGACCTTCACGAACGCGGGGTCGGCGAGCTTCGCGTTGCGGTCCACGAACGCGCGCTGGTACGCCTCGGCGAGGCGGTGCGCCCACTGCGTGCTGCCGTACGGCGCCGGCGCGCCCCACGTCTCGAGGACGTTGAGCGTCTCCGTCATCGTCACGCCGCCCGACGACGCCGGCGGCATCGAGAGCAGCGTGTAGCCGCGGTACGTGCCGCGCACGGGCTCGCGCCACACCGCGCGATAGGCCGCGAGATCCTCGTGCGTGATGATGCCGCCGCCGCGCTTCATCTCCGCCACGAGAGAGTCCGCCACCGGCCCGCGGTAGAAGCCCTCCGGCCCCCGCTCGGCGATCTGCCGCAGCGTCCACGCGAGCTCGGGCTGCACGAGCCGCGTTCCCGGCGCGAGCGGCACGCCGCCGGGGTAGAGGAGCCGCGCGCCCTCGAACTGCGGCAGGAAGTCCCGCGCGCCCTCGAGACCGCCCGCGAAGCTCGCGTCGATCTCGAACCCCTCGGTCGCGAGCCGGATCGCGGGCTCGACGACCTCGCGCAGCGACATCGTGCCGTAGCGGCGGAGCGCCTCCGCCATGCCGGCGACCGAGCCGGGCACGCCGGACGCGAGGTGGCCGACGAGGCTCCGGTCGGTGAGGTTGCCGGCCGAGTCGAGGTACATGTTCCGGTGTGCGGCGAGCGGCGCGACCTCGCGGTAGTCGAGCGCCGCGGAGCGCCCGTCCGCCATGCGGACGACCATGAACCCGCCGCCGCCGAGGTTGCCGGCGATGGGGTAGGTGACCGCGAGCGCGAAGCCCGTGGCCACCGCGGCGTCCACGGCGTTCCCGCCGCGCCGCATGATCTCCGCGCCGACCGCGCTCGCGATCGCGCTGTTGCTCACGACCATTCCGTTCGGCGCGTGCGTGGCCGGCTGCCCCGCCGGGAAGCGCCACCCGGCGGGGAACGCGGCCGCGGTGCGCTCGGGGATGGCGGGTGCCGTCGCGACGGCGGCGGTGCGCGCGCACGCGATGGCCAGCGTCGTGGCGGCGACGGCGAGCAGCGAGAGCGAGGCGTGACGTCGGGTCATGGTCGTGTGCTCCGCTCCCTAGAGGCCCGCGCGCCGATTCCCGAAGCCGTAGCGCACGCCGAGCCTCGTCGTGTACTGCTGGGTAGTGGTGCGATCGTCGTTCGTGAGCCCCTCGCCCTGGTGGCGCACCCACGCCCAGTCCCGGACGACGTTGAAGCTCAGGCGCCGACTCGGCGCGTACCCGAAACCCGTGCCGAGCACGAAGGAGAAGTCCCGGTCGGCGTTCATGTCGGCGAACGGGTCCTGGTCGTCCTCGGACTCGAAGGAGCGATACCACGTGTACCCGAGCCCGCCCTCGAACACGCCGTGGAAGCCGACGCCGTCGCCGCCGTGAAACGTCCCCCAGACCGACTGCACGGTCATGTTCGCGTCGAGCGAGCAGGGGACGGCGACGTCGCCGCCGAGGGTGCAGCCCGGGCCCCGGTAGTGAAACGGCACGCGCGCGTGCGTCGCGACGACGCCGAGCGCGCTGCCGCCGCGGAGCGAGTACTCGAGCGAGCCGCGCCACTGCAGCGCGTCGTTCAGCGCCCACTCGCTGTCGGTGCTGCCGTCGATGACGCTCTGAGACTGGAACAGCCCGGCCGAGAGCGAGGCCCAGAGCAGCGGCTCCTCGGAGCGGCGCCCGACCTTGAAGATCTGCGCGGGCAGCGCGGCGGGGAGCAGCGCGAGGGCGACGAGCGTCGCGCGACGGACGTGGCTCAGGAGTGCTCGGTGCACGGCAAGTCCGTGATCGGGTTGCGGTTGGCGCACTGCGTCCGGTAAGTTAGCCGCTCGTGCACGCATCGGACTAGAGCAGACTCGTGGCCATTCGCGATCCCCGCGTCACCGAGCAGCGAAACCCGCGCACCGCCTCGATCGATCTCGCCTCCCCACTCGAGATCGTGGACCTCGTCAACGCCGAGGACCGAACGGTGGCGGACGCGGTGGCCACGCAGCGCGAGCAGATCGCGCGCGCCATCGAGATGGCCGAGGAGACGTTCCGCGGCGGCGGGCGCCTCTTCTACGCCGGCGCGGGAACGTCCGGACGCCTCGGCGTCCTCGACGCCTCCGAGTGCCCGCCGACCTTCGGCGTGGACTTCGACATGGTGCAGGGGATGATCGCCGGCGGGCGCCCGGCGATGTTCCGCGCGCAGGAAGGCGCGGAGGACCTCCCGGAGAACGGGGCGCGCGACGTGGACGACCACGCGCTGAAGCGCGGCGACTTCCTCGTCGGCATCGCCGCGAGCGGCACGACGCCCTACGTGCGCGGCGCGCTCGAGCGCGCGAAGGGGATCGGCGCGCGCACGGGCATCGTCGCCTGCTCGCCGCCGCCGCCGGAGACGCTCGCGCACGCCGACGTCGCGATCGTCCCCGTCACCGGGCCGGAGGTCGTCACCGGCTCGACGCGCATGAAGGCGGGGACGGCGACCAAGATGGTGCTCAACATGATCACCACCGGCGCGATGATCCGCCTCGGGAAGACCTACGGCAACCTCATGGTCGACCTGAAGGCGACGAACGTGAAGCTCAAGGACCGCAGCGAGCGCATCGTCGCCGAGGTGTGCGGCGTGGCGCGCGAGCGCGCCCGCGAGCTGCTCGCCGCGGCCGACGGTCGCGTGAAGACGGCCATCGTCATGCACAAGCTCGGCGTCTCGCGCGACGAGGCGCTCTCGGCCCTCGAGAAGGGGGGCGGGATCATTCGCCGCGTCACGAGCGAGCCGCCTCCCCCGGTCGTGTGACCCGCGACGCCGGCACCGTCGTCGTCGGCCTCATGTCCGGCACCTCGCTCGACGGCGTGTCGGCGGCGGTGGTGCGCTTCCGCGACCGCGAGGGCCCCGGCGCCGACCCGGCGCTCCCGCCCGTCTCCTTCGAGCTGCTCGCCTTCGTCCAGCACGCGTACACGGCCGAGCGCCGCGAGCGCCTCGCCGCCGCGCTGCGCGGCGCGTCCCCCGCCGAGTACTGCCGCCTCGACTTCGACCTCGGCGGCTGGCTCGCCGACGCGGCGCTCGCCGCCATCGCGGAGAGCGGCGTGCCGCGCGCGGACGTGCGGCTCGTCGCGTCGCACGGGCAGACGGTGTGGCACGAGGCGCCGCACTCCACCTGGCAGTTCGGGCAGTCCGCCGTCATCGCGGAGCGCCTCGGCGTCGACGTGGCGAGCGACTTCCGGGTGCGCGACGTGGCGGCCGGCGGGCAGGGCGCGCCGCTCGTGCCGATCGCCGACGCGCTGCTCTTCAGCGGCGACGGCTGGCGCGCGCTCCAGAACCTCGGCGGCATCGGCAACGTGACGGTCGTGCCGCCCGGCGGCCGCCTCGACGCGATGCGCGCGTTCGACACGGGCCCCGGGTGCGCCGTCATCGACGGCGTCGTCCGGCTGCTCGAGCCGTCGCTCCCGTACGACGTGGACGGCCGGCTGGCCCGCGCGGGCGTGCCGATAACGGAAGTGGTGGACCGCCTGCTCGCGGCGCCGTACTTCGCGAGCGCGCCGCCGAAGTCCACCGGCCGTGAGCTGTTCGACCCCGCGTTCGTGAGCGGCCTGGTGGACGCGTGCCGTGCGGCGCGCGCCGGGGCGACGACGGCGGACGTCGTCGCGACCGCCGTCTCGCTCACCGCGCGCAGCATCGGCGACGCGTACCGCCGCTTCGTCCCCGAGCCGGTCGAGGAGGCGCTGCTGTCGGGCGGCGGCGCGCGGAACCCCGCGCTCGTCGACGCCATCGCCGCGGCGGTCGCGCCGCTCCGGGTGCGCCGATTCGACGAGGTCTTCTGCGACGCGGAGGCGAAGGAGGCGATCGCCTTCGCCCTGCTCGGCTACCTGCACCTTCGGCGGCGCCCCGGAAACGTCCTCGGCGCCACGGGCGCACGCGGCCCGCGCGTGCTCGGCAAGCTCACCCCGGCGTAGCGCGGTGGCCCGGAGATGATGGCGAGCGCCGACCTCGCGCAGCTCGTCGCCCCGGTCCTGCACTGGGACCCGGCGGCCCCCGGCGCGCTGAGCGCGGCCGCCCTCCGCGCGGCGGCCGACCGCGCCGGCGCGGTCGTGCTCCCAGGCGGCCCCTCGGAGGCGATCCGCGACGCGGTCGCACTGCTCCACGACCGGTCGGCCGCCCCACTGCTCGTCGGGGCGAGCGTCGAGCGCGGGGCGGGGGAGCGCTTCGGCGGGCTCACCGCGTTTCCGCCGCCGGCCGCGCTCGCCTCGCTCGGCGAGGAGGACGTCATCCGCCACGCGGCGCGCCTCGCCGCGCGCGAGCTGCGGCTGCTCGGGGTGAACTGGGCGCTCGCGCCCGTCTGCGACCTCGGCGGGGACACGGGGCCGGGCCGTGCCTTCGGGCCCGACCCGGCCACCACGGCGGCGCTCGCCGCCGAGTGGATCGACGCGTGCCAGTCGCAGGGGGTGCTCGCGTGCGCGAAGCACTTCCCCGGCGCCAGTGGCGTCCGCTCGGTGGACGACGTCTACGCGCGGCTCCTCGTCCCGTTCCGCGCGGCCATCGACGCCGGCGTCGCGTCGGTGCTCGTCTCGCACCGGCCGGTGCCGGCGCTGGCGCCGTCCGGTGTTCCCGCCGCGCTCGCCGGCGAGGTCGTCACTGGCGTCCTCCGCAAGCAGCTCGGCTTCGACGGACTGGTGGTGGCGGACGTCCGCCTGCTCGCGCATTCCCTACCCGCCACGGACCCGGCCGAGCTCGCGGTGCGCGCGGTCGCGGCGGGGTGCGACCTCGTCGTCGTGGACGCGGCCGCCCCGGTCCTGCGGGCGCTGGGCGAGGCGGAGCGCGCGGGCCGGCTCGACGCCGAGTCGGTCGCGCGCTCGCTCCGCCGGCGGAGCCGCTGGGCCGAGTGGGGCGCGCCGGGCACAGTCGCTGCTGGCGAGCCGAGCCCGACCGAGCCGTCGTGGGCGGACGAGGTGGCGGAGCGTCTCGTCCATCTGGTCCGCGGCGTGGCGCGGCCGTTGCGCGGGCGCGCCGAGGTGCTGGTGCTCGACGACGCGTTCGGCCCCACGGCGGACGCGGCGGGAACGTTCGTTCGGACGCTGCGCGACGCCGGCGTCGACGCGAGTGCGTCGGCGACGGCGGACGGTGACGCCGGGCGGACGCTCGTCGTCGCATTGATGGACGGCGGCGCGCCCGGCAGGGCGGCCGCGCGGCGTGCGGCGCTGGAACGTGCGGGCGCCGCGGCGGGGCGGGCGGCGCGCGACCTCGTGGTCGTGCACTTCGCGCCTCCGCGCGACGCGGCGGAGCTACCGGCACCGGACGTGGTGTGCGCGTGGAGCGCGGACCCCGTCATGCAGCGCGCGGCGGCGCGCTGGCTCGCTCGCAGATGACCGCGCCTGCCGGCGCCGACAACAGGAACACCCGATGAACACCTACATCTACTACATCGCCGAGAAAGTCCCGAACGGGCCCGAGATGCAGCGCTTCGCGCACCCGATTCACGTCGGCATCGTGAGCGCCGAGAACCACGTGGAGGCGTACGAGGCCGTGCTCGCGGACCTCCAGCCCACCTTCGCGGACAGCCCGCAGGACCTCGAGGTGCGCTTCGAGAACGTGGTCCCCCCGCGCGCCGACCAGCGCGGCGTCTGGCGCCACCGCAAGCCGATCGACATGGACATCACGTTCAGCGAAGTGGACTGAGGACGAGACAGGAGAAAGGAGAGAGGAGAAGGGAGAGGCCTCTAGCGAGCAGCCTCTCCCTTCTCCTCTCTCCTTTCTCGTTTCGCGTCAGGGGGCTCGCCCGGACGCGAGGGTGTCCAGCTCCGCCACCAGCTCCGCCCCGAAGTAGTGCACGAGCTCCTCGCGCACCGCCTCGTACGCCGTCGGGCCGCCGCCGGCGCACACGAGCGTGCCGTCCGCGAGCTCCTCGGAGAGGCAGAGCACCCCCTCGGCGAACGTCAGCGGGAAGAGGGCGCTCACCATCGGCTTCAGGTCGTGGTAGTCGACGCCCGACTCCACGGCGAAAGCGTGGAGCTCGCACCCTCGGCCCGTGCGGCTCCGGAAGACGCAGCGGCCGTCCACCACGCGCGTGCGCAGCATCGCCCCGCCCGGCGCGTCGGCGTCGTCCACCACCTCGCCGTCGAACCAGCCCGACGGCGGCACGCCGATGCGCGGCTCGAGCGCGTCCCCCACGGCGAGGATGCGCCCGACGGTCGCGATGTCCACGTCGACCCCGTGGTCGCAGCACGCGTCCCGGCAGAAGCCGCACGCGAGGCAGCGCGCGAAGTAGCGCGCCGTGAACACCGCCGGGTCGACGCGGCGGATGCACGGGGCGCCGGTATGCGCGCGGTAGGGGCGGGAGAGCTGGAGCGTCACGCTCTGGAGACGCTACGAGCGCCACGCGGGTCACGCAAGAACGCGCGCCGCCGACGCACCGCCGACGCGCCGCTGGCTGCGCCGCTGGCTGCGCCGCGCGCGGCGGTGCATCTTGCGCGGACCCTCGCCACGCTCGCATGACCGCTCCGCGCCTCGCACGTCGCGCCGCCCGACTCGCTCTCGCCGCCGCGCTCGGCGCCGGCTGCTCGACGCCGGCCCCCCTCCCGGGTGGCGCCCCGTCGCACACCGGCGCCGTGGACTCCGCGTCGCTGCTCCGCGACCTCGGCGCGCTCGCCGCGGACTCGATGGAGGGGCGCCTCGCCGGGAGCGCGGGCGGCGCGCGGGCGCGGGCGTTCGTCGTGCGGCGCTTCCAGGAGGTCGGGCTCCCGCCGCTCTTCGACTCGCTCGTGCAGCCGGCGACCGTCGACCCCGCGGCGCGCGCGCGGCTCGGTCCGGGGCTCGTCGCCAACGTCGTCGGTGTCGTGCGCGGCACCGCGCGGCCCGAGCGCTACATCGTGCTCACCGCGCACTACGACCACGTCGGCATCGGCCGCGCGGTCGCGGGCGACTCGGTCTACAACGGCGCGGACGACAACGCGTCCGGCGCCGCGGCGCTCCTCGCCGTCGCCCGCGACCTGCTGCGCCGCCCGCCGGCCACGTCGGTGATCATCGCGGCGCTCGACGCGGAGGAGCGTGGCGGCTTCGGCGCCGCGGAGCTCGTGCGCTCGCTCGCCGGGCGCGAGGTGCTGCTCGACATCAACCTGGACATGGTCTCGCACTCGGCCGCGGGCGAGCTGTACGCCGCCGGCGCCTCGCACCATCCGTTCCTGCGTCCGTACCTCGACACGCTCGCGGCCCGTGCGCCCGTGCGGCTCATCCAGGGACACGACCGCCCGGATCCCAAGCCGTCCGACGACTGGACGACGCAGTCGGATCACCACGCGTTCCACAAGGCGGGCATCCCGTGGGTGTACTTCGGCGTCGAGGACCACCCGGACTACCACAAGCCGAGCGACGAGGTGCGGACGATCACGCCCGGCTTCTACGTGCGCGCCGTCGAGACCGTGCTCGAGGCGGTGCGCACCTTCGACCGCAACGCCGACGCGCTCGCCGCCGCGCGGGCGGGCCGCTGACCCGAGCCGACCATTCCATGCCCATCCGCCTTTCCGCCGCGCTCGCCGCACTCGTCGTCGCCGCCGCGCCGCTCGCCGCGCAGGCTCCGGCCACGCCGCCCGCCGGCCCCGTCACGAAGGACGCGCCGAGCTACCCGGCCGCGCGCCCGGCCGACGTCGCGTCGGTGGACGCGATCGTCGCGGCGCTCTACGACGTGATCTCCGGCCCGGCGGGCCAGAAGCGCGACTGGGACCGCTTCTACTCGCTCTTCCGCCCGGGCGCGCGCCTCATCCCGACGGGCAGGCGCCAGGACGGGGCGTACGGGATGCGCGTCCTCGCGCCCGAGGAGTACGTCGCGGGCGCCGGCTCGCGACTGGAGCAGAACGGCTTCTTCGAGCGCGAGATCGCGCGGCGCACCGAGCGCTTCGGCAACGTCGTGCACGCGTTCAGCACGTACGAGTCGCGCCAC
>JBJMNJ010000046.1:0-17345 GCA_045804325.1 Gemmatimonadaceae bacterium
GGCGCTCGGCCGTTCATAGCCGAGGGCCGAGGGCCGGGCGCGTTTCCGATGCCGACGGCGAATGTGGTTAGATTACCAGGTAGCCTGCCGCCGGCGCGGCGCGAGCCGGCCCGCGGCAGTGGCTCCGTACGAACCATCGGACATCCGTGGCCATGACCCACCCGAATTCCTTCGGCAGCCGGGCGACCCTCGACGTCGGCGGGAAGCAGTACACGATCTTCCGCCTGGACGCGCTGTCGAAGCTCGGCGGCTCGACCGCCGACCGCCTCCCCTTCAGCCTCAAGGTCCTCCTCGAGAACCTGCTGCGCAACGAGGACGACGCGTTCGTCAAGCGCGCGGACATCGAGGCGCTCGCGACCTGGGACGTGAAGGGCAAGGTCGAGAAGGAGATCGCCTTCCGCACCGCGCGCGTGCTCCTCCAGGACTTCACCGGCGTCCCCGCCGTCGTCGACCTCGCGGCGATGCGCGACGCGATCGCCAACCTCGGCGGCGACCCGAAGCAGATCAACCCGCTCCAGCCCGTGGAGCTGGTCATCGACCACTCGGTGCAGGTGGACGAGTACGGGCGCGACGCCGCGTTCATGATCAACGCGGACCTGGAGTTCGAGCGCAATCAGGAGCGGTATGCCTTCCTCCGGTGGGGGCAGACGGCGTTCGACAACTTCCGCGTCGTGCCGCCCGACACCGGCATCGTCCACCAGATCAACCTCGAGTACCTCGCGCGCGTGGTGTTCACGCAGACGCAGGACGGCGCGATGGTCGCCTACCCGGACTCGCTGGTCGGCACCGACTCGCACACGACGATGGTGAACGGCCTCGGCGTCCTCGGCTGGGGCGTCGGTGGCATCGAGGCCGAGGCGGCGATGCTCGGCCAGCCCGTGTCGATGCTGATCCCCGAGGTGGTCGGCTTCAAGCTGCACGGCAAGCTCCCGCCGGGCGCGACGGCCACGGACCTCGTGCTCACCGTCACCGAGATGCTCCGCAAGTTCAAGGTCGTGGGGAAGTTCGTCGAGTTCTACGGGAAGGGGCTGTCCTCCCTCTCCCTGGCCGACAGAGCCACGATCGCGAACATGGCGCCGGAGTACGGCGCGACGATGGGCTTCTTCCCCGTGGACGCGCAGTCGCTCGACTACCTGCGCTTCACCGGGCGCGACCCGCACCACGTCGCGCTGGTCGAGGCGTACTGCAAGGCGCAGGGGCTCTTCCGGACGGACGCGACGCCGGACCCCGTCTTCACGAGCACCCTCGAGCTCGACCTCGCGACCGTGGTGCCGAGCCTCGCCGGCCCGCGCCGCCCGCAGGACCGCGTGCCGCTCACCGAGGCGAAGCGCATGTTCAACGAGGCGCTGGCCGTCGACCTCGCGAAGGCGGGGACGCCGGCCGCCGTCGCCGAGGTGAAGCGCGCCACCGAGGTCTCGGGCGCGCACCCGGGGATCGCCAACGCCGTCGCCCTCGCCGAGGACGAGCAGGCGACCGGTGGCGTGAAGGTGGAGATGAACGGCGAGACGTTCACGCTGCGCAACGGCGCGGTCGTCATCGCCGCCATCACGAGCTGCACGAACACCTCGAACCCGAGCGTCATGCTCGGCGCGGGGCTGCTCGCGAAGAACGCCGTCGCGAGGGGGCTGAAGACGAAGCCGTGGGTGAAGACGAGCTGCGCCCCCGGCTCGAAGGTCGTCACCGACTACTACAACAAGGCCGGCGTCATGGACGCCATGGAGTCGCTCGGCTTCCACGTCGTCGGCTACGGCTGCACGACGTGCATCGGCAACTCCGGCCCGCTCCCGACGCCCATCGCCGACGCCGTCGAGCAGAACAAGCTCATCGTCGCGGCGGTGCTCTCGGGCAACCGCAACTTCGAGGGGCGCGTGAACCCGCTCACGCGCTACAACTACCTCGCCTCGCCGCCGCTCGTGGTGGCCTACGCGCTCGCCGGCCGCATGGACGTCGACTTCGAGCGCGAGCCGCTCGGCGTCGGCAAGGACGGCCCCGTGTTCCTCCGCGACGTGTGGCCCTCGCCGCTGGACGTCGAGCGCGAGATCCAGCGCTCGGTGACGAGCGAGATGTTCGAGCGGCAGTACGCGAACGTCTTCGAGGGCGACGAGCGCTGGCGCGGGCTCGACACGCCGACGGGCGACCGGTTCGCGTGGAGCGACACGTCCACCTACGTGAAGAACCCGCCGTACTTCGAGGGGATGACGCTGAACGCGCCGGGCGTGAAGCCCATCACCGGCGCGCGGCTCCTCGGCATGTTCGGCGACTCGATCACCACCGACCACATCTCGCCGGCCGGCAACATCGCGGCGGCGAGCCCGGCCGGGAAGTGGCTCGTCTCGCAGGGCGTGAAGACGCGCGACTTCAACTCGTACGGCGCGCGCCGCGGCAACCACGAGGTCATGATGCGCGGCACCTTCGCGAACATCCGCCTCAAGAACGAGCTGGCGGGCGGCAAGGAGGGCTGGTGGACCGCGCGCGCGCCGGGTGCGGAGCCCGAGCCCCTGTACGACTTCGCGATGGAGATGAAGGCGCAGGGCACCCCCCTCGTCATCGTCGCGGGCAAGGAGTACGGCACCGGCTCGAGCCGCGACTGGGCCGCGAAGGGCACGCTGCTCCTCGGCGTGCGCGCGGTGATCGCCGAGAGCTTCGAGCGCATCCACCGCTCGAACCTCGTCGGCATGGGCGTGCTGCCGCTCGAGTTCACGGGCGGCGAGACGCGCCAGTCGCTCGGCCTCACGGGCTTCGAGACCTTCGACGTGGAGGGCCTCGCCGAGTCGCTCCGCCCGCGCTCGATGCTCACGGTGCGCGCGAAGGGCAAGGACGGCGAGAAGTCGTTCGAGGTCCTCTGCCGCATCGACACACCGGAGGAGCTGCAGTACTACAGCCACGGCGGCATCCTGCCCTACGTGCTCAGACAGCTCGTGAGCAGGAAGCAGTAGCGCTGGACGAGAAAGGAGAGAGGAGAGAGGAGCATCCCGGCAGGGTGTGTCTCCTTTCTCCTCTCTCCTTTCTCCTTTCTCCGCATCTAGCCCATCTCCTCCAGCCACTCCTTCATCGCCGTCTCATCCTCGGCCCTCCCCAGGCGCGCGAACAGCTCCACCGCCGCTCGGGCGTCCGTCGTCGCGTCGCCGCGCGCGCCGACGCTCGCCAGCAGCTCGGCGCGCGCCCGCAGCGACTCGGCCTCGATGAGGAGGCTGCCGTGCTCGTGCGCGAGGCGGACCGCGCGCTCGATGGCCTCGCGCGCCTCGTCGGCGCGGCCGAGCGCGAGGCTCGCGACGCCGAGGAGCCGACGGGCGTCGGCCTCGCGCGCCGGGTCGGGGAGGCGCGCGAACTCCTCGGCGGCGCGTCGCGCGCCGGCGGCGGCGAGGCGCGGGTCGCCGCGCCGGAGCCCCACCTCGGCCCGCCCCACGCGCGCCATCGCCGCGAGGCGCGGGCTCGCTGCCTGGCGCGCGTACTGCACCGCACGCGCCTCGTACTCGTCGGCCGCGTCCAGCTCGAGGCGCTCGCGCAGCACGATGCCCATGTTGTGATACACCTCCGCCAGGCCGAGCGGGTGGCCAAGCGCCTGGTAGAGGGGGAGCGCGAGCTGGAAGAGCGCGAGCGCGCCGTCGCGTGCGCCGCCCATGTCGGCGAGGAGGCCGAGGTTGTTGAGGGCGCGGGCGACGAGGAGGTCGTCGCCATCGGCGCGCCCGAGCTCCAGCGCCCGCTCGAAGGCCGCGCGCGCCGGCGCGAGCTCCCCGAGCTCGAAGTGGGCCGCGCCGAGCATGTTCGTGCCGCGCCGCAGCTCGCGGCGCGCGCCCCGCCGCGCGAGCGCGTCCACCTGCGCGGCGAGCCAGTCGCGCGCCGGCGCCGGATGGCCGAGGCGCAGCAGCGCCTCCGCGTAGGCGACGACGAGCTCCGGGCTCTCCTCGACCAGCGCGCGCGTGCCGCCGAGCAGCGCGCGCAGCTCCGCCCACCGCCCGGCGGCGGCGTGCTCGCGTGCGGTCTGCAGGAGGACGGCGGGGTCCGTCATGCGGCGGCTCGGATCGTCAGGCAGGCAGGGTGGCTAACGGGCGCGATACGCGACCGCGTAGTTCGTGAAGCCCGTCAGCCGGGCCTCGACCTCGTCCACGCCGACCTCCAGGCGGCTCGACAGCCGCACCCACGGCTGGCCGAGCTGCTCCTGGCGCCAGATCGCCAGCTCGCTCCGGATGGCGTCGTCCTCGGCATCCACGTCGCCGTCCTCGTCGCGGTCGTCGTCCGTCTCCGCGAAGCGGAACCGGAGGCGCGCGGGGCGGTCGGGGTCGAACTGGAGGCCCGAGGGCTGGAAGCTCGCGATGAGGTGCACGGGGTCCACCACGGCGATGGTGATCAGCACCGAGTCGCCCACGGCGATGGCGCTGCCGTCGGGGCGCCGGCGGAGCGACTCGGCCTCCAGGCGGAAGCGCAGGAAGTCCTCGCCCTCCGCGTCGCCGCTCCCGAGGCGCGGCAGGTATCGGATGGCGACCTCCTCCTCCTGACCTTTCGTCGCCCAGAAGGAGAGCGTCGTGGACTCGAGCGCGGGCGCGTCGGGGAGCGTCACGAGGAACCCGAGGTCCTCCGTGGGCAGCACCTCGGCGGGCGGCGTGGAGCCGTCGCCGCACGAGGCGGCGGCCGCGGCGAGGCACGCGAGGAGCGCGGCGCGCGCGAGGCGCATGCGGACGAACGTGTCAGACATCATCGTCGGTGGAGTCGGTGAGTGAGGGATCGTCGGGGGAGTCGAGAAGGCGCTGGAGGCGCGCGCGCGTGATGCGCAGCCGCCGCGCCGCCTCGCTCTTGTTGCCGCCGCAGAGCTCGAGCGTGCGCCGCGCCGCTGCGGCGATCACGTCGCCGAGCGGCGCGGGGAACGGGAGGCCGGCCGGGCCGCCGACAGCGCCGCCGGCGTCCGCGGACGCCGGCGGCTCCACGTCGGCGGCGTCGATCACGTCGCCCGCGGCCAGCAGCAGCGCGCGCTCCACGGCGTTGCGGAGCTCGCGCACGTTGCCCGGCCACGGACGCGCCGCGAGCACCCGCTCGGCCGCGGGAGTGAGGCGCGGCGCGGGGATGCCGTACTCGCTCGCGAAGCGCGCGAGGAAGTGCCGCGCGAGCGGCACGACGTCCCCCGGGCGCGCGCGCAGCGGCGGCAGCTCGATGGGGACGACGTTGAGGCGGTAGTACAGGTCCTCGCGGAAGCGCCCGGCGCGCACCTCCGCGAGGAGGTTCACGTGCGTGGCGGCGACGATGCGCACGTCCACGGGGATCGTGCGCGTGCCGCCGACGCGGCGGATGGCGCGCTCCTCGAGCGCGCGCAGGAGCTTGCCCTGCAGCGGCAGCGCGAGGTGGCCGATCTCGTCGAGGAGGAGCGTCCCGCCATCCGCGAGCTCGAAGAGGCCGGGCTTCGCCGCGCTCGCGTCGGTGAAGGCGCCCTTCTCGTGCCCGAACAGCTCGCTCTCGAGGAGCTGCTCGGGGATCGCCGCGCAGTTCACGTCCACGAAGGGCGCCTCGCGGCGCGGCCCGTCGTAGTGGATGGCGCGCGCGAGCAGCTCCTTGCCCGTCCCGGTCTCGCCCGTGAGCAGCACGGTGACGGCGCGGTGCGGGATGATGCGCGCCGCGCGCGCGAGCGCCTCGCGCAGCGCCGCGCTGTCGCCCATGATGCCGTCGAAGCGGAACTTCTCGCGCTCGCCCTCCGCGAAGCTCGACCGCCGGACGAGCGCGCGCAGCCGGTCGGCGCGCTCGCGCACCCAGGCCGCGAGCTGGTCGAGGTCCGCGGGGAGCGCGAAGTACTCCGCGGCGCCCGCGCGGACGACGGTGCTCGCCAGGCGGTGGTCGGGGAGCGCGCCGACGGCCGCCAGCTCCTCCCCCGCGAGCGCGCGCACCGCGCCCTCCAGCGCCTCCTCCCGCCCGCCGGCGGCGACGACGAGCACGCGCCCGCGACCCCGCGGCGCGGCGAGCGCCTCCCCGGGTGC
This sequence comes from Gemmatimonadaceae bacterium, assembly GCA_045804325.1. Taxonomy (GTDB): domain Bacteria; phylum Gemmatimonadota; class Gemmatimonadetes; order Gemmatimonadales; family Gemmatimonadaceae; genus JBJMNJ01. The sequence continues at coordinate 5,961 of JBJMNJ010000046.1, forward strand.
GCCGACGACGGACGCGCCCAGACCCGCCCCCTCGGCGAGGGCGGGCCAGGCGGCGGCGAAGGAGTCGCTCAGGGCGACCACGGTGAGCGTGTGCACGGATGGGCGGGGTGGTCGTGGGGCGGCCCCTGCAACCTAACGTGGGGCGCGCCTCCGACCATCGGGCGAGGCCTAGTGGTCGTCGCCGCCGTGCCCACTGTCGTCGTCGTCCCCGCCGTGATCGTCGTGGCCGTCGTGGTCCTCGTCCTCGAAGGCGTGGAACGAGCGCTTGATGTTGCGCGCGACCAGCTCCTCGTTGACGCCGCCGCGGCCCGCCGTGGCCGGGTCCACGAGGCGGCCGTCCGACGTGCGGAACCACGTCGCGAGGTCGACGCTCACGCCGACGTTCGCGCCGTCGGTGTCGAGCACGAGCGGCGGATCGAACGCGCGCTCGAACTCGGCCTCGACGCGCCCGCGGTACGTGAACGGCTGCCCGTTGAAGCGCCCCTCGACGACGACGCTCACGCCGGCGAGGTCCGGGTTCGCCACGAGGAACTCGGCATCGCGACGGTCGTCGGCGCGGGCGGGGCGGATCTTCGCTTCCATGTACGAATAGCTCCCCTGCGGCAGCGCGACCTCGAGCGTCGTGGCCGCGGTGGCGTCGACCGGGAGCGAGACGAGGCGCGGGCCGATCTCGATCTCGGTGCAGCCCTCGCTGCCCCGGCTGTCGTCGTCGCTGCCGTCGGTGTCCACGCCGTCGGTGTCGAGGTCGGAGTCGTCGTCGCACGCCGTGACGTCGGTCGAGGCGAGCTCGATCTTGCGCACGACGACGGCGACGCGCGTGATCTCGATCGCGTCGGTGCCGAGCTCGATGCGGACGTCGCCGGTGGGCGCGGCGCTCGCCGGGTCGGCCGACACGCCGAGCGCCGCTGCGGCGCCGGTGCGGAAGGACAGGCTCACGGGGCTCGTGGCGCGCGGCGCCGACGAGTCGGAGCACGCGGCGGCCGTGAGGATGGCGTAGGCCGCGAGCGCGGCGGCGCGGAACGAAGTGGGGCGCATCCAAGTGCCTCTGCTGTGGGGGTACGCGTGCGATGCGGCAGCGTGGGGCCGCCGCGACGCCTTCCCCATTGGCAGGGCGCGCACCGCGGGGCGCGCTGCCCGGGCCTTCCCCCAACGCGTTGCCGCGTCGACCTTTACGCGTCTGCTGTGGTCCGCGCCTCCGCCTGCGGCCTGTACCGCGCCAGCGCAGAGGCGCATCGTTTCGATGCAACGCGCCCTGCTCCCTGCTCTCTGCCCTCATGATCCGCCTCATCGCCAACCCCGCCTCCGGCCGCGGCCGCGGCTTCCGCGCCCTTCCCGCGGCGCGCGCCGCCATGGCGGCGGTCGGCGTCGAGGACGTGCGCCTCACGAACGGCCCGGGCGACGAGGCGCGACTCGTCCGCGAGGCGCTCGACGACGGCTGCACCACCCTCGCCGTGCTCGGCGGCGACGGCACGTGGAGCAAGGTCGCGGCGGCGCTCGTCGGCGCGGGTGCGGCGGGCGCGGCGTGCCGGCTCGCGCCGCTCGCCGCCGGGTCGGGGAACGACTTCGTGAAGAGCACCGGGCTCCCCGCGTCGGACTACGGGCGGATGGCCGCGCTCGCGGTCGGCTCCGGCACGCACCGCATCGACCTCGGCCGCGTGCGCTCGGCCGGCGCGGAGCGCCACTTCCTCAACGTCGCCGGCTTCGGCTTCGACGCGGCGGTGCTGGCGTACATGGAAGGCGTGGGCTGGCTGAAGGGCGACGCCGTCTACTTCTACGCGGCGCTGCGGCAGCTCTTCGGCTTCCGCGGCTGCGACGCGCGCGTTCGCGTCGGCGACGCCGACACGGGGTGGACGCACCAGCTCCTGATCGCCGTCGGCAACGGCAGGCACTTCGGCGGCTCGTTCGCCATCTGCCCGGGCGCCTTGCTCGACGACGGTCGGCTGGACGTGGTCGCCGTGGGCGACGCGGGGGCCGTGCGCCGCCTCGCGCTCTTCGGGGCCGCCACGCGCGGGCGGCACCTGGGCGCGCCGGAGGTGCGCGCGTGGCGCGCTCCCGCCGTGCGCATCGAGTTCCGCGCGCCGCCGCTCTACGAGACGGACGGCGAGCTGCACCGCGCGTCGGGCGCGGAGCTCGAGCTGGACGTGGTGCCGGGCGCGGTGGCGCTGGTGGCCTAACGACGCCCCGCGGCGCCGGGCCCCGCGGCGCCGGGCCCGTTGGCGGACCGCACCGCTCGCCGCGCCCCCTTCCCCGCCGGCTTCGCCGCCTCCTCGTTCGCCGCGCGAAGCTGCTCCATGAGGTCCTTCTCGATGCTGTCGGCGTCGAGCGGTTGCAGCATGCGCCGCAGCTCCGCGTCCTCGCCCATCCGGTAGCCGAGGCGCGAGAAGAGCCCGCTCACGAGCTGGAGCGTCTTCGTCACCTCCTCCTCCATCCGGAAGATCACCTCGAGCGTGATCTCCTCGCGCAGCTCGGCGATGGCGGACTCGCGCGCCTGCGACATGAGGACGAAGATCGAGAGGAAGATCGCCTCCAGCGAGACGACCATCGTGAGGAAGCCGAACGGGTACGGATCGAACGGGCGCAGGCCGAGGGCGCCCGTGTTCCAGAGAATCCAGGCGACGAACCAGAAGGCGTGGAGGACGAGGAAGGGGCCCGAGCTCGCGATCTTCGTCAGGCGGTCGGCGAGCACCTCCATGGTGGTGCGGCGGGCGGCGTGCTGCGCCTTGAGCGCGCGGCGGGCGCGCTTGGTCGCGATGCTGCGCTGCCGCCGGTCGGGGATGCCGAACGGCTGCGCGTTGACGCCCTCCGCGATCGCGTCGGCCACGGCCTCCGCCGCGGCCTCCCCCGCCTCCTCGGCCACCTCCTCCAGCGTGGCGCCCTTCGCGGTGGCGGCCGCCGCGGCAGCTCCGGCCGCCGCGGCTGCGGCGACGATCGTGGGCGGGAGCTCGGGCTCGGGGTACTCGGGCGCGGCACCGTCGGCGCGCGGGGCGTCGGGGGCAGCGCCATCGGCGCCGCCGTCCTCGGCGGGCCGCCGGTCGTTCGGGGGGGTCATGCCCACACCATACGAAAGGTCGGTGCCGCCGCGGCGGCAGATGGCCGGGTCCGGTGCGGCGCCCTCGAACGAGAAAGCGGGGCGACCCGAAGGCCGCCCCGCTCCTCTCCCGTCGTGGACCGCGTCAGAACTGCGGCACGGTCCGCGTCGACTTGTCGACCTTGTTGCCGATGATGGCGCCGAGCACGCCACCCGCGGCCGCACCGATCACCGCACCCTTGATCTTGTCGCGGCTGGTCGCGGCGCCGATCGCGCCACCCGCCACCGCGCCGATCACGGCGTCACGCTTCGTGTGCTTCACCTCTTCCGTGCGCGTCGTGGGCACGGGCGCCGGGGCCGGCGCGTCGTACACGCCGCTCGAGCTCCCCTCGGACGAGGCGGTGCTCGTCGTGCTGGTGCTGCGCGGGGTCGAGGTCGTCCTGCGGCGGCGCGTGGTGCTCGAGCTCGCGACGCGGCGCGTCGACGTGCCGCGGGCCGAGGACGCGCGCGCCGGGGCCGGCGCCTCCACCAGGGCCGGCGCGGGGGCCGGGGCGTAGCGCAGGGAGTCCGCGCCGAGCTCCGTCGGCGAGACGAACTGCTGCGCCGGCTGGGCCTGGCCCGCGAGCGAGAGGTCGTTCGCGAGCGCGGCGTCGACGTCCTGCTTGGACTCGTCGCGGCCGCACGCGGCCGCGAGGGCCAGGGCCGGAATGAGCGCGAGCTTTCGGATGCTGAACATCGCTGGTCTCCTATATCGGCAGCGCCGTTCCGGGCGCGGTTCGGTCCTTCTCCGAATGACAGCCGACGGGCGCTTCACGTCGGCTGCCAGGTACGTCGTTCGTCGTGCTCGTCAGGCGCTCACGGGTAGCGCTGGACGTCCACCGTGTGGCCGATGATGCCGCCGAGCACACCACCCGCCGCGGCGCCGATGACGGCGCCCTTGAGCTTGTCGCGGCTCGAGACCGCGCCGATCGCCGCGCCGGCGGCCGCCCCGATGACCGCGTCGCGCTTCGTGTTGCGCTTGACGGTCGGCTGGCGAGCCGGGTAGTAGGTGCCGCTGGAGCTCGCGCGCCGCGTGCCGGAGCTGGCGGTGCGGGCCGGCGCCGAGCGGTAGACCACCGGCTGCTGCTGGTAGACCTGCGCCGGCGGACCGTAGGCGCCCGCATAGTAGGGCTGCGGCATGTAGGCCTGCGGGCCGTACGGGTACGGCGCGTAGCCCTGCGGCATGTAGCCCTGCTCCATCGGCGAGACGAACTGCTGGGGCTGGTACCCCTGCGAGCCCGCGAGCGCGAGGTCGTTCTTCAGCGCGTCGTCCACCTTCGCCGCGTCGTCGCCCTTGGAGCACGCGGCGGCGAGCGCGAGGACCGGGACCAGGAGCATCCACTTCTTCATGATGTTGGTGCGCATCTCTCTCTCCTCAGGTGCGGCCGCGCTGCGCGACCTCGTTTCTGGGGCCCTGTTAAGGCACGGCGGGTGCCAGATGTTATGGCGGTGTACGGGGAGCTAACTCGTTGTCCCGTCCCTCTCTGTGGACACCGCATCGGCCCTCGTGGGACAGCGAGACGATCCCGGCCGTAGGCCGCGGACAGCGGGCGCGACCGTGGCGCGTGCGCCGTGTTCGCCGTTGCCCCGCCGGCGCCCGTGGATCAAGTTTCCGCCACTCGAATCCTGGAGGGGACGTGCTGTCTCGTCGGATGGGATCTCGTGCGACCGTCTCGTCGCTCGCGCTGGCCGCGATGGCCGGGCTCGCGCTGCCGGCGGCGGCGGTGGCTCAGGCCGTCTCGAAGGACGCGCCCGCGGCGCCGGCCGCGCAGGCTCAGGTGCCGGGCCCGGCCGTGGGGGACATGGCGCCCGACTTCGCGCTCCCCGGCGCGACGCGCTACGGGCTCTTGAAGGAGAGCGTGCGCCTGCGCGACTACCGCGGCCAGACGGTCGTGCTCGCCTTCTTCTTCAAGGCGAGGACCAAGGGCTGAACGGTCCAAATGGAGGCGTACCGTGATCAGTACGCCACGCTCTTCAACAACGGCAGCAAGGTGACCGTGATCGGGATCAGCGTCGACCCGGACACGGCGCTGCAGAGCTGGGCCCGTGATGCTTCGTTCCCCATGCTCTTCGCGAGCGACGCCGGCGGGCAGGTCGGTATGGCGTACGGCGCCTACGACGCGAAGAACGGCGTCGACAACCGCTCGCTCTACGTGATCGGTCCGGACGGCCGCATCGCGCACAAGATGGTCCCGTTCCGCCAGACCTCGCCCGCGGCCTACAACGAGCTCGCGGCGGTGATCGACAAGCTCTCGCCGCCGCCGGACTCGTCGGGAGGAGGTCGGTAGCCGACTGGAAGCGGCCAGCGCGACAGCATGAGACCGCTTCCGACAGGATGAGCACGATGTCGACGATGTTCACCTGACGCTCAGGCTCCCCGTGGCTCGGCTCGCCGCGTGGAGCCTGAGCCGCGTACGACCATCTTCGTCATCCGGTCCGAATGCCGTTGCGACCTCCCGACCCGCGTACGCTGCTGCTCGACCTCTTCGACGCCGGCGTCGCTGCGGCGCGGCCGGGGCCGGCTGTCGAGCGCGCGGTCGGCGAGCTCGCGTTCGATCCCCGCACCCCGGTCCACGTGATCGCGCTCGGCAAGGCCGCGCGCGAGATGACCGAGGGGGCGCTGGTCGCGCTCGTGCATCGCGGCGTCGAGCCGGTCGGCGGAGTCGTGGTGGCCGCGCACGTTGCGCCCGCCCCGCACGCGCGGCTGCGCGCCGTTCAGGGCGACCACCCCGTGCCCGGCGCGCGCTCGCTCGAGGCCGCCGACGCCGTCGGCCGGTCCGTGGACGAGGTTCAGGCCGGAGCCCTCGCGCTCGTTCTCGTCTCCGGAGGCGCGACCAGCCTCGTCGGCGCGCCGCTGCCCGGCGCCCCCGCCGACGAGTACGCCGCGCTGTTCACTCGCCTGCTCGGGGAGGGCCTCGACATCGTCGAGATGAACGCCGTGCGGCGGCGTTTCTCCCGCTGGGCGGCCGGTCGGCTCGGGCTCGCGCTCGCGCGGCGCGGGGCACGCGTGGCCGGCCTGCTCGCGTCCGACGTGCCCGGCGCGGACCCCGCGACGATCGGCTCGGGCCCGTGCGTGCTGGAGGACGACGAGCACGCGCGCGAGGCGGCGACGATCACCAACCGGGTCGTCGTGCGCGAGACGGACGCGGTCGCCGGCGTCGTCAGGCGCGCGCACGAGCTCGGGCTCGACGCGCACGTCGAGCCGGAGCCGCTCGCCGGCGACGCCGCCGCCATGGGCCAGGCCGTGGCGAAGCGTCTGGTCGCCTACCGCCACGCGGGAACTCCAACGCGCTCGACGGTACTCGTCTGGGCGGGCGAGACGACGGTGCGACTCCCTGCGGGCGGCGCACGGGGCACCGGCGGACGATCGCAGGAGCTCGCGCTGTCCGCGTCCATGCACCTCGGCAACGTCGGCGGGCTCGCGCGCGGCCTCGCGCTGCTCGCGGCCGGCACCGACGGCCGCGACGGCCCGACGGACGCGGCGGGCGCCGTCGTCGACGGGGACACGTGGCAGCGCATGTTCGACGCGGGGCGCGTGCCGAATTACGACCTCGCCGTGCACGACAGCCACGGGGCGCTCGCGGCCGCCGGCGCGCTGATCCCCGCGCGCCACACCGGCGCGAACGTGGCCGACGTCTGCATAGGACTGGTGCGATAGCTCCCGGCCCTCGGCTTGCCCAACAGCGGCCGAGGGCCGAGGGCCGAGGGCCGGGGGCCGAGGGCGATTATCTTTCCGGCAACAGGAGCCACGCTGGCCATGACCAACAGGCCGTTCAAGATCGGCATCATACAAGAGGCCGTGTCGTCCGACGCCGACCGCAACGTCCGCGACGCTACCGAGAAGGTCCGCGAGGCGGCGGCGCAGGGCGCGAACATCGTCTGCCTCCAGGAGCTCTTCAACTCGCCGTACTTCTGCAAGTCGCAGAAGTGCGAGCGCTTCGACATCGCCGAGCCGATCCCGGGCCCCACCGTCGAGCACATGCAGGCGCTCGCGAAGGAGCTCGGCGTCGTGCTGATCGTGCCGATCTTCGAGCGGCAGGCGGCGGGCGTCTATCGGAACAGCGCCGCCGTCGTGGACGCCGACGGTGCGCTGCTCGGCGTGTATCGCAAGATGCACATCCCGGACGATCCGCTCTTCAACGAGAAGTACTACTTCGTGCCGGGCGACGTGACCGCCGATCAGCGCGGCGAGCGGCACCCCGGCACGAGCGGCTTCCGCGTGTGGCGGACGAGGTTCGCGACGATCGGCGTCCTGATCTGCTGGGACCAGTGGTACCCCGAGGCCGCGCGCATCACCAGCCTGCTCGGCGCCGAGGTGCTGTTCTACCCCACGGCGATCGGCTGGCACCCGAGCGAGAAGGGCGAGTGGGGGCAGCCGCAGGTGGATGCGTGGCGCACGGCCCAGCGCGCGCACGCCATCGCGAACGGCGTCTACGTCGCGTCGCCGAACCGCGTGGGCCACGAGGACGAGCCGGGCACCGACGGCATCGAGTTCTTCGGCCACTCGTTCATCGCGGACCCGTTCGGGCGCATCGTCGCCGAGGCGGGCACGGACCCCGCGGTGCTCGTGGCGGAGGTGGACCCGAAGGTCATCGAGCAGGTGCGCCGCAACTGGCCGTTCCTGCGCGACCGAAGGATCGACGCGTACGGGCCGATCCTCAACCGATATCTCGGCGCATAACGATCTCACGAGAGAGGAGAAAGGAGAAAGGAGCCGCGGCTCTGCTCTCCTTTCTGCTTTCTCCTTTCTCTCTTCCGAATGCGAAACGACGACATCGACTCCTCCGGCGTCATCGGCCCGACGGGCGCGGCGTACCCGAGCGCGCGGCAGATCGAGCCCGAGCCGGAGCCTGCCGTCACCACCGGCGGCGCCGTGCCGTCGCGCCTGGACCCACACTCGACGCTGCGCTGGCCCGCCGAGTGGGAGCGGCACGAGGCGACGTGGATCGCGTGGCCGCACCACGAGCCCGACTGGCCGGGGAAGCTCGGCTCCATCCCGTGGGTGTACGCCGAGATCGTGCGCGTGCTGCACCGTCACGAGCGCGTCGAGATCCTCTGCCACTCGGAGCAGGTGCGCGAGGCGGCCGCCGAGACGCTGGAGGCGCACGCGTGCCGCGAGGGGTGCTCGCCGGGCGGCTTCCGGCTGCACGTCGTGCCGAACGACCGCGTGTGGCTCCGCGACTCCGCGCCGACGGTCGTGCTCACGGAGAGCGGCGAGCCGGCGCTCGTGAACTGGCGCTTCAATGCGTGGGCCAAGTACGAGAACTACTCGCGCGACGCCGAAGTGGGGCGCGCGGTGGAGGCGATCGCCGGCCTGCCGCGCATCGAGCCCGTGCGCGCCGACACCGGGCAGCGCGTGGTGCTCGAGGGCGGCGCGATCGACACGAACGGCCAGGGGCTCCTGCTCACGACGGAGGAGTGCCTCCTGTCCGACGTGCAGGCGCGCAACCCCGGCCTCTCGCGCCAGGGCTACGAGCGCGTCTTCCGCGACTACCTCGGCATCCGCCAGGTCATCTGGCTCGGCGAGGGCTGCGTCGGCGACGACACGCACGGGCACGTGGACGACATCGCGCGCTTCGTGGCGCCCGACGTGATCGTCCTCGCCTACGAGGCGGACCCGGCGGACGACGAGAACCACCGCCGCTCCGCGGACAACCTGCGCCGCCTCGAGCTCTCGGGCGCCGAGCGCGGGGCGTTCAAGGTGGTCACGGTCCCCTACCCGCGCGCCGTGCTGATGAGCGGCGAGCGCCTCCCGGCGAGCTACGCGAACTTCTACATCGCCAACGGCGTCGTCATCGTCCCGACGTTCAACGACCCGAACGACCGCGTCGCGCTCAACGCGCTCGCGGAGTGCTTCCCCGACCGGCAGGTCGTCGGGATCCACGCGGTCGATCTTGTCTGGGGGCTGGGGACGCTGCACTGTCTCTCTCAGCAGCAGCCGGCCGCGGGGTAGCGAACGGCCACGGGCTGCGATTGCGCCGCCCGCCCCTGGCCACCCGCGATGTACACCCGCTGCCTCTTCTGCCACGCGGACCTCGGCCGCAACGAATCGGTCGAGGAGTTCCCCATCGGCCGCCGCCTCGCGTTCGACGCGGCGAAGGGGCGGCTGTGGGTCGTCTGCCGCGGCTGCGAGCGCTGGAACCTCACGCCGCTCGAGGAGCGCTGGGAGGCCATCGAGCAATGCGAGCGCCTCTTCCGCGACACGCGCCTCCGCGTCTCGACCGACAACATCGGGATGGCGAGGCTGCGCGAGGGGCTCGAGCTCGTGCGCATCGGGAAGCCCCAGCGGCCCGAGTTCGCCGCGTGGCGCTACGGCGACCAGTTCGGGCGACGGCGGCGTCGGCAGCTTCTCGCGGCGGGCGCGAGCACCGCCGTCGTCGGTGCCCTCATGGTAGGCAGCGCACTCGCGACGAGTGGCCTGTTCGTCTTCGTCAATTTCTGGAGCGCCGCGCGGAACGCGATCTTCGGGGACCCTGACGCCGTCGTCCTACGCGTCCCGAGGGCGAGCGACACTCCAATCACGCTCTCGCGCCGCGACCTCGCCGACGTGGCGATCCGGCCCTCGTCGAAGGTGGCGGGGGGCTGGCGACTCCGCATTCCGTGGGAGCTGCCGTACGAGAGCGGGGTCCTCGACCTCACGGGGGACGAAGCGCTGCGCACGCTCGGCGTCATTCTCCCCCACCTCAACCGCTACGGCGGCTCGCGGGCGGCCGTCGCGTCGGCGGTGCGCGTGCTGGAGGACGCGGGCGGCCCTGAGCCGTACGTGACCGAGACGGTCGCCGCGCTGGCGCGCCGGCCGCGGCAGCCAGGCATGACACCGGTGGGCGGCACGCACGTCACGAAGCTCGCTGGCCCAGTGCGGCTCGCCCTCGAGATGGCGCTCCACGAGGAGCAGGAGCGCCGGGCGCTGGAGGGCGAGCTCGCCGCGCTCGCGGTGCGCTGGAAGGAGGCCGAGGAGATCGCGGCGATCGCCGACGACCTGTTCCTGCCCGGCTCGGTGACCGCGGCGCTCGACAGGCTCAAGCGCGGCGTCTCGCGCGACTGACCGCGCCGCGCCGCCACGTCGGAACGTCGCTTGCCCTCCTCCTCCGGCTCAATCACGGACGGGAGGCAGCGATGAAGATCCGGCTGAAGCCGCTCGAGGAGCAGGTCATCGTCATCACGGGCGCGTCGAGCGGCATCGGGCTCGCGACGGCGCGCGAGGCGGCGCGGCGCGGCGCGAGCGTCGTGCTCACCGCGCGCAACAAGAGCGCGCTGAAGGACGTCACCAGGCGCATCGTCGCGGAGGGCGGGCGCGCGACGTGGGTGGCCGCGGACGTGGCGGACGCCGAGGCGGTGGAGCACGTGGCCGAGACCGCGATCGAGACCTTCGGCCACATCGACACGTGGGTGAACAACGCGTCCTCGGCGATCTACGGCAAGCTCTGGGAGATGGACCTCGCCGACAAGCACCGGCTCTTCGAGGTAAACTTCTGGGGCATGGTCAACGGCTGCCGGGCGGCGCTCCCCGAGCTCGTGCGCCACGGCGGCGCGCTCATCAACATCGGCAGCGTCCTCTCGTCGCAGCCCATTCCCCTGCTCGGCATGTACAGCGCGACGAAGCACGCGGTGAAGGCCTACACGGACACCCTGCGCATGGAGCTCGAGCACGACGAGGCGCCGGTGAGCGTGACGCTCGTGAAGCCCGCCAGCATCAACACGCCGTTCTTCGACCACGCGAAGAGCGAGATGGACGCGACGCCGAAGCCGGCGCCGCCGGTCTACGCGCCGGAGGTGGTGGCGGACGTCATCCTCCACTGCGCCGAGCACCCGACGCGCGAGATCCAGGTGGGCGGCGCGGGGAAGATGATGAGCGCCATGGGCACGCTCGCCCAGGGGCTCACCGAGCGCGTCTTCGCGCGCACGCTCGCCGGCGACGCGCAGCAGGACGACCGCCCGCGCATGGGGAGCGACAACCTGCACGAGCCGTCGGACTTCGACGGCGTGGTCCACGGCAACTACGACGGACACGTCATGCGCTCGAGCCTGTACACGCGCGCGAAGCTCCACCCCGCGGCGGCGGCGCTCACGGCGCTCGGCGTCGGCGCGGTGGCGGCGCTCGGCGCGGCGGCGCTGCGGCGGCGACGCGCGGCGAGCGCCGACGCCCCGGCGGACGCGTCGGCCCTTCCCGGCGATCGCTTCGAGCCCGGCGACGAGGGCGACGCGCCGGTCGCGCGCGACACGCGCGAGGTGGGTGTGCGCGGAAGGCGCGGACGCGGACGCGGGCGCGCGCTGAGCGCCGACGCGGAGGCGCCGCGGCTGGCGGGCGCGGGCGGCGC
>JBJMNJ010000047.1:0-18344 GCA_045804325.1 Gemmatimonadaceae bacterium
CTCTGGCTCCTGCTCGCCGCCGCGCGCGACGGCGGCGCCGTGGCCATCGCGGCGTTCGTGGCGGAGGGCGGCGCGCCGCGCGTCGCGGCACTGCTCGCCGACCGCGCGCGGCTCACCGACAGCGACGCCGAGACGCTGCGCGCGCTCGCCGCCGCGGCGCCGGGCCCCGAGGACGCCGGCCCCGGCGCGGACGTCGCCGCGCACGCGCGCTGGCTCGACGTGCTCGGCCGCGAGTCGCTCACGCGCCGCTTCTACCGCGCGCTCGAGCGCGAGGTGCGCGGCCTCGCCGCGACGGCCGAGGGCCGCGCCGACGAGGCGGCGCGCCGGGAGCTCGCGCTGCTGAACGCGTCGCGGCTGCTCTTCCTCTCCTTTCTCGAGGCGAAGGGCTGGCTCGACGGCGACCGCCGCTTCCTCGCCCGCCGGTTCGAGCGCTGTATGGACGCCGGTGGCGGCTTCCACCGACGCGTGCTCCTGCCGCTCTTCTTCGGCACGCTCAACACGCCGTGGGCGCGTCGCGCGCCCGCCGCCCGAGCGCTCGGTGTCGTTCCCTTCCTCAACGGCGGCCTCTTCCAGCGGACGCCCCTCGAGCGGCAGCACGGCGCGCTCCGCTTCGCGGACGAGGCGCTCGGGCGGCTGTTCGCGGAGGTGCTCGGGCGCTACCGCTTCACGGCGCGCGAGGACTCCGCCGTGTGGAGCGAGGCCGCGGTGGACCCTGAGATGCTCGGCCGCGCCTTCGAGTCGCTGATGTCCGCGTCGGAGCGGCGGTCGACGGGCGCGTTCTACACCCCGCCGCCGCTGGTCGAGCGCATCACCGGCGAGGCCCTCGCGCACGCGCTCGGAGGCGCCGGCACGTCGCCCGTCGCCGCGCGGGTGCTGCTCGAAGGCGGGGAGCCTGCTCCGGGCGAGGTGCCGGCGCTGCGCACGGCGGTGGAGCGGCTGCGCGTGATCGACCCCGCGTGCGGCTCCGGCGCGCTCCTCGTGCGCGCCCTCGAGCGGCTCGCGGCGATCCGCGTCCTTCTCGGCGACGCGCGTCCCGTGGCCGACGTGCGGCGCGCCGTCCTGTCGGGCTCGATCTTCGGCGTGGACGTGAACCCGACGGCCGTCTGGCTCTGCGAGCTGCGCCTCTGGCTGTCGGTCTCGATCGACTGCGAGGCGAGCGACCCGCGGCGAGTGCCGCCGCTGCCCAACCTCGACCACAACGTCCGCGTCGGCGACTCGCTGGCGGGCGGCCGCTTCGAGGCCGACATCGCGCCCGGTCGCGGCGTGGGCCGCGCCCTCGCGGCGCGCCGCGAGCGCTACGTACGTGCCTCCGGCGCCCGCAAGCGCACCCTCGGCCGCGCGCTGGAGCGCGAGGAGCGCATCCGCGCCGCCGCGCTCCTCGACGCGCGCATCGCGCGCCTCGCCGCGGATCGCCGCGAGCTCGCCGTGGCGGCGCGGGCGCGAGACCTGTTCGGGAGTCGGCGCGGGGCGACGGCGGCCGATCGCGCGCGGCTCGCGTCGTTGCGCGCCGAGCTTCGCGTGCTCCGCGCCCGGCGGCGGGCGCTCGCCGCGGGTGGGCCGCTCCCCTTCGCCTTCGCCACGCACTTCCCGGAGGCCGCAGCCGCCGGCGGGTTCGACGTCGTCGTCGCCAACCCGCCCTGGGTGCGGCCGCATCACGTCGACGGCGCGCTCGTGGCGCACCCGGCCCTGCGCGCGGCGTTCCGGAGCTGGCGCGAGGCGCCGTGGGAGGCGGGCGCCGACGGCGCCGGCGCCGGTCGCGGGTTCGCCGGCCAGGTGGATCTCGCCGCGCTCTTCGTCGAGCAGTCGCTCGCGCTCGCGCGCCCCGGCAGCGTGGTGAGCCTTCTCGTGCCCGCGAAGCTCTGGCGGTCGCTCGCGGGCGGCGGGGTGCGACGCGTGGTGCTCGACGAGTCGAGCGTGCTCGCCCTCGAGGACCTCAGCGACGCGCGCGACGGCTTCGATGCCGCGACGTACCCCTCGCTCCTCGTCGCGCGGCGGCGTATCCGGTCCGGGGAGGCGGTGCCGGCGCTCCCGCATGCCCTCGCCGCCGCGGTGCATCGCGGCCGCTCGGTGACGCGGTGGACGATGCCGGCGCACGTCCTCCCGTTCGACGAGTCGCCGGGCAGCCCGTGGCTCCTCCTTCCCGAGGAGGTCCGCTCGTCGTTCGACCGGCTGCGGGCGGCGGGAGCACCGCTCGGCGCGGTGCTCCCCGCGCGCGTCACGCTCGGCGTGAAGTGCGGGTGCAACGACGCGTTCGTGGTCCGCGTCCCCGACGACGCGGGGCGACCGCACGCGGCGCTCGCGCGCGTGCGAGCGGGCCCGCGCGAGGGGCTCGTCGAGCGCGGGCTGCTCCGCCCGCTCGTGCGCGGCGAGACGCTCGCCCCCTGGCGGGCGCGCCCGACGGAGCCGGATCACGAGATGATCGTATGGACGCACGGCGAGGACGGCGCGCCGCTCGCCGAGCTGCCGCCGCACGCGGCCGCGTGGCTCGCGCCGTGGCGCCGCCGGCTCGCGCGCCGGGCCGACGCCCGCGGGGACGCGCCGTGGTGGACGCTCTTCCGGGTGGAGAGCGCGCGGAGCGACCGCGCGCGCGTGGTCTGGGCGGACATCGGGCGGTCGCCGCGCGCGGCCGTGCTTCTTCCCGGCGACCGCACCGTGGTGCTGAACAGCTGCTACGTCGCCCCCTGCGCGAGCACCGAGGACGCGCTCGCGCTGGCCGCGCTGCTGAGCGGACCCGTGGCCGCCGCGTGGCTGGACGCACTGGCCGAGCCCGCCCGCGGCGGCTACCGCCGCTACCTCGCGTGGACGATGAGCCTTCTGCCCGTCCCGCGCGACTGGCGCCGCGCCCGCGAGCTGCTCGCCCCGCTCGGCGAGCGCGCCTCGTGCGGCGAGCCGCCGACGACGATCGAGCTGACCGATGCGGCGCTCGAGGCCTACCGGCTGGCGCGCCGCGACGTCGGCCCGCTGCTCGCGTGGGCGGGCCGATGAGCGCCGCACCGCCCACACCCGAGCGTGCCTCGCCGGAAGCGCTCCGCGCCGCCGCGTGCCGCGCGATCGCCCGGCTGCTGCTCGGCGACGCGGACGTGGATCCCGCGCTCGGCGACATCAGCCTCCGCCCGCACCAGCGGGACGCCGTGGCGCGCGTCCGGGGCGCGCTCGCGAAGTTCGGCGGCGCCCTCCTCGCCGACGACGTCGGCCTCGGCAAGACGTTCGTCGCACTGGCCGCCGCGCGCGACGCGACGCGCCCGCTCGTCGTCTGCCCCGCGGGCCTCAGGGCGATGTGGCGGGACGCGATGGCGCGTGCCCGCGTCCCCGCGCCCCTCACGACCTTCGAGTCGCTCTCGCGCGGGCGCGCACCCGATGCGTCACCCGACCTCGTGATCGTGGACGAGGCGCACCACGCGCGAAACGCCGCCGCGCGCCGGCACGCCGTGCTCGCGCGGCTGTGCACACGCGCGCGGGTCCTGCTCCTCACGGCGACGCCACTCCACAACCGCCGCACGGAGCTCGTCACACTCCTCGCGCTGTTTCTGGGCGAGCGCGCACGCGGCCTGACCGACGCGGACCTCGCCGAGGTCGTCGTGCGCCGCCGGCACCGCGACGTGCTCGGTGAGGCGCCCGCCGTTGGCACGCCGCGCTGGCTCGCCGTCGGCTCGGCGGACGGCGTGCTCGATGCCATTCTCGCGCTCCCGCCGGCGCTGCCGCCGAGCGGAGGCGGGGAGGGCGGCGCCCTCGTGGCGCACGGGCTGGTGCGGCAGTGGGCCTCCAGCGACGGCGCGCTGCGCGCGGCCCTGCGCCGCCGCCTCGCGCGCGCCGCGGCGCTCGAGGCGGCGCTCGAGGCGGGCCGCTACCCCACCGCGCGCGAGCTCTCGGCCTGGGCCTACGAGGACGACGCCGTGCAGCTCGCCTTCCCCGAGCTCCTCGTCGACCCACCCGCCGATGCGGCCACGGGTCCACTGCTCGTCGTGCTGCGCGCGCACGCCGGCGCCGTCCGCGCGCTGCTGCGATGCCTGGACGATTCGCGCGCCGACGACGAGCGCGCGGCGCGGCTCCGCGAGGTCCGCCTCGCGCACCCGGGCGCGAAGGTCGTCGCGTTCTCGTGCTTCGCCGAGACGGTGGCCGCGCTCTTCCGCCGGATGCGCGCGGACCGCGGCGTCGCCGCGCTCACCGCCGATGGAGCGATCGTCGCCGGCGGGCCGCTCGCGCGCGGCGACGCGCTGTCGCGGTTCGCGCCACGCGCCTTCGGCGTCCGCCCGCCGATCGAGGCGGAGCGGATCGATCTCCTCCTCGCGACGGACCTCCTGAGCGAGGGCGTCAGCCTCCAGGACGCGTCCGTGGTCGTCCATCTCGATCTCCCATGGACGCCGGCGCGCCTTCAGCAGCGGGTCGGCCGCGCCGCGCGGATCGGGTCGGCGCACGCAGAAGTCGCGGTGTACGCGCTGCGCCCGCCGGCGAGCGCCGAGGCAGTCGTGCGGGCGGAGCGGCTGCTCGGCGAGAAGCTGCGCGCGGCCGCGCGCGCCGTCGGCGTCGCCGGCGCGATTCTCCCCGGCCTCGCCCCCGCGGACGACGGCCGCGGGGCGCCCGAGCACGCGGAGTCGCTGCGCGGCCGGCTCTCGGCGTGGCGGGACGCGTCGGTGCCGGAGGCGGCGGCCGCCGGGGCCTCCCCGCTCGTCGCCGCCGCGCGCGCCCCCATCGCGGGCTTCCTCGCGGCGTGCGTGGACGAGGATGGGCCGCGACTCCTCGCGAGCGTGGGCGCGTCCGCCGCGACGAGTGACGCGCCCGAGCTGCTCGCGCTCGCCGCCGCGCTCGCCGCGGACGGCCCCGCGTGCGCGCCCGACCCGGGCGCGCTCCGTGACGCGCTCGACGCCCTCGAGCGCTGGCGCGCGCACCGGCAGGTCGAGCGGCTGACGGGGCTCGAGGGCGTCGGCGGGGCGACGCTCCGGCGCCGCCTGCTCGGCCGAATCGCTCGCGTCGCGCGACGAGCGCCGCCGCACCTCCGGCCGGCAGCCGCGAGACTCGCGGCGGACGCACGACGCGTCGCGGCGACGGTCTGCGGAAGCGGCGCCGAGCGCGTGCTCGCGGAGCTGGCGGGCGCGGACATGGCGGACGAGGCGTGGCTGCGCGCGGTGGGCGCGTTCGCGGCCGTGCACGCGCCGCGCGATGCCGCAGGCAGCGCGTGGCGGGTCGCCTCGGTGGTGCTGCTCCAGGCTAGCTTTCCCGCATGCCCCGCCTCCCCGCCCTTCTCTTCGACCTCGACGGCACCCTCGTCGACACCCTCGAGCTGATCCTGACGTCGATGCGCCACGCGTTCGGCGGGCGCGCCGGCGCGCCCAGCGACGACCAGTGGCGCGTGGGCATCGGGAAGCCCCTGCGCACGCAGCTCCGCGAGTTCGCGGCGAACGAGGACGACGTGGAGGAGCTCGCGGCCGCGTACCGGGCGCATCAGACGACGAATCACGACCGGCTCACGGCCTGCTACGCCGGCGTGGTGCCGACGCTGGAGGCGCTGCGCGCGCACGGGCACCCGATGGCCCTCGTGACGAGCAAGGCGGGCGACATCGCCGCGCGGAGCCTCGCGCACGTCGGCCTCGACCGGCTGATGGACGTCGTGATCAGCGCCGAGTCGACGACGCGAAACAAGCCCCATCCGGAGCCCGTCCTGCTCGCGTGCGAGCGCCTCGGCGTGGCACCGGCCGACGCCCTGTTCGTCGGCGACTCGCCGCACGACGTCGAGGCGGGCAACGCGGCCGGGGCGCGCACCGTGGCCGCCCTGTGGGGCTTCTTCCCGCGCGAGGAGCTGGCGGCGGCGGACTACTTCCTGGACGACGTGGCCGAGCTCCCCGCGCTCCTGGATCGTCTGGAGACCCACCCTCGGCCCTCGGCGCTCGGCCGCTGATCCGCAGGCCGTGGACCGTCGGCCGAGGGCCGAGGACCGTTCAAACCTTCTGGGCTGCCGCGTCATCTCATCAGCGAGACGACTCGGACCCTTTCGAATGCCGGTGGCAGCACTCGAACCGCACCGCCTGACGCCCTCGCTGGACCCGAGCGCCGACGTGGCCCTGGCCGCGGCGGGCGACCGGGGTGCCTTCGAGCGCCTCTACCGGGCGAACGTGGACCGCGTCTTCTCCCTCTGCGCCCGGATGGTCGGCGACCGCGGACGCGCGGAGGAGCTCGTGCAGGACGTGTTCGTGCGCGCCTGGGAGAAGCTCCACCTCTACCGGGGCGAGAGCGCGTTCTCGACCTGGCTGCACCGGCTGGCGGTCAACGTCGTGCTCAACGAGCGCAAGACCGACGGACGGGGCCGCAAGCGCGACGGCGGTGGGGATGAGGTGGTGGACGCGCTCCCCTCGCTGCCCACCGCGCCGGGCGACCGGATGGACCTCGAGGCGGCCATCGCCAAGCTCCCCCCGGGAGCGCGGCGGGTGTTCCTCCTCCACGACGTGGAAGGCTACAAGCACGAGGAGATCGCCGAGATGCTGGGCGTCACCTCGGGTGGGAGCAAGGCGCAGCTCCACCGCGCCCGGATGCTCCTCAGGGAGGCACTGAACCGATGACCGACACCGTGATGACTTGCGAGCGGCTCGAGGAGCTGCTCCCCGACTATCTCGACGGCACGCTGGGCGAGCTCGACCGCCTCGCCGTCGAGCAGCACCTCGCCGGCTGCCCGGCGTGCGGCCCGCTCGTAGCCGACGTGCGCGGCATCGTGGCGGAGGCGGCGGCGCTGCCGGCGCTCCAGCCGTCGCGCGATCTGTGGGCGGGCATCGAGGCGCGCATCGCGACGCCGGTCGTGAGCATCGGGGCGGATGCCGCGCCCGCGCGCCGCTCGCGCTTCGCGTCCCGCGGCTGGCTCGCCGCCGCGGCGGTGCTGCTCGTGGTGACGACGGCCGGGGTCACGTACGAGGTCACCCGGCGCATGGCCGGCGGCACCACCAGCGTGGCGCAGCGGACGTTCCCGGCGGCCGTGCAGCGGGTCGTCTCCGCCCTACCGGCATCGCCCCTCTCGCCGACGATCACGGACCAGGACGCGGTCGCGGAGCCGTCCGCACCGCAGGCCGAGGGCCGCGGCCGCGAGGCCGCCCAGATCCGCGAGCGCAGCGAGCCGAGGACCGCATCGCCGAAGACGATGCCGAGAACCGCGCCGAAGGCGCCGAGAGCGACCCCGGAGACGCGGCTCGTCGGCAACCCGGCGTCCGAGAGCCCCGCGAGCCTCATCGAGGGCCCCTACGCCAAGGAGCTGCGCGAGCTCGCCCTCATGGTCTCGCAGCGCCGCGGCGACCTCGATCCGGCGACGATCGCCGTGCTCGAGCACAGCCTGAAGGTGATCGACACGGCCATCGCGCAGAGCCGCGACGCGCTCCGGCGCGATCCGGCGAGCGGCTTCCTCCAGGAGCAGCTCAACCACGCGCTCGACAAGAAGGTCATGCTGCTGCGCACCGCGGCGCGGCTGCCCGACCGCACCTGACATCGCCGAGAGGGAACCCGCCCATGCACGCATACATCAGTCGCCGCGCGCTCGCCGCCGCGCTCGGCCTCGCCGCGGCGGCCACCGGGCTCGCGCTCGCGCCGGCCGCCGGGGCACAGGCGCGCCCCCGCGACCGGGACCGCGACCGGGACCGCGACCGCGCCGAGGAGGCCGGCTCGTCGATCGACACGACGATCGCCTTCGCCCCCGACGGCGTCGTGAGCCTCACGCTGATCTCCGGCAACATCTCCGTGACCGGCTGGGCGCGCGCCGAGGCGCGCGTCCGCGCCTACAGCGAGCGCGGCGAGATCCAGAGCGATCTCTCCAGCTCGCGCATCGAGCTCGACGTGCGCTCGCGGCGCGGGCACATGGGCGACACGCGCTACGAGATCAGCGTCCCCGCGGGCGCACGCGTCGTGGCGCACACGACGTCCGGCGACATCGTCGTGCGGGCCGTCAACGGCGACGTGGAGGCGCACACGACGAGCGGCGAGCTCGAGGTCTCCAACCTCGGCGGGCGGGCGACGCTGGAGTCGGTCTCCGGCGGCGTGCGCGCCGCCGGCGTGCGCGGCGACCTGAGCGTCGAGGCGGTGAGCGGCACCGTGGACGTGCGCGACGTCGCCGGCGAGGTGGACGCGGAGTCGGTGAGCGGCGAGGTGCGCCTGCTCGGCCTCCGCTCGCGCGCCGTCCGCGCGGAGACGGTGAGCGGCGAGATCGAGTTCCAGGGAACGCTCGACCCGGCGGGCCGCTACGACTTCGACGCGCACTCGGGCTCCGTGCGCCTCACGGTCCCCGCGGACGCCGGCGCGCAGGTGAGCGTCGAGACGTTCAGCGGGACCATCGACAGCGACTTCCCCATGACGCTCCAGCCGACCGGCCGCCGCCGCGAGGACGCGGACAAGCGCATGGACTTCACGCTCGGCAAGGGCGGCGCCCGGGTCCGCATCGAGACGTTCAGCGGCGCGGTGACCATCGAGAAGGGGCCGTCGCGCTAGGCGTCGCGCTAGGCGTCGCGCTGGGCGTCGCGCGAGTCACCGCGCTGGCGGATCGCGGCCGCCGGTGACACACTAGCGGGCGGCGCCGCGTAGTGGCTCCACGAACGACGCGCCCCACACGACCCGACTCGAGTGCCCGGAGCTGCCATGCGCCGCCTCCTCATCGCCGCCCTCCCGCTCGCCCTGACCGCCTGCTCGCGCGGCGGCCAACCCTGGGACGAGAAGTCGTTCGCCTACGAGGGCGCCCTGACCGGCGGCCAGTGGGTCCGCATCCGCAACACCAACGGCCCCGTCGTCGTGCGCGAGGCGCCAGCGGGCGGCCTGCGCGTCACGGCGGAGAAGCGCTGGAACGGCCGCCGCCCCGAGCCGGTCCGCTTCGTCGTCGACAGCTCGGCCTCCGGCGTCACGATCTGCGCGATGTGGGGCAAGCGCGGCGGCGACTGCAACGAGCGCCAGTACAAGTCGCACAACGAGGCGTGGTGGAAGCGGATGCTCTACCGCCGCAAGACGGTCAACGTGCAGTTCGCCGTCTACGTCCCCGCCGGCGTTCGCGTGGACGTGCAGACGGTGAACGGCAAGGTGGACGTCGAGGGGGCGGGCGGCGAGGTGCGGGCGAGGACGGTGAACGGCCCCGTCGAGGCGTCCACGAGCGTCGGCCCGCTCCGCGCGGAGACGGTGAACGGTCCCATCCGGGCGCACATCGGCGCCATGAGCGCGGGCGAGGGCGCCATCGAGCTCAAGACGGTGAACGGCCCGGTGACGGCCGAGCTGCCCGCGAACCTCGGCGCGCACGTCAGCCTCTCGACGGTGAACGGCCGCATCGACTCCGACCTCCCGATCACCATGGAGGGCGGCATGTCGCGCAACCGGCTGGAGGGCGTCATCGGCGACGGCCGGCACAGGGTGCACATCGAGACCGTCAACGGCAGCGTGACCATTCGGAAGAGCTGAGTGCAGCGCGCGCTCTGCGCCGTCTTCGCGCACCCGGACGACGAGACGTTCTCCATCGGCGGTTCCCTCGCCCGCTACTCCGCCGAGGGGATCGCCTGCCACCTCTACGTCGCCACCGACGGCAACGCCGGGAAGAGCTCGTCCGTGCCGGTGTCCGGCCCCGCGGAGCTCGGCCTCGTCAGGCGGCAGGAGCTGCACGAGGCCGCGCGCGTGCTCGGCGTCACCTCGGTGCGCGCGGCCGGGCATCCGGACGGCGGCCTCGCGACCGTCTCCGAGGCGACGCTCCTCAGCGAGATCGTGGACTTCCTCCGCGAGCACCGCCCCGAGGTCGTCGTGACGTTCGGTCCGGAGGGTGCGCCGAACGGGCACGCGGACCACAAGACGATCGGCCGCCTGGCTACGCGGGCGTTCGAGCTCGCGGCGCGCGCCGACGCGTTCCCGGAGCAGGTCGCGCAGGGCCGCTCGCCGCACGCCCCGCGACGCCTCTACTACATCACCTTCGGCCCGTTCCCCGAGGGCTCGCGGGCGAAGGTGCGGCAGGGGCTCCCCGCCACCGCCCGCGTCGACGTGCGCGCGTGGCTGCCCCAGAAGCACGGCGCCTTCGAGGCGCACCGCTCGCAGCACGTGCACCGCGAGGTCTTCGAGACGCTCTCGCTCCTCCCCGCCGAGGACTACGCCCTCGCCGCCGGCGAGCCGCAGCCCGCGCCGCTGATCGACGACCTGTTCGCGGGGATGGGCCGCCGCTCGAGCGACTGAAGGACACGGCGAGCTGCGAGCTGCGGACCGACGACCTCGGGCCGGCCAGTAGGCGGATCCCGAGGGCTCCGGTCCGCAGTCTTAGATTTCCGCCGTGCTCCCCGTCGAGTCGATCCTCCCCGAGCTCCGCGCAGCCCTCGCGGAGCGCCGCGCCGCCGTCCTGCAGGCGCCGCCCGGCGCGGGCAAGACGACGCGCGTTCCCCTCGCGCTGCTCGGCGAGCCGTGGCTCGCGGGGCGCCGCGTCGTGATGCTCGAGCCGCGCCGCCTCGCGGCCCGCGCCGCCGCGCACTTCATGGCGCGCTCCCTCGGCGAGCGCGTCGGCGAGACCGTGGGCTACCGCGTCCGTCTCGAGTCCCGCGTCGGCCCGCGCACGCGCGTCGAGGTCGTCACCGAGGGAATCCTCACGCGATTCCTGCAGGACGACCCCGCGCTCGACGGCGTCGGTGTGGTGATCTTCGACGAGTTCCACGAGCGCAGCATCCACGCCGACCTCGGGCTCGCGCTGACGCTCCAGACGCGCGACGTGCTCCGCGGCGACCTGCGCCTGATCGTCATGTCCGCCACGCTCGACGGAGGCGCCGTCGCCGCGCTCCTCGGCGGCGCACCGGTGGTGACGAGCGAGGGGCGGAGCTGGCCCGTCGAGACGCGCTACCTCGGTCGCCCGGGGCGCGGCGAGCAGCGGCCGGACGTCGTGGCCGCCGGCGTCGCCGCCGCGACGCGGCGCGCGCTCGCGGAGCACGACGGGGACGTGCTCGCCTTTCTCCCCGGCGCCGGCGAGATCCGCCGCGCCGAGGCCGCGCTGCTCGGCGGCCCGCTCGCCGATGGGGTGGACGTCGTCCCGCTCCACGGATCCCTCGCCGGCGACGCACAGGACCGCGCCATCGCGCCGTCGCCGCCCGGGCGCCGCAAGGTCGTCCTCGCAACGTCGATCGCCGAGACCAGCCTGACGATCGAGGGCGTGCGCGTGGTGGTGGACTCGGGGCTCGCGCGCGTGCCGCGCTTCTCGCCGCGCACCGGCATGGCGAGCCTCGAGACCGTGCGCGTCTCGCGCGCCGCGGCCGACCAGCGTCGCGGCCGCGCGGGGCGCCTGGGACCCGGAGTGTGCTACCGGCTGTGGGACGAGTACGAGCAGCATTCGCTCGCGGCGCACGCCGCGCCCGAGATCCTCGAGGCCGACCTCGCGCCGCTCGCGCTCGCCCTGGCGGATGCCGGCGTCGCGGACCCCGCCGAGCTGCGCTGGCTCGACGCGCCGCCCGCCGCGGCGTTCGCCCGGGCGCGCGAGCTCCTCGCGCAGCTCGGCGCGCTCGACGCCGCGGGACGCGTCACGGCGCACGGCCGCCGCATGGCGGCGCTCGGGCTCCACCCGCGCCTCGCGCACATGGCGCTCGCGTGCGCGCCGCTCGGGCTCGGCGCGCTCGCGTGCGACCTCGCCGCGCTGCTCAGCGAGCGCGACGTGCTGCGCGCGGACGGGCCCGCCGTGGACGCGGACCTGCGCCACCGCGTGGAGCTCCTGCGGCGCGAGGGGGGACCGCCCGCCGGCTTCACGCTGGACCGCGAGGGCGTGCGCCGCGCGCGCGCCGCGTCCGACGAGTGGAGGCGGCGCCTCGGCGTCGGCAGCGGCGCGGCCGCGGACGTGGACCGGTGCGGCGTCGCGCTCGCCTTCGCCTACCCCGACCGCGTCGCGCAGCGCCGCCCGGGCGCGGGAGCCGGGCGCTACGTGATGCGCGGCGGCCAGGGCGCGTACTTCGCCGAGCCGCAGGGGCTGAGCACCGCGCCCTACCTCGCCGTCGCGGAGCTCGACGGGCGGCGGCCCGAGAGCCGGATCTTCCTCGCCGCGCCGCTCGACGAGGCGGACCTGCTGCGACACGTCGGCGACCAGGTGGTGACCGAGCGGATCGTGGAGTGGGACGACGAGACGCGCTCGGTGCTCGCGCGCGAGCGGACGCGCCTCGGCGCGATCGTCCTCCGCGACGTCCCGCTCCGCGACGCGGACGAGGAGGAGGTCGCCGCGGCGCTGCTGGCGGGCGCACGCCGCGCGGGGCTCGCGGCGCTTCCGTGGAGCGACGCGGCGCTCCGGCTCCGCGAGCGCGTCGCGTTCCTCCGCGCGCTCGACCCCGCGTGGCCCGACCTCTCCGACGAGGCGCTCCTCCGCGACGCGGAGCAGTGGCTGCTCCCGCGCCTCCACGGCCTGCGCCGGCTGGACGACGTGCGGCGGGTGGACCTCGCCGCCGCGCTGCTCGACCGCCTCACGTGGGAGCAGCGCGCGCGCCTCGACGAGCTCGCGCCGACGCACCTCGTCGTGCCGAGCGGCTCGCGCCTGCCGGTGGACTACGCGGACCCCGCGGCCCCGGCGCTCGCCGTGCGGCTCCAGGAGGTGTTCGGCCTCGCCGAGTCGCCGCGCGTGGGCGGCGGCCGCGTGCCGGTGACGCTGCGCCTCCTCTCCCCCGCGCACCGCCCGGTGCAGGTCACGCGCGACCTCGCGAGCTTCTGGCGCTCGAGCTACTTCGACGTGCGGAAGGACCTGCGCGGCAGGTACCCGAAGCACCACTGGCCGGACGATCCCCTCGCCGCGCAGGCGACGTCACGCGCGAAGCGGCGCAGCTGACGAGGGGAGGTGCACGAAGCTACGAACGCTGGCCGGGCGCCCGCCGAAGTCGGGCGGGTGCGCCGGGCGACTGCTGCCGCCCAGCGGGTCAGCCTTCAGCCCGTGGGTCGAGAACGGTGTGCCCGGCGCCCCGACGTACGGCGATCATCTGCGCGACGACGCTGACGGCGATCTCGCTCGGAGTGTCGGCGGCGATGCTCAGCCCGACCGGCGCGTGAACCCTCGCCAACCGCTCGGGCGCCACACCCCAGCTCTCCAGCAATCGCCACGTCAGGGCGACCTTGCGGCGGCTGCCCAGCATGCCGAGGTAGGGCAGGTCGAGCCGCGCGAGCTGGTCGACGATGACGGCGTCGTGCTGGTGGCCGCGCGTGCAGACGACGGCGTAGGTGTCCGCCGGGTCGGCGCCCGCCATCGCCGGCCCCACGTCGCGCGGGTCGCACGCGACCACGCGCTCGGCGAACGGCAGGCGCGCCGGGTCGGCGAACTCCGGGCGGTCGTCGGCGACGGTGACGCGCCAGCCGGCGAACGCCGCCGCCTCGGCCACGCGCGCGCCGACGTGGCCGCCGCCGAAGACGACGAGCCGCGGCGCCGCCGCCAGCCGCTCGACGAGGCCGCCGGAGCCTAACGACGGCAGCTCGGCGCCCGCGTCGCGCGCGTAGGCGCGCGCGGCGGCGAGCAGCGCGGGCGGCGCCTCGCCCACGGGCGTGCCCGCGCCGGGCAGGAGCGCCTTGGCCGGGCCGGCGCTCCAGTCGAGCGCCGTGGCCACGACGCCGCGGCCGCCGCGCGCGGCGAGGTCCGCGCAGGCGGCGTGGACGCGCGCGAGGAGCGGGTCCGGGTAGACCGGCTCGAGGAAGATCACCGCCGTGCCGCCGCAGGTGAGCCCGTAGTCGCCCGCGAGCTCGGCGTTCAGCGTGTGCTCGCTCAGCGCGGGGCGCCGCGTCGCGGCCGCGGAGAGGGCGCGCTCGACGACCTCCGCCTCGACGCACCCGCCGCCGACGGTGCCCGTCCGGCGGCCGTCGGCGGTGACGAGGAGCTTCGCCGTGCCACTCATCGGGAGCGACCCGCGGCGGCGCGCGACGCTCGCCAGCGCGCCCGCCCCGCCGCCCGCGGCAAGGCGCGCGCACGCGGCGGCGATGGCGGCGGCGTCGGATCGCGTGAGCATCGCGAGAGAATATGCGGCGCGGCGCGGGCGCGCCGTCAGGCCGGGAAGCCGGGGCGCGCGGCGACGCGCTCCATCTGCCCGAGGTGCCGGCGTCCGTGCACGGCGAGCAGCGTGAAGCAGTCCCCGAGGTTGAGGCGGATGAGGCGGGAGACGGGGGAGCTCGTGCGCACGCGGCGCCAGTCGAGCGCGGCGCCGCGGTCGAGGAGCGCGAGGAGCTCGTCGAGTCGCGACGCGTATGCCGCCGCCACGCCGGCGCGCGGCGCGGACGGCGTCCACATCCGCGGCGCCGGCAGCTTGCGAGGCCGCTCGAGCGCGCGCACGAGGAGCCGGCCGGCGAGCGTCGGCCGCCACTCGGCGTCCGGCGCCGCGCGCGGCGCGTCGGGCCGCGCGACCAGCGCGCGCATCCGCTCGAGGTACATGTCGTCGGCGATGCAGAGGTGCTCGAGCACCTGGCCGACGCTCCAGCCGCCGTCCGGCGGCGTCCAGCGGAGCTGGGCGTCGCTCATGCCCGCCGTGAGCGAGCGCACGCGCGCGGCGACCTCCTCGACCTGCGCGCGCAGCGCGTCGCGGCGGCGGCTCTGACCCGCGTGAGACGTCGGGGACATCGGAGGCTCGGGGCTCTGGTGCCTAACGTGACGCAGCGCACGCCACGTCGCGCGCCGCGCGGTGAACGGGTGATCGTCCGGGTACGGCGTCGCACCCGTGCGTCGCCGCGCGGGGGCTCCGTCGCACCAACGCACCGCGGTGCGCAGCACCGCAGGAGCGGAACCGGACGCCGGCGCGAGCTGGACCTGCTGCGTCGGCTCCGGCAGGGTGTGCGAGTTCACCGGGCTGCGCGACGTGCGGCTCGGCGGGCCGAGCGGGGCCATACGTGCAGAAGGTAGCGTATCGCTCGATTCCGTGCGCGCCGTACGCGTTCGACAACCGGAACCCCGCGTCGGGGCCGGCGCTGCACTGCGACGACGGGCGCCGCGGGGGGCCGCTTGTGGTTTCGGGCTTTATTCGGTATAAATCCTGCCCCGCAGTCGTCGACGACCACCGGAGGCAGACGGATGACGCAAGGCACCTTCTTCGCCGACGCCGATGGGCCGCGGGCCCTTCCCGTGATCGGGGAGCAGAGTGACATCCGCTACTACGGCGTCACCGCCCGCAGCGTCCTCAACGGGCCGGAGACCACCGGGATGGGCTTCTGGTCGGTGAACCCGTACGTCGGGTGCGCCTTCGGCTGCGCCTACTGCTACGCGCGCTACACGCACCGCTACGTCATGGAGCGCTCGGCCGCGGGGGAGGTGCTCGACGCCGCGCTCCGACAGGACGCGGCCGCGATGCCGACGTGGCTCGCCTTCGAGCGGCGGATCTTCGTGAAGCGCAACGCCCCGGAGCGGCTGCGCCGCGCCCTGCGCCACGGGAGCGCGCGCCACCTCGCGCTGCTGAACGGCGAGTCGATCGTCATCGGCACCGCCACCGACCCGTACCAGCCCGCCGAGCGGCGCTTCCGCCTGACGCGCGGCATCCTGGAGGTGCTGGCCGAGCACCCCGGGCTCGACGTCACGATCATCACGAAGAGCCCGCTCGTCACGCGCGACGTCGACGTCCTCGGCCGCCTCGCGCGGCACTCGCGCGTGTCGGTGCACGTCTCGCTCATCACGGTGGACCGCGAGCTCGCGCGCCGCCTCGAGCCGCGCGCCCCGACCCCGGAGGCCCGCCTGCGCGCGATCGCGCGCCTGAGCGCGGCGGGACTCGACGTGGGGGTGAACGTGATGCCCGTGCTCCCCGGCATCACCGACGACCCCGCGGCGCTCGAGCGGCTGGTGGCGCGCGTGGCCGCGGCGGGGGCGGCGCACGTCGGCGCGTGCGCGCTCCGGCTCCAGCACGAGGCGCGGCGCCGCTACCTCCCGTTCATCGAGCAGGAGTTCCCGCACCTGGCCGAGCGCTACCGGGCCACCTACGCGCGCAGCGCCAACGCCGGGGCGCGCTACCGCGAGGGGCTCCGGCAGTTCTTCCGGCGGCTCCGGGCGCGGTACGGGATCGCCGCGTACGCCTACGAGACGGACGACGACGGCGACGAGGCCCCCGAGCCCGCCGGCCCGCCCGAGCGGCAGATGGATCTCTTCGCGGCCGACGAGCGGCCGGCGCCGGGCGCGCCTAACGGCGCGGACGGCGCTGCGCTGCGACCTCCGCTGCCAGCCGACGGCTGACCGCGGCTCACTGCACTCGGCCGCGGCCAGCCGTCGGCCGTCAGCATCGTTCGCCGCCCAGCGCTCCCTCGCCATCAGCATGTCGCTCGCCCTTCTCCGCTCCCGCATCGCCGACGTCCTCGGCACCGCCCTCCCCGCCCCGGGCGCCGGGGCGCCCGGGGGCGGGCCGGCGGCGTTAGGCACCGGCTGGGCCGCGCTCGACGGGGCGCTCGCCGCGGGCGGGGTGCCGCGCGGGCGGGTGACGGAGGTGCTGGGGGCGCGCGGGAGCGGCAAGACCACGCTCGTGCGGCGGCTCGTGGAGGCGACGGTGGCGCGCGGGCTCGCCGTCGCCTACGTGGACGCCGCGCGCACGCTCGCGCCGCGCGACTGGGCCCCCCTCGCCGCCGACCCCGGCGCCTTCGTCGCCGTGCGGCCGCGGGACCCCGCGCGCGCTCCCTGGTGCGCCGACGTCCTGCTCCGGAGCGGCGCCTTCGCCCTCGTGGTGCTCGACGGCGGGCCGCCGCTCACGCGCGCGGTCGCGGCGCGCCTCGCCCACCTCGCGCGCGAGGGGGACGCCGCGGCGGTGGTGCTCGCCGACGCCGGGGTCGAGCGCGGCGCCGGCGGCGCGGTGCGGCTGCGCGTGCAGGGCCGCGCGCCGGGGGGCCGGCGCCGGCTCGTCGTGTCGGTCGAGAAGGGGGGCGCCGCGCCGCGGCCCGTGGAGCTGGCGTGCGCGATCGTCACCCCGCGGCGGCTCGGCCGCCACCCCGAGGCGCCGGACCGCCGGGGGGTGCGGCGCGAGCGGACGTGGTGAGCAGGCGCGCGAGCGCGGGGCGGAGCGCCGCGTGGAGGAGCAGCGCCGCCGGCGCCGCCACCACCGCCCACCCGACCGCCGCGTGCCAGAGCGCGAGCGAGAGCACGCGCGCGGCGTGCCCCGCGCCCCGCGCGAACGCGTCGGCGACGGCGGCGGGGGCGAGCGCGAGCCGCGGCGCCCCGAGCACCCGCTCCCCGAGGCGCACGAGCGGCACGAACAGCGCGAGCTGGAGCGGGAACGCCGCGTAGTTCGCCGCCTGGATGGCGACGAGGTTCAGCCGGAAGGCGAGCGCGATGGCGGCGCAGAGCGCCGTCGTGGTCCCGACCACCGGGAAGACGCTCACCACGAGGCCGACCGCGACGCTCGCGGCGAGCCGCCCCGGCGTGACGCCCTGCCGCAGCGTCCGGCGGAGCGCCCCGCGCAGCGGCCCCGCGACCCGGTCCCGCATCGTTAGGATCGTTAGGTGGCCGCCGGCGCGGCGCGGGGGACTCGTCACCGGACAACGCTAACGCGCGCGGCCGCGCGGCGGCAACGCGTGGAAAACGTGTGGAAAACTTCCGCGCACCGCGCGCGGGAATTCTCCGCTTGACTCCCGCGCCGGGGCCGATAGGTTGGGTACTTCCAACTCGACATGCGTTAGGCGGCGGCGCGCGCGGCGGATCGCGAAGGCGCCGGCGTTTTCGTCTCGCTCCAACCTTTCGGTGTTTATTCGGTATCTGGCGTGCTTCGTGCAGTGCCCCCGCCGCGGCGCCCCCGTGGCCGGCGCGGGGCGCAGCCCCGAGGCACCCGGCGACGCGGAGGTGGGCGGTGCGGCCTGAATGGCGGGTGGCGTGCGTGCGGATCCCGCGCTTCCCGGTGGGCGCCCTGGTCGAGGCGCGTGCCGCAGGGGCTGCGGGCGCCGCGGCCGCGTGCCCGCTCGGGGGCCCCTGGCCCGACGCCGAGGGCCAGCTCGAGCTCCTCCCGCCGGAGCCCCGCGCCGCCGGCGCCGCCGGCGCCACACCTAACGACGGCGCCGCGGCCCCGCACTGGGACGACCGCCCGCTGGCGCTCGCCGAGCCGGGGGACGCGCGCGAGCGGCTGCGCGCCGTGACGGCGGCGGCCGGGCGCGCGGGGGTGCGCGCGGGGATGACCGCCACGGAAGCGCGGGCGCGCTGCGCGGCCCTCGAGGTGCTCCCGTGGGACGCCGCGGCGGTGGAGCGCGCGGTGACCCAGACGACCGCCGCCCTCCTCGTCGCGAGCCCGCAGGTGACGCCCGTGGCGGGCGCGCCCGGCATGTGGTGGGTCGGCGCCGGCGGGCTCGCGCACGTCGGCGGGGAGCGCGCGCTCGTGCGCGCCCTGGTGCGGATCGCCGGGGCCTGGCACCCGCGCGCCCGCGTCGCGGTCGCCGACTCGTGCGTGGCCGCGCGCGCGGCGACGGGGGCCGACGCG
>JBJMNJ010000048.1:0-8882 GCA_045804325.1 Gemmatimonadaceae bacterium
TCTCGTTCGCGAGCTGCTCCCAGGCCGCGTCGCCGAGGAGCGCGCGCGCCTCGTCGCTCGCGAGCGCCGCGACGGTCTCGCGCACGCGCTCCGCGCCGTGCGTCTCGTCGCGCTCGAAGCGATGGATCTCGTCCTTCCGCCTGTCGTAGACGCCGACGAACTGCGAGTCGCGGAAGATCGGCCAGGTGACCGCGTGGCACTGGATGCCGAGGTCCGCCTCGACGTCGCTCACGAGCTTCAGCGGGTCCTCGCCGGCGCGGTCGCACTTGTTGACGAAGGTGAAGATCGGCGTCCGCCGCAGCTTGCACACCTCGAAGAGCTGCCGCGTGCGCTCCTCGACGCCCTTGCGGTTGTCGAGCAGCATGACGGCGCTGTCGGCGGCGACCAGCGTGCGGTAGGTGTCCTCGGAGAAGTCCTCGTGGCCCGGCGTGTCCAGCAGGTTGATCACGTAGTCGAGATACTCGAACTGCATGACGCTCGACGTGACCGAGATGCCGCGCTCCTGCTCGAGCTTCATCCAGTCGGACGTGGCGTGCCGCTGCGACCGGCGCGCCTTGACGGCCCCCGCGAGGTGAATGGCTCCGCCGTAGAGGAGGAGCTTCTCCGTGAGGGTCGTCTTCCCCGCGTCGGGGTGACTGATGATGGCGAACGTCCGCCGTCGGCGGACGGCGGCCTCGAGGGTGCTCTCTGCGGCGGCGGTCATACGCGGTCCCCTGCTGGCACGACGACGCCCCGGCGGGCCCGGCCCTGCCGGGGCGTCGCGCGGCCTTCGTGATGGTGCCCGAAATCTAACCGGCTCGGCGCCCCGTCGGGAGCGGTAGCGTACCCGCACCTCGCGCCGGAATGGACCCTGCGTTCAGGCGCGCGACCTTGCACGGGGGCGACGAGCGTGTTCGAGAGAAGCGGGGGCATCGAGAGCCTGAGCCGCATGCCGGGGTGCGAGCTGGCCGACGGCGCACCAGACGTCCGCGGATGGGAGGTGACGTCGCCCACGTTCGAGCCCGTCGGCGTCGTGCGCGACCTGCACGTGGACCTCGCGCTGCGCTGCGTCCGCTACCTCGAGGTGGAGGTCGCGGGCGGCGCACGGGCCGGACGCCGTGTGCTGCTGCCCATCGGCCTCGCGCGCATCGACGACGTCTTCGACCGTGTCGTGGTCGCCGCGCCGTCGTGCCTCGACCGGGTGCCGGACGTCCGCGACGTCAGCGGCCGCCTGCGCCGCGAGTTCGAGCGCGAGGTGCTCGACGCGCTCGGCGTGGTGCCCGGCGACGGCGAGTTCTACGACTGCCCCGCATTCGCGGAGGGACCGTTCCTCGCGGCGCGCCTCGCACGGCTGTCCCGCCGCGCGACCGACCGCGGGGCCGACCCGGTGCACGAGGAGGCGCTGGTCGAGGACAGCGCGGGCCTGCGACTCCGCGTCGTCGACCGTGCACATGCCTGACGAGGCGGCGGTGCCGCTCGGCGGCTCGCGCACGCCGCTGGCGAGGCGCGTGCACCCTACCAGACATACGACGAGCGACTCATGGACAGCCCTCCGTTCCTGCTGATCGAGCACGGCGAGATCTACGCGCCCGAGCCGCGCGGCACCCACTCGGTGCTCGTCTCCGCGTCGAAGGTCGTCAAGGTCGGCCGCGTGGACCGCAAGGCGCTCGACGCGCTCGGCGTCGACTACGACGTCATCGACGCGACCGACTGCCACGTCGTTCCCGGGTTCGTCGACCCGCACGAGCACCTGCTCGGCGGCAGCGGCGAGGGAGGGCTCTCGCTCCAGACGCCGATGCTCTTCCTCACCGAGATCGTGCGCGCCGGCATCACGACGGTGGTCGGCACGCTCGGCGTCGACACGACGATGAAGACCATCAGCGGGCTGCTCGGGCACGTGAAAGGGCTCTCCGACGAGGGCATCACGACGTGCATGTGGACCGGCGGCTACAACGTCCCGCCCACGACCGTGCTCGACTCCGTGCGGCAGGACATCATGTTCATCGACGAGGTGGTGGGCACGGGCGAGATCGCGATCTCCGACGAGCGCTCGCTGAGCCAGTCGGTCGAGGAGATCGCCACCGTCGTGCGCGACACGCACGTGGGCGGGCTGCTCACCGGCAAGGCGGGCGTCACCCACTTCCACATCGGGGAGGAGGACACGAGGCTGGCGCCGCTCCGGCAGCTCGTCGAGGAGTACCGCATCAAGCCGGAGTGCCTCTACCCCACGCACGTCCAGCGCAACGAGCGGCTCCTCGACGAGGCGATCGACCTCGCGAAGCGGGGCGCGTACGTGGACTTCGACGTCGTGGAGAAGGACCTCGCGAAATGGGTGCGCCACTACCGCGACCACGGCGGGCCGATGGACCGGCTCACGGTGTCCTCCGACTCCGACTCGAGCACGCCGGACATCTTCTGGGACCAGCTCTGCGGGCTCGTGGTGAAGTTCGGCATCCCGCTGGAGCAGATGCTGCCGCTGGTCACGCAGAACACCGCGCGCGTGCTGAAGCTGCGGGGCAAGGGCGCGGTCGCCGCGGGGTGCGACGCGGACCTCGTCGTGCTGCAGCGGGGCACGCTGGAGATCCGCGAGGTGATCGCACGCGGGAGGCGCATGGTCGCGGACGGTGCGCCGTGCGTGCGCGAGCGGTTCCTCGAGAAGAGCAGCCGGAAGTACGAGCTCGTCGGCGACAAGCTCGCCGAGTAGCCGCGCGAGCGAGCACGAGCGCTACGAGCGCTACGAGCGCTACGCTCGCGCCCGCGAGACCTACGGCTCAGCGGCGCTGCTCCCCTGACAGTCGCGCGTCCGCGCCGTCCGCGAACGCGATCGGGCGGCCGCGTCCGCGCGGGGCGAGACTCGCGGCGTGCCCGAAGACGTACGTCCGCGCGCCGAGGCGGCGCTCGGCGACGGCCCGCACGACGTCCATCGCGGAGACCACCCCGACGAGGCGTCCCTCCTCCACCACGAGCAGGCGGTGCACGGCGGCGCGGCGCATCGCGGACGCCGCCGCCTCGAGGGACACGCCCGGCGCCACGGTGAGCACGTCGCGCGTCATCGCCTCGTCGACCGTGCGCGACCACGCTGGCTCGGCTGGCGCCGCGGTGCGGTCGCCGACGGCGGACGCGAGGTCCGCGGCCCGCTCCCATGCGTCCACGAAGTAGGCAGACGGCGGGTCGTTGCCGTCCTCCCACGCGCCGGGCGGCTCGTCGTCCGCGGCCTCGTCGTCCGTCTCCGCCTCGCGCTCGGCGGTGCCCGCGGCCGCGAGGAGGTCGGTGGAGGAGATCACGCCGACCAGCCGGCCGTTCTCGACGACCGGCACGCCGCTGACGTGCCTCGCCGCCAGCAGCGCCGCGGCCTCGCGCAGCGGGGTCCAGGGCTCGACCGCGATCACCTCGCGCGTCATGACGTCCCGCACTCTCAGCATGGCTGGGCCTCCCCGATCGAGCGCGGCGCCGCGCGCCTTCGCGCGGACCTTACCGCACCTGCGCGAATGGATGCTGGCCCGGCGGCAGCGCGCGCGCTGTCGGCGGGGGGCCGCGATCTGCGTCGGGGATCGCCGCACGCGGCCCCATGGCGGGCGCCGACGCGTCCTGCCCCGGCTCCGGACAGACCCTCTCTGCGCCGCGCCCTAACGTGCCGACGTATCCCGCGATGCGCCCGAGCGTCGTCCGGCGCGGCGGCGAGCGCGGGAGCAACCCGGAGGGCATCAATGATCGAGCTCGAGCGACGGACCTCCACCGGTGGGCTCGCGCTGGCCGCGCCGGCGACGGCGCTGCACGGTCCCGTGATCGTAGCGACCGACGGCTCTCCCGCCGCCGACGCCGCGCTCGTCGTGGGCCGTCGGCTCGCCGAGCGCGCGGGCGAGCGTCTGCACGTGCTCAGCGTCGTGGACAGCCTCCTCGTGCCGACGACCGGCGCCGACGCACTCCCCGACCCCGCGCGCCTCGACATCGCGCGGACCAAGCAGCGCTTGGCCGTCGTCCGCGAGCAGGTGCGCAAGGTCATCGGCGAGGACGCGGGCGCCTGCATCGAGGTGGAGACGGGCGTCCCGGCCCGCCGCATCGCGCGGACGGCCTCCGAGCTCGGCGCCGGGATCATCGTCGTCGGCATCGGGCGGCACCGGCTGCGCGACCGGCTCCTCGGCACGGAGACCGCGCTCCAGCTCGCGCGGCTGGCCGACGTGCCGGTGCTCGCCGTGCCGGCGAGCGCCGACGAGCTGCCGTGGCGGGCGGTCGTCGCCACCGACTTGAGCGCCTTCTCCGCCGGCGCCGCGCGCGCAGCGCTCGGGGTAGTCGAGCACGGAGCGATCGTCTACCTCGCGCACGTCGCGCCGCGGGTCGCGTTCGCGGGCGGCAGCTGGCAGTCGCTCGCGCCCGAGACCGAGCGCGGCATCGCCGAGGCCTTCAGGCGTCTTCGCGCGAGCCTGCCCGAAGACGCGATCGCGACGATCGAGTCGGTGACGCTGCGCGGCGAGCCGTCCGACGCGGTGCTCGAGTTCGCGCAGGCGACGGCCGTGGAGCTCGTGGTCGTCGGAACGCACGGCCACGGCTTCTTCGAGCGCCTCGTCCTGGGCGGCGTCTCGTCCAAGCTCGTGCGCGCGGCACAGACGGCGGTGCTGATCGTACCCTGAGCTACAGAGAGCAGGGAGCGGCCGACCCCTGCTCCCTGCTCCCGGCTCTCAGATCCCCGTCCCCACCGCCTTCGACACGAGGTCGCCGATCCAGTAGGCGACGGCCGCGGCGCCCGCGCCCACGACGAGCATCTCGAGCCCGCTCGTCCACCACGGCTTGCGCGTCGCGAAGGTGCGCGCGGCGCCCACACCGAACAGCGCGCCGAGCGTGAGCACGGTCGCGGCGGCGAAGCGCGAGGCGGGCGGCACCGGAGCGACGTAGGCGACCAGCGGGACGGCTCCGGCGAGCGCGAACGCCACGAAGGTCGCGAGCCCGTGGCGCAGGGCGCCGGCGCGCGAAGGCACCTCGTCGGCCGCCCCGGCCGCCGCGTGGTCGGCGTGCTCCTCGGAGAGGATGCCGAGGTAGTTGCTCGCGCCCATGGAGATGCCGTCGGCCACGAGGTTCGCGACGCCGAGGATCAGCACCACGGAGGCCGGGAGCGACGCGCCGGCGACGCCCGCCACGACAGCGAAGGTCGTGATGATGCCGTCGTTGGCGCCGTAGACGAGGTCGCGCACGTAGACCCGCGCCCAGTGGCGCGCGGGCGCGAGCACCACCCCCGCGCCGGTCGCGGCGCGCTGTGCCGCCGCGCGGCGCGTTCGCCGGTCCGGGTGCAGCGCCGAGCGCGGCACGTCCACGTCTTCGTCCACCTCACGCATCCAGGACGCTTCGCTCAAGAGGACATCTCCCTGCCGGAACGCCATCCGACCGCATCTGGAGCCAGCCCTGCCACGCGCTCACCGCGAGCGCCACCAGAATGACGACGTTCACGCCCACGCCGATACGCGCGTCCGGCCAGAAGGCGGCGCCCAGCGCGATTCGCACCGGTCACCTCCGATCGAGATGAATGAATGGTGCGTCGGCGCCGGAGTCGAGGGCATCGGCGTTCCCACGGCGGCGCGTGAAGGTTCCTCGTACGCCGCCGTGGGGCCAGCCGGGCGCTGCCGAGCCGCCGCGCGCTACCGCCCCCGGATGGCCTCCACGGGGTTGATGCGCGCGGCGCGGAGGGCCGGCAGCCAGCAGGCGCCCACGCCGACCGCGACCATGGCCAGCGCCACGACGAGCAGCGTGACCGGGTCGTGCGGGGACACGCCGAACAGCAGCCCGCTCATGAGGCGCGTCGCGAGCACCGAGGCCGCGATGCCGACCACGAGGCCGACGGCGAGGAGCACGCCGCCCTCGCCGAGGATCATGCGCTGCACGCGGCCGCTGTCCGCCCCGAGGCTCATGCGGATGCCGATCTCGTTGACGCGCGCGCTCACCGAGAACGCGAGCACGCCGGCGATGCCGACGGCGGCGATGACCACGGCCAGGATGCCGAAGGACGACACCAGCGCGGCGTTGAGGCGCCGCGGCGCGACGCTCTGGTCACGGATCTCGTCCACGGTCATGACGTTCTCGATCGCCTCGCTCGGCGCGACCTCGCGCACGGTGCGCGTCGCGGACCCGACGAGCGACTTCGCGTCGCGGTCGGTGCGGATCACGAGCCCGCCGCCCGCGGCCGCCATCCCCTGCGCGAACGGGAGGAACACGGCCGGGTGCGGCTCGGCGTCGAGCCCGCCGTCCTTCGTGTCCCCGACCACGCCCACCACGGTGCGCCACGCGTCGCTGATGCCGATGAAGCGCAGGACGTCGCCGGTCCACGCCACGCGCCGCCCGACCGGGTCCAGGCCCGGGAACAGGCGGTCCGCCAGCGACTTGTTGAGGATGACCACGAGCCCCGCGCTGTCGCGGTCCGTCGACGTGAACTCGCGCCCGCTGAGCAGCGGAATGCCCGCCGCGCGGAAGTACTCCGGGCTCGCCGTGCGGTACTCGGCGCGCGGCATCGGCTCGCCGGCCTGGAGCGCGCGGCCCTCGGCCTTCACCTCGAGCTGGAATTGCGTGGCGCGCAGCGGCATGTTCGAGCCGACGGCCACCTCGCGCACGCCCGGGATCCCCGCCACCGCGTCCTTGAGCCGGCCGTAGAGCTGGCGCGCGTTGACGTCGCCGATGGTGTAGCTGATCGGGACCTCCATCGTGAGCACCTGCTGCTTCCGGAGGCCGTCGTCCACGTCGGAGAGCGCGAGCATGGTGCGCGTGAGGAGGCCCGCGCCGGTCAGCAGGAGCACGGAGACGGCGATCTGGGCGACGACCAGCCCGCGCTGCAGGCGCTGCCGCCGCACCGTGCCGCTCCCGCGGTTGGCGCCGCCGGCGAGCAGCGAGCCGAGCGTCCCCTCGCGGGCGAGCGGCGGGGCGATCGCCAGGATGAGCGCGACGATGACGCTCAGCACGACCGTGAACGCCAGCACGCCGCCGTCCAGCCGGATCTCGTTCGCGCGCGGCGAGTACCGCTCGGCCAGCGAGACGAGGAGCCGCACGCCGCCCGCGGCGATGAGGAGGCCGAGCACGGCGCCGCCGAGGGCGAGCACGAGGTTCTCGACGAGCAGCAGCTTGCGCAGGCGCGCCGTGCCCGAGCCGAGCGCGGCACGCACCACGAGCTCGTGCTCGCGGCGCACGCCGCGCATGAGCGTGAGGTTGGCGACGTTCGCGCAGGAGATGATCATCACGAAGGCGGCCGCGCCCATGAGCAGCCACAGCGTGAGCCGCGCCTTCTCGCCGAGCACTTCCTTGAACGGCGTGATGGTCACGCGCGGGTTGGAGGCGGGGTCGTACGCCTCCGGGTGGTCGCGCTGCACGCGCGCGCGGATGGCCGCGGCCTCGGCACGCGCCTGCTCGAGGCCCGCGCCCGGGGCGAGGCGGGCGATCATGTCCGTCATGCGGTGCGTGCGCCCCTGCACCATCATCGCGCTCGTGTGGTGCTCGCTGATCACCATGTTGAGCAGCGCGTCCATGCGCTCCGGGAAGTACGGCGCGGACTGGACGACGCCCACGACCTCCACCGCGCGGCCGTCCACGCGCACGGACTTGCCGACGATCTCGGGGTCGGCGCCGAAGCGCCGCCGCCAGAACTCCTCCGTCAGCACCATCACCGGCGGCACCTTGGTGCCGTCGTCACGCTCGTCGAGCGTGCGGCCGCGGACCGCGCCGAGGCCCATCACCTTGAAGTAGTTGCCCGTGACGAGGCCGACCGTGATGCGCTGCGCCTCGCGCTCCGTCTGCATCGTGTACTGGAGCCCCGAGTACTCGGCGATGCCGCCGAGGCTCTTCGCGCCCTCGCGGAAGTCGTTGATCTCGGGGACGGAGAAGCGGATGTTCTCGCCGCCGGGGCCGTCGATGGACTGCTTGATGTAGACGAGGCGGTCCCCCTCGCGGTGCGGCAGCGGCTTGAGGAGCACGCCGCGCACGACGCTGAAGATCGCCGTGTTCGCGCCGATGCCCAGGCCGAGGGTCAGGACGACGGCGATGGCGAAGCCGCGAGCGCGGGAGAGGCTGCGCAGCGCGTACCGCAGGTCGGAGAGGAGCATGGCGGTCCCGTGGGGTTGGGGTCTGCCTGTTGGACGAGCGGGGGGCGACGGAATCATCGGTGAACATCTGATTGCGTCGCGGGCGCCGACCGGTGGGAGGCGTCGGAGAGGCGGAATACTTCGACCGCCGCGTCGGAAAATCCACTGGTAAATTTTTTCCGAGTTTCGGATTCCGCGCCGCGGCGAACCTATATGATTATCCGGGGTACGGAACGCCCGAGGAGGGACCCGCGTCGCACGGCTCGTCATGCCGACGTCGCGGCACGATGCTCGCGTTCGCTTCCTCGGTAGCCATGGACTCGAGACCCGGATGAGCAGCAGTCGCCACCCCCACTGGCAACCCGCCTCCACGCCGCGCGTCGCGCGCGCTCCGGGCCGCGTCCGCGCGGCCGTAGTGCGTCTCGCCGGCGCCGCGCTGATCGCACTCGCGGCACCCGCCCCGGCACCCGCGCAGACCTTCGTGTTCGCCATGGACGAGGCGCTCGGGATCCCGGTCCCGAGCCGCCGTCCGCCCAAGGCGGCCCGCCGCGACAGCGGACCGATGACGGTGAAGGAGCGGGCGGACCGCGACCGCGGCTACCGGATCGTCGTCTCGCTCGACGATCGGCTTCTCTGGGTCATCCAGGGCGCGGACACGCTGATGGAGGCCCCGGTGGCCGTCGGCAGCGGCATCAAGCTCACCCACCTCCGGCGTTCCTGGGTGTTCGAGACCCCGAAGGGGGTTCGCACGGTGCAGCGAAAGCTCGTGGACCCCGTCTGGACGCCCCCCGACTGGATGTACGTGGAGATGGCGCAGGAGTACGGGCTCCGCGTCGAGCACCTCAGCGGCTC
>JBJMNJ010000049.1:0-4270 GCA_045804325.1 Gemmatimonadaceae bacterium
CACCTGGCCCGGCGTCGCGTGCTGTGCGTACTGGCCGGCGACGTTGACGTTCTCCTTGATGAACTCGAGCGCCGACTCCGGGTGCACGTTGACGCGCGAGGGCGAGTAGAGCTTCTCCCAGGGGTTCTCGCGCCCCATCACGAGGTCGGCGACGATCATCGCGCCGATCGTCGAGTGCGTCATCCCGTTCCCCGAGTCGCCCGTGATGATGTAGACCTCGCGGTCGCCGGGGTTGCGGCCCATGAAGCCCATGAAGTCCGCCGGCTCCATCACCTGGCCGCTCCAGCGGTAGTCGAACCCCTCGATCATCCGGAAGCGCGCGCGCGTCCACTCCTCGAGGCAGCGCAGCCGCTCCTCGGGGTCCTCGGGCTGCTGTCCCGTCTTGTGGTCCTCGCCGCCGACGATGAGCCAGTCGCTGCCGTCCTTGCCGCGCGCGTCCCCGTACGCGAGGCGGATGTAGTGATAGGGATCGGGCGTGTCCCAGTAGAGCCCGGGCTCCACCGAGCCCGCGGGGACGCGCGCGGCGACGACGTAGGTGCGATACGCCGCCTGCTTCGTGTGCATCGTCACCCAGTCGTTCACCGGCGAGTTCGTCGCGAAGACCACCGACTTCGCGTGCACGCTGTGCCCGGCGTCCGTCGTCACCTTGTGGCGCGGCTCCTTCTCGAAGCCGGTCACGTGCGTGCCGCAGAAGATGCGGCCGCCGCGCTGCGTGATGGCCCGCGCGAGCCCCGCGAGGTACGCCAGGATGTGCAGCTGCCCCTGGTTCGGCGCCTCGAGCGCGGGCCCGGTGTCGAACGCCGTCAGCGGCGCGCGCGCGAGGCGGCGCCAGTCGGTGAGCCCCGCGCGGTGCGCGGCCTCCAGCTCCCGGTCGAGCACGTCCACCGTGTCGCCGCCGCCGAGGAAGTAGTAGCCGTTCAGGCGGCGCCAGTGGCACTCGATCCCCTCGCTGCGGATGATCGACTCCACGCGGTTGATCGCCGCCGTGTGGCTCTCGGCCCCGATGCGCGCGCCCTCGCGGCCGTGGACCTTCTCGATCTCGTGGTAGAAGTCGTCGAGCGCGTTCACGAAGTGGGCGGTCGTGCGCCCGGTCTCGCCGCCGCCGATGGGCCCGTCGTCGAGCACGACGACCTTCCGCCCCTCCTGCGCGAGCATGTACGCGGTGCTGAGCCCGGCGATCCCGGCCCCCACCACGCAGACGTCGGTCTCGAGGCTCTCGCCGAGCGGTGGGAAGTCGGGCACGTCGGCCGTGCCCATCCAGATCGAAATGGTCCTGCCAGAGTCGCTCTTCATTGTCGGGGACGGTTGGTTCGCGGCGCCGCGGCGCATTCGCTGTGCCACGCACCGCTCGCGGCCGCCGTTCTTGACGCTACCGCTCGCTCGGCGCCGGCGCGGGTGCCCGCGTCTTGCGGAATCGATCTCCGGTCATTCGATGGAGGGTCTCATGGAGCTCGACCGTACACGACACCGAACGCCGCGGGAGGTCCCCGGGCTGGAGCGGGTGCGCTGCGCGCGCTACTTCCCGCGCGACGAGGTGCTCGAGGTGGAGTTCTACGGCGGCGACGTGCGGCAGCACCGCGGCGTGCCCACGGGCGTGTATCGCGCGCTCTGCGACGCGCCGTCGCGCTCGGCGTACTACTACCGCGAGGTCGCGGGCCACTACGCGCCCGCGGGCCGGGCGGACTAAGGTCCCAGGCGGGGCTGGCCAAGGGTGAATGCCTTTGACAGGATAAGAACGGGATGAGCACGGCGATGGCCGAGACGGCGTGACCTCGGCCATCGCCGTTCCGAATCCTGGGTTCATCCTGCCACTGTCGTCGTTCCGCAACGAGGCCCGATGCCATCGCTTCGCGTAGCGCTCGCTGCCGCGCTCCTCGGCAGCCCCCTCCTCGCACAGCCCTCCCCCGACCGCGTCCGCGCCGCCGCGCGCTCGTACCGCGAGGCGCGCGAGGCGGCCATCCTCCGCGAGCTCGTCGAGCTGCTCGCCATCCCCAACCTCGCGAGCGACTCCGCCAACATCCGCCGCAACGCCCACCACCTCGTCGCGATGCTCGAGCGGCGCGGCGTGCGCGCGCGGCTGCTCGAGGCGCCGGGGAGCCCGCCCGCGGTGTTCGGCGAGCTGACCGTGCCCGGCGCGACGCGGACGATCGTCTACTACGCGCACTACGACGGGCAGCCGGTGCAGCCCGCGCAGTGGAGCACCACCGGCGGCGACCCGTGGCGCCCGACGCTCTACGACCGCGCCGTGGCCGCCGGCGGCCGGCAGATCCCCATGCCCGCCGACGGCGCCCGCGTGCCCGGCGAGGCCCGCGTCTACGCCCGCTCGGCGAGCGACGACAAGTCGCCCATCGTCGCCATGCTCACCGCGCTCGACGCGCTCCGCGCCGCGGGCCTCGCGCCCTCGACCAACGTCAGGTTCTTCTTCGACGGAGAGGAGGAGGCGGGCTCCGAGCACGCGCACGACATGCTGACCCGGCACGCGGCGCTGCTGGGCGCCGATCTCTGGATCTTCGGCGACGGCCCCGTGCACCAGAGCGGCCGACGGCAGGTCGTGCTCGGCGTCCGCGGGACGATGGGGCTCGAGCTCACGACCTACGGGCCGGCGCGCATGCTCCACAGCGGCCACTACGGCAACTGGGCGCCGAACCCCGCGATCGCCATGGCGCGCCTGCTCGCGTCGCTGCGCGACGACGAGGGGCGCATCCTCATCGCCGGCTTCCAGGACGACGTGCGTCCGCTCACCGCCGCCGACCGCGCGGCGATCCGCGCGATGCCGCCGGTGGACTCGGTACTGGCGAACGAGCTCGCCCTCGGCCGCACCGAGGCGTCGCCGGCGCTCCTTGCCGAGCGCATCGCGCAGCCGGCGTTGAACGTGCGCGGCATCCAGAGCGGCGCGGTGGGCGCGCTCGCCACCAACGCCATCCCCACCGAGGCGCGCGCGTCGATCGACTTCCGCCTCGTGCCCGCGCAGACGCCCGAGCGGGTGCGCGCGCTCGTCGAGGCCCACCTGCGCCGCGAGGGGTGGACGATCACGCACGACAGCGCGACGGCCGAGCTGCGCCGCCGCACGCCGCGCCTCGTGCGCCTGGAGTGGGAGTCGGGCTACCCCGGCGTCCGCACCGCCGCCGACCACCCGGCCGCGCGCGCCGTCGCCGCCGTGCTCCCGGACGCCGTCGTCGTCCCGATCCTCGGCGGCAGCCTCCCGATGTACCACTTCGCCGACGTGCTGAAGACGCCGGTCCTCGTCGTGCCGATCGTGAACTACGACAACAACCAGCACGCGGCGAACGAGAATCTCAGGATGCAGAATCTGTGGGATGGCATCGAGAGCTACGCGGCCCTCTTCGCCCGTCTCGGGGCCGAGTGGCGGGCCGCGGTTCCGTAGGAGGCTACGAGCGCTTGCCGGGGTGCCCGCCGACGGACGGATGCCCGGTGGCTGGCCCATGCGCTACTCGATCAGGTGCCGCAGGTACCTCTGCGGATCCTGCAGAAACTCCTTCGTCAGCCGCACGTGCTCCAGCTCCTCGAACGCCACCGCGCCGATCGGCGTCCGGTCGAAGCTCAGGACCTGCGCGCCGGGGTAGGCGAGCAGCATCGGCGAGTGCGTCGCGACGATGAACTGCCCGCCCTCGCGCACGGCGTCCGCCATCATCGCGATCAGCGCGAGCTGGCTCTGCGGGCTGAGCGCCGCCTCGGGCTCGTCGAGCAGGTAGAGGCCGCCCGGCACGAGGCGGCTCTGGAACAGCGCGAGAAAGCTCTGGCCGTGCGAGCGCGCGTCCAGGTCGCCGTAGCGCCGCTCCACCGCGCCGGCCGACCCGAGCAGGGGGCCGAGCGCGAGCCCCTTCGCCCAGGCCGATCGTCCCTGCGCATCGTACTCGGCCTCCACCTCGGCGGCACGCTCGAGCATCTCGCTGCGCAGGCGCGAGAGGCGCCGGGCGAAGTTGAAGAAGTCCTCGGCGCGCAGGAAGAACCCCTTGTGCGTGCGCGACCTCCACGCGAGCCGCAGCGCGCGCGCGAGCTCGCGCTGCGCCGAGAGGGTGTCGTCGAAGGCCACCTCGTCGCGGCCCACCGTGGGGGAGCCGACCGCCAGGGCGATGCCCTCGAGCAGCGTGGACTTGCCGGAGCCGTTCTCGCCGGCGAAGAGCGTGACGGGGCTCTCGAAGCGCAGCTCGCCGAGCGAGCGGACGGCCGGCACGGAGAACGGAAAGGCGTGGCCGTAGTGCTCGGCGGGCTTCTTGAGCGAGACGGATTGGAGGTGGAGCATGGGGGG
>JBJMNJ010000050.1:0-17496 GCA_045804325.1 Gemmatimonadaceae bacterium
CGAGCCGTGGCGCATCAGCGAGGAGATGGAGTTCGGCACGTGCGACCGCGTGCGCGAGCGCGTCGCGCGGCTCGTCGGCGCCACGCCGGCCGAGATCGCGCTGATGCCCAACACCGGGTTCGGGATCAACCTCGCGGCGCAGGCGCGCGAGATCGTATCCCGCGGTCAGGGCATCTTCTCGCTCGTCGGCACCGCGCTCGTCTCCACCGGCATCGCCACCTCCTGGTGGCGCGGGTCGAGCGCGTCGCGGAGCGAGTCGCCGAGCAGGTTGAAGCCGAGCACGCTCGCGCCGATGGCGAGGCCCGGGAAGAGCGACGTCCACGGCGCCGAGCGGAGGAAGTCGCGGCCCTCCGCGATCATCGAGCCCCAGCTCGGCGTCGGCGGC
The DNA here is from genome assembly GCA_045804325.1 of Gemmatimonadaceae bacterium. Taxonomy (GTDB): domain Bacteria; phylum Gemmatimonadota; class Gemmatimonadetes; order Gemmatimonadales; family Gemmatimonadaceae; genus JBJMNJ01. Next base: position 386 of record JBJMNJ010000050.1, read on the forward strand.
TGCACGCCGAGGCCGAGGAACGACAGCGACGCCTCGGCCATGATCGCGCCCGCGATGCCGAGCGTCGCGGCGATGATCACCGGGGCGATGACGTTCGGCAGCACGTGGCGGAGCATGATCCGGAAGTCGCGCCCGCCGAGCGCGCGGATGGCCTGGACGTACTCGAGGTTGCGCACGACGAGCACCTGGCCGCGGACGAGGCGCGCCATGCCGGCCCAGCCGACGATGCCGATGGTCGCGAAGACCACGGTGAGCGAGGGCTGGAGCGCCGCGACCATCGCGATGAGCAGCAGCAGCGTCGGGAACGCGAGCGTCACGTCGGCGAGGCGCATGATCAGCTCGTCCACCCACCGGCCGTAGAATCCGGCGAGGAGGCCGAGCGAGACGCCGAGCACGAGCGAGATGCCCTGCGAGATGATGCCCGCGGCCAGCGAGACGCGTGCGCCGTAGACGATGCGCGCCCAGATGTCGCGGCCCTGCGCGTCGGTGCCGAGCCAGTGGTCGATGGACGGGGGCGCGAGGCCGCGGATCAGGTCGATCTTGAGCGGGTCGCCGGCGATGAGCGGCGCGAGCACCGCCATGAGGATGATCGCGGCGACGACGCCGAGGCCGATGATCGCGCGCGTGTCCTTGCGCAGCCGCGCCCAGACGCGCCCGCCGCGCGCCTTGCGGCGCGTCACGAGGCGCTCGCGCTGGTGCGGCGTGCCGATGCGGACGGGGGCGGCGGACGTCGTCATCGTTCGGGCTCTGGCGTGGCTGGACGCTGGCTCATCCGCAAGGCTGGTACCGCCTGAAAGAGCCGTCCTCGGCTCTCGGCCCCCGGCCCTCGGCCGCCGTCAGGGCTCGGACAGCTCCGGCGGCGTGCCCGGCGGCTGCCGGCGCCAGCGGCGGTGGTGCCAGAAGTACTGCTCCGGGTAGCGGCGGACGTAGCGCTCGAGCATCTCCGTGTAGCGGAGCACGATCGCGTCCACGTCCCGCTCGCGGTCTCCCGTCTCCTCCACCGCGACCGGCTCGAAGAACAGGCGGTAGCGGCCGCTGGGCTGGCGCGTCGCCACCGCGAAGATCACCGGGACCCCGAGGCGGAGGGCGAGGACCGCCGGGCCGCGCGGCGTCTTGGCCGGCCGGCCGAAGAAGGGGACGAAGGTGGACGCGAGCCCGCGCACCCCCTGGTCGGCGACGAACGCCACGCCGCGGTTGGCGCGGAAGGAGCGCGGCGCGATGCGGACGGCGTCCGCGTCGTGGACGACCCGCAGGCCGAGCCGCTCGCGCGTCCGCGTCAGGTAGCGGTCGAAGAGGGGGTTCGCCATGCGCCGCACGATCACGTCGAGCGGGACGCCGCGGGCCGCCGTGTACGCGCCGCCGAGCTCCCAGTTGCCGTGGTGCCCCGTGACGAAGATGATGCCCTTCCCGAGCGCCCGCGCGCGCTCGACGTGCTCCCATCCGTCCGCGCCCTCGAAGAGATCCAGCACCTGCGACGGGCCGAGCGACGCGAGGAGCGCCGTCTCGATGGCGGTGCGGCCGAGGTGCGCGTACGCGGCGCGCGCGGTGCGGCGCACGGCGGCCGCGTCGAGCTCGGGGAGGGCGGCGGCGATCTGCCGCTCCACGGTCCCGCGGCGGATGCCGAGCGGGCGGTAGCCGAGCGCGCCGATGGCGGCGCCGAGGCGGCCGGCGCGCTCCCAGCGCAGGAGGCCGAGCGCGGCGACGGTGCCGCGCAGCAGGTGGTACTGCGCCCGGTGCGCGAGCGAGGCGCGATCGGCGGCATCCGCGCCTTCCGCACCGGCACGCGCCGGCGTCGCGTCGCCTGCTCCCTCCGCTCGGCCCTCGGTATACTTCCCGGAATGCACGACGTCCGCTGGTTCGGGTCGAACCGTCACACGCACCTCGTCGTGCCCGATCTGCGCGGCCGCGGGCTCTCGGTGGCGACGGAAGGCGACGCGCCCGCCCGCCTCGCCTTCGCGGCCAGCGGCACGGTGGCGCGCGCCGCCTGGCAGTATAGCCGGCGGCGGCGCGTGCCGCTGGTGCTCTACGTGTGGGACCTCCCGCCGTGGCGCCTCGGCGACGGCCGCGCCGACCCCGTGCTCGACTTCCGGGGGCGCCTCGTGCGCGTGCCCCGGCTCGCGGGCGCGTACCGCGAGCGGCGCGGGTACTACAGCATGCTGTCGCACGTCGCGCGGCGCGCGGCGGAGGTGTGGGTGCCGAGCCGGCTCACGGAGGCGGACGTGCGCGCGCGCTTCGGCGTCGAGCCGCGCCACGTGCCGTACTGCTTCGACTCGCGGCTCTTCACGCCGCCGGCGGGGGCGCGCGAGGAGGGAGCGCCGCTGCTGAGCGTGTCGCGCCTCGAGCCGCACAAGGACCACGAGACGGCGCTGCGGGCGGCGGCGGCGCTCGACTGGGGCATCCGCGTCGTGGGGCGCGGGCCGCGCGCGGCCGAGCTGCGCGACTACGCGGCCGGCGTGCGGGCGTCGGCGACGGTCGAGACGGACGTGGACGACGCGGGGCTGCTCGCCGCCTATCGAGCGGCCCGGGTGGTCGTGGCGCCGAGCCGGTTCGAAGGGTTCGGCATGACGGGGATCGAGGCGGTGGCGTGCGGCACGCCGGTCGCCGCGAGCGACATCCCGCCGCACCGCGAGTTCCTCGAAGGGCTCGCACACTTCTTTCCGCCGGGCGACGTGCGCGCGGCGGCGGCGGCGATCCGCGCGGCGCACGCCGCGCCGCGTCCCGACCCCGCGCGCGTGCGCGGGCTCGGCATCGAGGCCGCCGCGGAGCGGTTCGCGGCCGGGTTCGCGCGACTGCTGCAGCGGCCGTTCCGGGCGGCGGCCGAGGCCCAAGGCCGGGGGCCGGTGCATCGCGAGGGCGCGTCCGCCTAGATTTCCGTGGCCGCACCCACGCATCGCACCACGAGGTAGAGAGCCAGTGAGCAGAACGGATGATCGCGCGGCGGAGTACGACCGCCAGTACCACGCGTGGGTCGAGCGCGGCCTCGCCAACGGGCAGAAGGCGCTCGACCTCGAGTGGCGGCTGAAGCACCTGCTGTGGCGCCACAAGGTGCTGCTGCGCCGGTACGACGTGCGCGACAAGAAGGTGCTCGACCACGGGTGCATGGACGGCGTGTTCTCCATCGCGCTCCAGCGCGCCGGGGCGCACGTCACCGGGCTCGACGTGTCGCCGGCGGCCATCGCGCAGGCGAAGAAGTTCCGCGGCGACGCGCCCGAGCCGGTGTTCACGCTCGAGCCGCCGCCGCGCGGCGAGTTCGACCTCGTCTTCTCCAACGAGGTCATCGAGCACATGCCGGACGACCAGGCGTTCGCGGGCGAGCTCGCGAGCTACGTGCGGCCGGGCGGCTTCATCGTCGGGACGACACCCGTCGGGCGGTCGTTCTGGGACCCCGACCACAAGCGCCTCTACAACGAGAAGCTGCTGCGGCGCGCACTCCAGCCGTGGGGGCGGGTGAAGATCAGCCGCTACTACCGCTCGCGGCTGCGCAACCTGTTCCCGGTGGTGCAGCGGGGCGCGGCGGTGTTCATCTTCGAGGTGGAGAAGCTTGGCCGCGCCCCCTTCGCCCACTAGCGGCGACGACTGGCGCGGCTTTCCGGCCGCATTCCACGTCGCGGCCGGGCTGTTCGTCGCGTGCGCCCTCGCCGTCTCGCTGCTCCGGCTGTCGTGGTACGGCGTCATCATGGGGGAGGACGCCTTCCTCGAGTGGCTCACCGTCACCGCCTACCTGGCCGCCGGCGTTCCGCTGCTCGTCCGGAGCGTGCGCGAGCGCCGGCCGTTCGACGCCCTCGTCGGCCTCTTCTGCCTCTTCGTCGCCGGCGAGGAGATGAGCTGGGGGCAGCGGCTGTTCGGCTTCGCGCCGCCGACGGTCTTCCTCGAGCGCAACGAGCAGCAGGAGCTCACCGTCCACAACTTCGGCGCGACGCGCACCATCTTCGCGATCGCGATGCTCGGCTACGGCGTCGTGCTGCCGCTCGTGGCGCGCACGTCGTGGGGCCGCGCCCTCATGGCGCGGGTCGGCGCGACCGCGCCGCCGACCGGCGTGCTCCCCTGGTTCATCGCCTCGGTGGTGCTCGTGCGCTGGGACCCGCACCGGCTCTCCGGCGAGTTCGGCGAGTGCCTCGCCGCGACGATGTTCCTCGCGGCGCAGTGGCCCGCGCGCAGCGCGCGCGCCCGGCGCGAGTGGCCGCCGTGGCTCGGTGCGTCCCTCGCCGCGGCGGCGCTCACCGCCGTGAGCGGGCTCCAGGGGCGTGCGGGCGTCGCGCGGACGGCGTGCGCGCGGCGCGAGGCGGAGGCGCTGGCCGCGGACCTCGTGGCCGGCGCGCTGTCGCCCAGCGTGTCGGCGCGCGACGTGGGCTTCACGCGCCTCTGGATCATGGCGCGCCGCGGCCAGGTGCGCGACAGGGCGCTGACGCGCTTCCGCGGGCTGCGCTGCGGCGACGACGGCGACGACGGCGACGAGGACAGCGACTCCGACAGACGCCGCCAGTACGTCACCGACCCGTGGCAGACGAGCTACTTCGTCGGCGTGCGTCCGACGGCGGACGGCGGCCGCGAGGTGATCGTGTACTCGTTCGGCCCCGACCGGCGCCGCAACGGGACCATCGCGGCCGGCGCGGGCGACGACGTGATGGCGGTGGCGCGGATTCCGTAGCGGACCTCGGCCTCGCCCCTGGAACGGCCGCGATCCGCGCTAGCCTACCGCCGGCCTTCTCCCGGCGGCCACCGCCGCGGCGAGCTCGCGCGTCTCGCGCGCGGCGCGGTCCCAGTTGTAGTGCGTCTCCACCGCGCGCCGCGCCGCCGCGCCCATCGCGAGCCGCCGCGCGCCGTCCGTGAGCAGGTCGTGCAGCGCCCGCTCCACGGCCGCGACGTCGGTCGGCGGCACGAGCACCCCCGTCTCGCCGCCGCGCACGGCGCTCGGCACGCCGCCGGTGGCGCCCGCGACGCTCGGCGTGCCGCTCGCCCCCGCCTCGACGAACGAGATGCCGAACCCTTCGACGTCGTCGAGCGAGGGCTCCACGCGCGACAGTCCCACGTACAGCGTCGCCGTCGCGTACGCCTCGGCCACCTCCGCGTCGGGGAGCGCGCCGGCGAACACGACGCGGTCCGCCACGCCGAGCTCCGCGGCCAGCGCGCGCAGGCGCCCCTCGTCCGGGCCCTTCCCCACGAGGAGATAGCGCACGTCCGGCACGCGCGCGGCGAGGCGCGCGAGCGCGCGCATCGCCACGTCCTGCCCCTTGTGCGGCACGAGCCGCGCGACGGTGACCAGGAGATGACGCTCGCCGATGCCGTAGCGGCGGCGCAGCAGCCCGCTGTCGCGCGACGGGTGGAACTGCGACGGGTCGGTGCCGAGGTCGATCGGGACGACCGGCGGTGGCGTACGCACGCCGAGCTCGTGCATCACGGTGGCGGCGAGCTCCGCCGTCCAGCGCGAGTTCGCGACCACCGCGCCCGCAGCGGCGAAGAGGCGGCGCGAGATCGCGCGCTTGAGCGGGTTGCGCGCCGTCTTGCGGCGCTCCTTGAGCAGGTCGCCGCCGTTCACGTACACGAGGTACGGCACTCCGACGCGCCGGTGCGCCCACAGCACCGCGTAGCCCAGCGGGCGCACGTTGCCGCAGTGGAGCACGCTCGCACCCGCGGCGTGCCGCACGAGCCAGCGCGCCCAGCGCGCCTGACTGGTGAAGCGCTTCGCGCCGGCGAACGGGAAGGGCTGCCGCCGGATCGCGTACGGCTCGCCCGCGTCGAACTCGCGCGCGCCGGGCGCGTCCACCGTCGAGACGATCACCTCGTCGGCCGCCCCCGCGCCGCCGAGGCGGCGGCAGAGCTCCACGTGCCGCCGCGCCATGCCGCCGAGGTCCGGGCCGTAGTCCTGCGTGACGAAGACGTGCGTCAGACGAGGGGGCTGGCCCATCGCTCCCCGGAGAGGATGTACTTCGCGCGGTCGTCGAACGTGTGGTAGCGGCGGACGAACGCCTCGCCGGCCGCGCGCACCCGCTCGCGCCCGATCGGGTCCTCGCTCCAGCGCCGCGTGCGCGCGACGCAGTCCTCGACGTCCTCGTAGTAGTCGCAGTGCTCGCCGCCCTTCAGCAGCGCGTCGATGCCGGGCGTGCGCTGCCCGAGGTAGAAGCCGCCGCCGAGGCAGGTGATCCACACGCGATTCGACGTGTACGTCGTCGCGCCGGCGGCGCGCGTCGGGTGGACGCCGAGCACGACGTCCGAGGAGGAGCAGACCTTCGAGAACTCCTCGCCCTCCACGACGCGCCCCGTCCACCCGACCTGCTCGCCCCACGGCTCCCAGGCGAGCCCCCACGTGCGCAGCCCGATCCCCGCGCGCTTCACGGCCATGAGGAACTCGGCGCGGTCGGCGTCGTAGCCGCGGCCGATGAACGACGCCTGCGCGGCGTACGCAGTGTCGCGGGGCACGGGGACGATCGCCTGGTCGCCCGCGGCGGGGAGAAAGCGCGCGTTCGTGCCGAGGCCCCGCCACTCGTCCTCGAACCCGCTGACGTGAAAGGTGCTCGCGAGGCGCGCCACCTCGAGCACGTGCCCCACGTCCGGGCGGTCGATCTCGCGGTACCACTGCGGGTCCATGTACCACATCGCGTTCCGCCGCCCGCGGATGACGCGCTCCACGGTATCGAGCTCGAGCCCCAGGCACTTGGAGAGGAAGACGAACTCGGGGTCGAAGCGGCGCGCCTTCCACAGCACCACGCGCTGCGTGAGCCGCGCGCCGATGTTGCGCTTCAGCCGCCGGTCGTCGACGAGCAGCGTCTCGTGCCCCATCCGCCGGAACGCGGCCTCGAGGCCGCGCTCCATGCGCCAGGTCTTGTAGGAGCCGATGAGGAGGATGCGCATCGCCCTAAGCTAATCAGCCCGCGGCGGCCGGACATCGCGATGCGGCGGGCGCTCAGCTCGCGCGCGCCCGCTCCCGCGCCCCCTCGATGGCCTGCAGGAAGCCGTCCACCATGGAGGTGAGCGAGTAGTCGCGCGCCACGCGCGCGCGCCCCGCGCTGCCCATCGTGTTGCGCTGGTCGTCATGCGCGAGCAGCGCCGCGAGCGCGGCGGCGCTCGCGGGCGTGTCGCCCGGCGGGAGGAGCGTGCCGGTGATCCCGTCCGCCACGTAGCGGTTGGCGATGGAGCCGCGGTCGGCGAGCACGGGGATGCGCAGCGACATCAGGTCGAGCGCGCCGTACGCGCCGGCGTCCTGGTCGGCCGTCACCCAGCCCACGTCCGCGGCGCGCAGCACCTGGAGGTGGTCGTCGCGCTCGCCGAGGTGGCTGACGAGCCCCGTGATCTTGAGGGCCGCGGCGTGCATGCGCAGGTCCTCGGCGTCCGAGCCGCGGCCGAGCAGCGCGAGGCGGAGCTCCGGGTGGCGCGGCGCGAGCATGGCGAGCGTGCGGAGCGCCGTCGCCACGCGGCCGCGCGGCGCGTCCGGGTCGTAGACGCACACCACGAGGCGCGTCGGTCCGCCCGCGATCGCCGGCGGCACCGGGCGGGTGGCCGGCCGGATCTCGTCGTACGCGGCCGTATCCACGCCGACGTCCGCGACGGCCGAGCGGAGCCGGTTGCGGATGGCCGGCGCGTTCTGCATCTCGGCGGACGTCGTGAAGAGGTAGCCCGCGGGCGCGAAGCGCGCGGCCCACTTCGTGGCGCCGTCGGGGGCCAGGCGCGTCCCCGCCGGCACGCGGCGCACCACGGTCGCGCGCCCCGCCGCGCGCACCGCGCCGGCCGCGACGAGGTGCTCCGCGGACGACTGCGCCACGACGACGTCGGCCGTCTTGTCGAGAATCACCCGGCGCAGCCGCCACGCGACGGAGCGCCACGAGCCCTCCATGTCGATGGGCACGAAGTCGTACCCCGTCGTGGAGAGCCGCTCCTCCACCGCGCTGTCCGGACGGCAGACGAAGGTGACGTCCACCCCGCGCTGGGCGAGGCCGCGCGCCGCATCGGAGAGCACGCGCGCGGCGCCGGACCACTCGCGGCCGCTATGGAAGAAGAGAACGCGCATCGAAGCCAGAGCTGGGTCTGAGGCGGGCCGTGGGCCGTGAGCCGAGGGCCGCGAGGTGAGCGCCCGTGGCCCTCGGCTCACGGCTCACGGCCGACCGCCTCCTCAGCAACCCTCGCGCCGCCGGGCTCGGGCCTGCCGGCGTCGTCGCGGAACTGCAGGAGATGGAGCCGCGCGTAGGCGCCGCCTCGGACGAGGAGCTCGGCGTGGGTCCCCCGCTCCACCACCGTGCCGCGGTCGAGCACGAGAATCTGGTCGGCGTGCGCCACGGTGGAGAGGCGGTGGGCGATCACGAACACCGTGCGGCCCGCGAGGAGCCGGTCCAGCGCCTCCTGCACCAGCCGCTCGCTCTCGGTGTCGAGCGCGCTCGTCGCCTCGTCGAGGATGAGGATCGGCGGGTTCACGAGGAGCGCGCGGGCGATGGCCAGGCGCTGGCGCTGCCCGCCGGAGAGCCGCGCGCCGCGCTCGCCGAGGGCGGTGTCGTAGCCCTGTGGGAGCTCCGCGATGAACCCGTGCGCGTTCGCGGCGCGGGCCGCGGCCTCGATCTGCGCGTCCGTGTACCGGCCGGGCGCGCCGTAGGCGACGTTCGCGCGCACCGTGTCGTTGAAGAGCACCGTGTCCTGGCTCACGATGCCCACGAGGGCGCGCAGCGAGCGCAGCCGCATCTCGCGCGCGTCCACGCCGTCCACCAGCACCTGCCCGCGCGTCGGCTCGTTGAAGCGCGGAATGAGGTCCACGAGCGTGCTCTTGCCCGACCCGCTGGGGCCCACGAGCGCGACGAGCTCGCCGCGCCGCGCGGTGAGGCTGACGCCGCGCAGCACCGGCTCGCCGCCGTACGAGAACCACACGTCGCGCAGCTCGACGCCGCGCTCGAGCCCGCGCGGCTCGGCCGTCCCGCGGTCGAGCCTGTCCTCGGTGGGCTGGTCCATCACCTCGAACAGCCGGTCCGCCGCCGCGGCCGCGGCCTGCGACGTCGTGCGCATCTGCGAGAGCTGCTTGAGGGGCTGGAGCAGGCGCGTGACGAAGACGAGGAAGACGATGAGCGCGCCGCCGTCGAGCGTGTGCTCCACGAGCACCTGCCGCGCGCCGACGAAGAGCACGAGGACGGCGATGCCCGTCCCGGCCACCTCGGTGATGGGCTGCGTGAGGAGGGCGAGCCGCGTGACGCGCACCATGCCGCGGGCGTAGCGGTCGCTCGCCTGGCGGAAGCGCGCCTCCTCGTAGGCCTCGCCGCCGAAGCTCTTCACCAGCCGCGCGCCGGCCACGGTCTCCTGCACGAGGCTCGTCATCTCGCCGTACTGGTCGCCGAGGCCCCGGTGGCGGCGGCGCAACTTCTTGAGGAGCGGCTGCAGCCCCCCGATGAGCAGCGGCGCCGCCACGAGCGACACGAGCGTGAGCCGCCACGACGTCCCGAGCATCGCGACGACGTACACCACCACCATCGCCCCGCTCTGGAGCGACTGCGTCACCACGTTCGTGATGAGCGCCTTCGTGGACTGCGTGTCGGTGAGCACGCGGGCGAGCACCTGCCCCGCCTTCGTGCGCACGTACCAGCCGAGGGGGAGCCGCGCCAGGTGCGCGTACAGCGTGTTGCGCAGGTCGCGGGTGACGTCCTCCAGGAGCCGGGCGCCGTTCTGCCCCGCGAACCAGGCGAAGACGTTCTTGAGGAGGACGCTGAGGAGGATGAGCCCGACGAGGCGCTTCAGCGAGCCCATGGGGTCGGCCGCGTCCACGAACGGGCCGACGACCGACGCGAGCATCCGCTCGATGCCGGTGCCCGCCCCCGCGAGCGGCGCGTCCTCGAACAGCGTCCGCAGGAACGGGATGAGCAGCGTGAACGAGAAGCCGTCGAGCGCCGCGGCGGCGAAGCTCGCGCCGACCGTGAGCAGCACGCGCCCGAGATACGGGCGCAGGAACGGCAGCAGCCGGCGGTAGTGCCCGCCCGCCGCGCGCACCGCGCCCGAGGGTCGTCCCTCGGGCATCAGCGCCGTGGCGTGAGGAGCGCGAGCGGCAGGATGCACTCCTCCGGCGTCACGCCGCCGTGCAGGAAGCTGCCCCGGTAGCGGCTCTGGTACTCGCGCAGCTTGGTCGGGTAGACGAAGAAGGTGTCGCCCGCCGCGAGCAGCGTGTTGCCGCCGAGCCCCCGCCGCGGGAGGCGCAGCGCGTCCTCGCTCGGGAAGAGCAGCGCGTGGTCGTCGCGCTCGGCGCGCAGGTCCTCGCCGAACTTGTAGCGCAGGTTGCTCGTCGCGTCGCGCTTGGCGAACACGGTGGCCGGCGTGCCGCAGTGGATGGACCCGTGGTCGCTCGTGAGGAGCACGGGCACGCGCCGGCGGTGCGCCTCCTTGAGCAGCGCGAGCAGCGCCGAGCGCTCGAACCACTGCCGCGTGATGCGGCGGAGGCCGATCTCGTCGCGCGCCACCTCGTAGAGGATGGCGGACTCGCTGCGCCCGTGCGTGAGCAGGTCCACGAAGTTGAACACGAACGCGCTGATCCCCTCCGGCGCGATCGCCGTGCCGAGGTGGCGGACCAGCTCGTCGGAGTCGTGGGCGGTGGAGATCTTCTGGTAGCGCACCGGGACCTGGCGCTCGAGCTCCTGCAGCTGCGCCTCGAGGAGGTCGCGCTCGTGCGCGTTCAGCGTCTCGTCGTCCCGCTCGCCCCACCAATCCGGGAAGCGCGCGGCGATCTCCCCGGGGAAGAGCCCGCTGAAGAGCGCGTTCCGCGCGTACGGCGTCGCGGTGGGGAGCACCGAGAAGTAGTGCGTCGTCTCCACCTCGAACATCTGCGCGAGCAGCGGCTCGATGACCCGCCACTGGTCGCAGCGCATGCAGTCCACCACGACGAACAGCGCCGCGCCCTTGTCGCCGAGCACCGGGAGGAGGAACTCGCTGACGACGTCGATCGAGAGTGGCGGCCGGTCCCCTTCGAGGTCGCGGAGCCAGGCCGGGTACGACGTCCGCATGTACCCCGCGAACTCCTTGTGCATCGCCGGGAAGAGCCCGCGCAGCGACTCGTGCAGCCCCGTCTCGCCCGCCGCGGTGAGCTCGAGGTCCCAGTGGACGAGCTCCGAGTAGCGGTCGATCCACCCGCGCCAGTCGAGCTCGCGGTCGCGCTCGAGCTCGAGGGCGCGGAAGCGCTCCACGAACTGCCGGGCGACGGCCTGCTGCCGAATGCGCGGCCCCTCGAGCAGCTTCGTCACCACCGCGAGCACCTGCCGCGGGTTCACCGGCTTCACGAGGTAGTCGCGCACGTTGGCGCCGAGGGCCTCGCGGAGCGTCTGATCGCTCTCGCTCTTCGTGACCATGACGACCGGGAGGGCGGGCGACAGCTCCTGGATGTCCCGGTACGCCTCGATGCCGCGCTTCCCGGGCATCTGCTCGTCGAGCAGCACGAGGTCGAACGGACGGCGGCGGAGCATCTCCAGCGCGTCGTCGGCGTTGCTCGCCCACTCCACGTCGTAGCCCTTCTCGCGCAGGAAGATGCGGTGGGGCTCGAGCAGCTCCCCCTCGTCGTCGACCCAGAGGACGGCCTTGGCGGGGGGAGCGAACTTGGTTGGCGGTGGACGCATCCGAGCAAGCTACGGGGTGGCTCGGCGCCGCACTAGCCGCGGTCGCGCGGGCCTCGCGCGGAGGCCCGCACCGACGATTACCTTGTTCGCGTGCCCGCGCCCCCGTTCGCCATCGGTCCGCTCGCCTTCAGCTTTCCGGCGCTCGCCGCCGCGGCGGGCCGGGCCCCGCTCGGGGGCGCACGGGAGGTGGCGCTGGCCTGCTTCATGGCCGCGCGTCTCTCGGCCGCCGCGCTGCCGCCCGTGGCGCTGAGCGAGGCGGGCCGCGCCGCCCGCGCCGCCAGCGCCCGCGGGTGGCTCGCCTCGCTGTCGCTCCCCGCGACGATGCGCATCCCGCTGGCGCGGCTCGTGGACGCGACCGGGAGGGACGACCGCGCGGCGCTCGCCGCCGCGCTCGACGGCGTGACCGCGGTCACCGCGCCGCACCTCGACCCGGCCGCACGATCGGAGCTCGCGGATCTGTCTGCGGCGCTCCTCGCCGTCGGCTGAAGGCGCTCGGCGCTCGGCGCTCGGTCTGCACGACGGGAGCCGAGCGCCGAGTAGCCAATTCGGCCCATCCCTGCGCCGCCGGTTCTTTTTCCTTGCTCGGCGGGAGCGTCACGCCCTACCTTGGGGGCCCATGTCCCGAGCCGCCGATCTGTCGCCGCTCTCGCAGCTCATGCGCCGGGTGGACGCGGTGTCGGACGGCGCCCCGCCGCCGGACACCGTCTCCACCGGCTTCCCGAGCCTCGACCGCCTGCTCGGGGGCGGCGTGCGCCTCGGCGACCTCGTGGTGCTCGGCGGGGACACGGCGAGTGGCAAGTCGGCGCTCGCGCTCGCGGTCGCGCTCCGCGTGGCGCAGGAGCGCAACGGCGCGGGCGCGGCCTTCTTCTCGGGCGAGATGTCGGCGGAGCGGGTGATGGAGCGCGTGCTGGCGATCGAGGGGCGCGCGCGCGTGGACGACCTGCGGCGCGGCACGCTCGACGAGGGGACGCGCGCCGGCGTGGGCGCGGCCGCGCTGCGCATGCGCGACGTGCTCCCGATCGTGGACGTCATCCCGGACGGCGGCCTCGAGGCGATCGAGGCGGAGCTCGACGGGTCGGCGGTGCGGCTCGCGGTGATCGACCCGCTGCAGGGACTGCTGCCGGGCACGCGGCACCCGGAGGAGGAGGCCGCCGCGGCGATCGTGCGTCTCAAGGCGCTCGCGCGGCGGCTCCGCGTCGCGGTGCTCGCGACCGCGGCGCTCCCCGGACTCCGCCCCGACCGCGGCGACGCGCGCCCGCGGCTCGACGACTTCGGCGCGCTCGGCGCGGTGAAGCAGCACGCGGACGTGGTGCTCGGGCTGTTCCGCGAGGAGATGTACCAGACGCAGGGCGCCGAGGGCGCGACCGAGGTGCTCGCATTGAAGAATCGCAACGGGGCGACGGGCTACGTCGACCTGTACTTCTACAAGCAGTGGATGCGTTTCGAGGACATGCTCGACCCGGACCGCTAGGAGGCGGGACCATGCGCATGCTGACCCCCACCGGCGCGGCCCTCGCCGCGGCCCTCGCGGCCGCGGCGATCGCGCCCGCCCCCGCCCGCGCGCAGCGCGCGGCGGACAACATCGCGCGGCTCGAGCGCGCGCAGCGCTCCAGCCCGCGCAACGCGGCGGTCCTGCGCACGCTGGGCATCGCGTACTACCGCGCCGGCCGCTACGCGGACGCGCGCCCCGTGCTCGAGAAGGCGCGTGCGCTCGACCCGAAGAGCGGCGTCACCGCGCTCTACCTCGGCATGACGGCCGAGAAGCAGAACGACATGGCGACGGCCAAGGACGCGTACGCCTCGTACCTCAGGCACGGCCGCGCGAGCCGCGTGCGGAGCCAGCTCCGCTCCCGCCTGGCCGCCGTGCAGCGCGCCGAGCTCGCCCAGGCGGCCCGCGAGGCCGTCGCGCGCGAGACGCAGCTCGCCGCCACGCCCGGCTCGCCCAAGACGATCGCCGTGATGCCGCTGCGCTTCAGCGGCAGCGACTCCTCGCTCGTGCCGCTCGAGCGCGGGATCGCGGCGCTCATGGTGACGGACCTCAGCGTCGCCAAGGAGCTCACCATTCTCGAGCGCGAGCGCGTGCAGGCGCTGATCGACGAGGTGAGCCTCAACCAGTCGGGCCGCGTGGACCAGTCGCTGTCGGTGCGCGCGGGGCGCATGCTCTCGGCCGGCCGCCTCGTCCAGGCGGGCATCACGCAGCTCCCCGACCGCGCGCTGCGCCTCGACGCCGCGGTGATCGACGTGCCGACGACGCAGGCGCTGAGCAACGCGCAGGCCGAGAACCGGCTCGAGCAGATCTTCGCGCTCGAGAAGCAGGTCGTGATGCAGATCCTCGGCGCCCTCGGCGTGCGCCTCACGACGGCCGAGCGCGAGCAGCTCGAGCAGCGCCCGACGCGGTCGCTGCAGGCGTTCCTCGCGTACAGCTCCGGGCTGCTCGCCGAGGACAACGGCAACCTCGAGCTCGCGTCGCGCTTCTTCGGCGACGCAGTGCGCATCGACCCGGGCTTCTCGGCCGCGGCGGCGCAGCGCTCGCAGGTGGACGCCGCGCGCGCCGGCGCGGCGGTGAGCACGGGCTCCGTCGAGAGCGCGCTGCTGAACACCGCGGAGGGGCAGGCCGTCGCGGCCGCCGACGCCGGGGTGGTCGGCGGCGAGGTGACCACGCTCACCGCGATCGCGAACGACCTGAACCCCTCGGTCGCCTCGCAGACGGAGAACGGGACGACGTCGACGAACCCCGGGCAGCGCGATCCCGCGTCGTCCTCGACGAACACGGACAACCCCGCCGGCGGCACCGGCCGCATCACGATCATCATCCGGCAGCCGGGCGCGTCCGTCGCCCCGGCGCCCCGGCCCCGGTGAGGAGACTGCCATGACCCGCCCCCACAACCGCAGTCTCGCGCTCGCCCTCGCCGCCTCCGTCGCCGCCGCGGGCCCCGCCGGCGCGCAGGCGCTCTTCGGCCCGGTCATTCGCGTCGGGCCGCAGTTCGTCTCGTACAAGATCGATGCGCCGGTCGACCGCACGATCTCGCAGTTCGCCGTGCCGATCGCCGTCGCCGTCCCGGTGGCTGGCCGCCTCGTCCTCGACGTCGCGACGGCGTACGCCAGCTCGCGCTTCGAGGAGGCGGCGCACACCGAGGAGATCTCCGGCCTCACCGACACGCAGCTCCGCGCGAACTACACGTTCGGCAACGACAACGTGATCCTCACGGCCGGCCTCAACCTGCCGACGGGGCACTCGACGATCGACTTCGAGCGCGAGGCGTTCGCGGCGGGGCAGATCGGCAACGACTTCCTCGCCTTCCCCGTGTCGAACATGGGGACGGGCTTCGCCAGCACCGGCGGCGTCGCGCTCGCGCGGGCGTTCGGAAGCTGGAACCTCGGCGCGGGCGCCGCCTTCCGCTACTCGTCGCCGTGGGACGCCTTCGAGGCGGCGGACTCCGTCGTGCAGTACCAGCCGGGCAACGAGATCCGCTTCCGCGTCGGCGGCGACCGCGTCGGCTCGGGCGGCCGGCTCGCCGTCGGCGCGACGTACTCGATGTTCGGCGACGACGAGGCGGGCGGCTTCGCGTACAGCACGGGCGACCGCCTCATCACGCAGGCCGGCTACCAGGTCAACCTCGGCGCCGCCACGAGCCTGTCGCTCTCCGCCTGGGACCTCTACCGCTTCGAGGGCGAGCTGCTCGGCGACGCGGTGGCCCCGCCGGAGAACATCGCCAACGTGGCGCTCGCCCTCGGCTTCGGCCTGGCGGGCGCGACGATCGAGCCGAACGTCGAGGCGCGCTTCGCGACGAGCGACGACGACACGCGCCGCGGCCAGCTGACGCAGTTCGGCCTCCGCCTCCGCCGGCCGCTGGGCAAGCTCGAGCTCTACCCCAGCGCCGCCTACGCGATCGGGAAGATCGGGGCGGCGGACACGGGGCTCACGGGGCTGAGGGGGATCTTGACGATCAGGTTCACGCCGTAGCGATTCGCTGCTCGGCGGACTGCAGGAGCACCTGGCGGGCACGAGCTGCCCCGTCCCCGCGTAGGCCACCGGGCACGTAGGAGCTGGCGACCGGCGACGGGCGACCGCTGATGACGGGCTAGCGGGTCGGATGGCGAGGACCCCCGGGCGGCCACGACTGGCTTCCCGGGGGTTCCACATCACGACGACCCGCCAGCTAGCCAGGCGGCAGCAGTCGCCTGTCGCCCGTCGCCGAACCGTGGATGCCCGAGGGCGTACCGCGGTCCGCGATGCGTCGGGGTCGCGATTCGCTCTCGCAGTCAGACCCTAACTCCGCTACGCGCACCGCTTTGTGCCCGTCGAGCGGAGCCCTATATTCCTCGGAGTCCGACAGCCGTCAGCTATCCGCCAAGAGGTCTTTGTGGCCGGCCACAGCAAATGGAAGCAGATCAAGCACTACAAGGCCGCCGCCGACGCCAAGCGCGGCGCGCTGTTCACGCGGCTCATTCGCGAGATCACCATGGCCGCGAAGCTCGGCGGGGGCGACCCCGGCGGTAACCCGCGGCTGCGCACCGCCATCGAGGCGGCGCGCGCGAACTCGATGCCGAAGGACAACATCGAGCGCGCGATCAAGAAGGGCACGGGCGAGCTCGAGGGCGTGGACTATCAGGAGGTGCTGTACGAGGGCTACGGCCCCGGCGGCGTCGCCATCATGGTCCAGGCGGTGACCGACAACCCCAACCGCACCGTGGCCGAGGTGCGCCACAAGTTCTCGCGCGGCGGCGGCAACCTCGGCGCCACCAACTCGGTGGCGTGGATGTTCGAGCGGAAGGGGCAGATCAGCATCCCGGCCGGAAAGATGGAGGAGGACGCGGCGATGGAGGCCGCGCTCGACGCGGGCGCCGAGGACTTCGCGCGCGAGGACGACCAGTACGTCGTCACCACCGACCCGACCCAGCTCTACGCCGTGCGCTCGGCGCTCGAGGCGCGGGGGCTGCCCTCCACGGAGGTGGAGCTCGCGTGGATCCCGAAGAACACCGTGCGCGTCGAGGGGAAGGACGTCGAGGCGCTGGTGAAGCTGCTCGAGGGGCTCGAGGAGCTCGACGACGTGCAGAAGGTCGACGCGAACGCGGACATCGACGCGGACGCGATGGCCGGCGCGTGAGCGCCGCCGTCGGAGCTCGGCCCTCGGCCCTCGGCCGGCGCCCACGGTGATCGTGCTCGGCATCGATCCGGGTACCGCCGCGACAGGGTACGGGGTGGTCGCGCGCGAGCCGAACGGGCTCGTGCGGCTCGTGGAGTGCGGCGTGATCCGCACGCGCGCGCGCGACCCGCTCCCCGCGCGGCTGCGCGAGATCTTCGAGGGAGTGCGCGAGCTCCTCGAGCGGCACCGGCCGGACGCCCTGTCGGTGGAGGACGTGTTCTACTCGAAGAACGTCCGCACCACCGTCGTCCTCGGACACGCGCGCGGCGTGATCCTGCTCGCCGGCGAGCTCGCCGGGCTCGCGATCCACGAGTTCCCGCCGGCCGAGATCAAGAAGGCGGTCGTCGGCACGGGTGCGGCGACGAAGGAGCAGGTGCAGTTCATGCTCGCGCGGCTGCTC
>JBJMNJ010000051.1:0-2842 GCA_045804325.1 Gemmatimonadaceae bacterium
CGGGTACGCCGGCCTCGCGTCCTCGGAAGGTGAGGGCCGTGTCGACCCCGAACGGCTCTACGACGTGCTCCCCGCCGACCACCGCATGTCGTACGACATGCACGACGTGCTGCGCGCCATCCTCGACGGCGGCGCCATCGACGAGTTCCAGCCGGACCTCGCGAAGGAGATCATCTGCGGCGATGCGCTCGTCGAAGGCATGCCCGTCGGCGTCATCGCCAACCAGCGCGGGCTCATCAAGGGGCGCCCCGGCGAGAAGCCGCGCTTCGGCGGGATCGTGTACGCGGAGAGCGCCGAGAAGGTGGCGTACTTCATCGACCGCTGCGACCGGCAGGGGATTCCGCTCCTCTTCGTGCAGGACGTCTCGGGGTTCATGGTGGGCCCGGAGGCGGAGCACGAGGGGATCATCCGCGCGGGCGCGCGCTTCGTCGAGGCGATGGCGACGACGCGCGTGCCGAAGATCGTGCTGACGGTGAACCACGCGTCCGGCGCCGGCTACTACGCGATGGCGGGGCAGGGCTTCGACCCCGACTTCATCTTCTCGTGGCCCACCGGTCGCATGGCGGTGATGGAGGGCGAGAGCGCGGTGCAGGCCGTGCACGGCCCGGCCATCGAGAAGGCGAAGAAGGCCGGCCAGCCGCTGCCGTCGGAGGTGGCGGACTCGATCAACGAGATGCGCGAGGACTACGAGCACCAGCTCGACGCGCGCTACGCCGGCGCGCGTGGCTACATCGACGCCATCGTCTACCCCGAGGACACGCGCGCCGTGCTCGGCATGGCCCTCCGCGCCGCGCTCCAGAACCCGGGGCCGCACCTCGGCGCCTTCGTGCTACCGCCGCATCTGGGGGAATCGTGAAGCAGGTCGTGCGCGTCGCCGCGGGGCAGGGCTTCTGGGGCGACTGGCTCGAGGCGCCGCGGCGCCAGGTGGAGGGCGGCGAGGTGGACTACCTCATGCTCGACTACCTCGCCGAGGTGACGATGTCCATCCTCCAGAAGCAGAAGGAGCGCGACCCGAACATGGGCTACGCGCGCGACTTCGTCGGGGCGATGGCGAGCGTCATGCCGGCGGTGCTCGAGCGCGGCGTGCGCGTGATCGCGAACGCGGGCGGCGTGAACCCGCCCGCGTGCGCCGCGGCGGTGACGGCGCTCGCGGGCGGCGACCGGCTCAAGATCGGCGTGGTCACGGGCGACGACCTGCTGCCGCGCCTCGACGAGCTCATCGCGCAGGGCCACGAGCTTCGGAACATGGACACGGGCGCGCCCCTCTCCGACGTGCGCGACCGCGTGCTCTCCGCGAACGCGTACATCGGCAGCGACCCGATCGTCGAGGCGCTCGGCAACGGCGCGAACGTCGTGATCACCGGCCGCTCGACGGACACGGCGCTCACGATGGCCCCGCTCCGCTACGAGTTCGGGTGGAAGCCGGGGGACTGGGACCGGCTGGCCGCGGGCATCATCGCGGGCCACATCATCGAGTGCGGCGCGCAGTGCTCCGGCGGCAACTGCCTCTGGAACTGGCGCGACATCCCGCACCTCGAGGACGTCGGCTTCCCGATCGTCGAGGCGTCGCCCGACGGCACGTTCGTCGTGACGAAGCATCCCGGGACCGGCGGGCGCGTGACGGTGCAGACGGTCACCGAGCAGCTCGTCTACGAGATGGGCGACCCGCACGCGTACATCACGCCGGACGTCGTGGCCGACTTCACGTCGATCCGCCTCGCGGAGGCGGGCCCGGATCGCGTCGGGGTGCACGGCATCAAGGGCGCGCCCGCGACGGACAAGCTCAAGGTGTCGATCGCCTACCGCGCCGGCTTCAAGGCCGTGGGCTCGCTCGTCTACAGCTGGCCCGACGCGCTGGAGAAGGCGCGCGTCGCCGACCGCGTCCTGCGCCGGCGGCTCGACCACCTCGGCCTGAAGTTCGACAAGGTGCTGACGGAGTACGTGGGCGCGAGCGCGACGCACGGCGTGCTCGCGGGAACCGAGCACGCGCCGTGGCTCGCCGAGCTGCCCGAGGTGCAGCTCCGCATCGGCGTGCGCTCGGACGATCGCAAGGCGGTCGAGCGCTTCACGCGCGAGATCGCGCCGCTCGTGCTCACGGGCCCGCCCAGCGTGACGGGGTTCGCCGGCGGGCGGCCGAAGGTGGAGGAGATCGTCGCCTACTGGCCCGCGCTCGTGGACAAGGGCGTCGTGCGGACGACGGTGGAGATGGTATGAGGGTTCGGCTCATCGACATCGCGCACGCCCGCTCGGGCGACAAGGGTGACACCGCGAACGTGGGCGTCATCGCGCTCCGACCCGAGTGGTACGAGCTCATCGCGCGCGAGCTGACGCGCGAGCGCGTCGCCAGGCACTTCGCGGGGGTGATCGAGGGCGGGGTGGACCGTTTCGAGCTGCCGAACCTCCGCGCGCTGAACTTCCTGCTGCACGGCGCGCTCGACGGCGGGGGCACGCTCTCGCTCAAGACCGACGCCCAGGGAAAGGTCTTCTCGACCGCGCTGCTCCGCATGACGCTCGACGTGCCGGACGAGGAGGCGCGCCGCCTCCACCTGCCTCAGGCGCCCGCGCCGTGAGCGACGCCCCACGCGTCCGCGTCGAGGTCGGTGCGGGGGTGGGGCGCGTGGCGCTCGCGCGTCCCGCAAAGAAGAACGCGCTCGACCGCCGGACGGCGGACGAGCTCCACGCCGCGCTCGCGTCGCTGGAAGCGGACGCCGACGTCCGCGCCGTGCTGCTCACCGGCGACGGCGACGACTTCTGCGCCGGCGCGGACCTCGAGGCGCTCGAGGGGATGCTCGACGCGCCCGCCGCCGCCCACCGCGCGGATGCGGAGGCGCTCGGGCTGGTG
>JBJMNJ010000052.1:0-5182 GCA_045804325.1 Gemmatimonadaceae bacterium
AGCGCGACGAGGACCGCGAGGAGATGCCCGAGCCCGGGCAGCACCGCGTTCGCCACGTCCTGCGCCGGCCGCTCGGCCGCGGCCACCACCCGCCACACCGTCAGCTGCGCGACGAGGTCGATGAGCACCGACACGAGGATCGCGAAGCCGAAGCTCGCCCCGAGCTGCGCCGTGAAGACCGTCGTCTGGGTGAGAAACCCGGGCCCGATGGCCGACGTGGCCATGAGGAAGGCGGCGCCGAGCAGGACGGAGCGCATCGGCTCGCGGCGCGGCTCGGCGCGGTCGGGGATGACGATCGTCGGCAAGCGGGGCGGGATGGTGGGCAGGCGGCGCGCCGGGATATAACACGGCGCGAGGAGCGTCGCCACGCGTCGAGGCGTCCGAAATCGTACGCGCGAGCCGTGCTAGCATGCGCCTTGCGCCGAGTTCGCTCAATGGCCAAGCGACCCCGCCCTACCCGCCCCGCGACCCCGGCGCGCCAGAACACCCTCGAGCGGGACGTCGTCGTCATCGGCGCCTCGGCCGGGGGCATCGGTGCGCTCCAGCAGCTCGTGCACGGGCTGCCCGCCGACTTCCCGGCCAGCGTCTTCGTGGTCGTGCACATCCCGCCGGAGGGGAGCAGCAGCCTGCCGCGGATCCTCCAGCGCGCCGGGAGGCTGCGCGCGGTCCACCCGACGAACAACGACCGGATCGAGCGCGGGGTGATCTACGTGGCGCCGCCGGACCAGCACCTCCTCGTGAAGCGTGGCAAGGTGCGCCTGGCGCAGGGTCCCAAGGAGAACGGCAGCCGCCCCGCGGTGGACTCGCTCTTCCGCACCGCCGCGGTCGCGTACGGTCCGCGCGTCATCGGGGTGATCCTCTCGGGCAACCTCGGCGACGGCGCGTCGGGGCTCAGCGCGGTGAAGCGGCGCGGCGGCACGGCGGTCGTCCAGGATCCGATCGATGCGCCCTATCCGGGCATGCCCACGAGCGCGCTCGAGCAGGTGGACGACGTGGACCACGTCGTGCGGATCGACGAGATGGCCGCGCTGCTCGACCGGCTCGTGCGCGAGCCGCTCACGCCCGCAGGAGGTTTCGCGATGGGAGACGAGATGGAGCACGAGCTCGACATCGCCGAGATGACGGACGAGTCGGTCCGGCACCCCGACCGCCCCGGCATCGCCTCCGGCTTCGGGTGCCCGGACTGCGGCGGCGCGCTCTTCCAGCTCGACGCGGACGTCGTGCGGTTCCGGTGCCGGGTCGGCCATGCCTGGAGCGGCGACGCCCTTCTCCTGAGGCAGAAGGAGGCGCTGGAGACCGCGCTCTGGGTGGCGCTGCGGGCCCTCGAGGAGCAGCAGGCCCTGGCGCAGCAGGTGGCGCACCGCCTCGGCCAGCGCGGGAACAGGAACGCGGCGGCCCGCTTCCGCATGCAGGCCACGGCGGCCGGCGAGCGTGCGATCGTGATCCGGGACGTGCTGAAGCTGCCGCGCCCCTCGGGGGCCGAGGACGGGTCGACCCTGGACGCCGCCGCGGCCGGGGGCGGCCCCTCCGGACCGCGCCGCACCGAGGGGTGATTCCCGCGGGCGCCCCTTGATCGGCGGTGGGGCGGACCGCACGTTGGAGCCGCGGGGCCGCGGGCGCGTGCCGCACTCTCGCGCCGCGAACGCGCCCGCCACCGCGGCCGGCCCCTTCCGACACTGACGAGCGCCGATGGCGAGCAGAGCGAGGAACCACCGGACCGACCAGCACCCGCCCGACCCCGAGTTCGAGTCGCTGCTCGAGTTCCTCCACCGCGCGCGCGGCTTCGACTTCTCGAGCTACAAGCGCCCGGGGCTCGTCAGGCGCATGCAGAAGCGCATGCAGACCGTCGGCGTCGCGACCTACCCGGAGTATCAGGACTACCTCGAGGTGCACCCCGACGAGTTCGGGCTGCTCTTCAACACCGTCCTCATCAACGTCACGACCTTCTTCCGCGACCCGGCCACGTGGGAATACGTGCAGTCGACGGTCGTGCCGCACATCCTCGCCAACCGCGGGACGGAGCCCGTCCGCGTCTGGAGCGCCGGCACCGCCTCGGGCGAGGAGGCCTACACGCTCGCCATGATCTTCGGCGAGTCGATCGGCCTGAACGCCACGCGGGAGCGCGTGAAGATCTACGCGACCGACCTGGACGAGGAGGCGCTCGCCAAGGCGCGGCTCGCCACGTATTCCGAGCGCGAGATCAACGGGGTGCCTCCGGAGCTGGTGCACAAGTACTTCGAGAAGGTGCGCGACGGCTACGTCTTCCGCGGCGACCTGCGCCGGCAGGTGATCTTCGGCCGCCACGACCTGCTGCAGGACGCGCCGATCTCGCGCGTGGACCTGCTCACCTGCCGGAACAGCCTCATGTACTTCAACGCGGAGGCGCAGGCGCGCATCATCGCGCGCTTCCACTTCGCGCTCGCCCCCAGCGGCGTCCTCGTGCTGGGCCGCGCCGAGACGCTGGTGTCGCACGCGGAGTTCTTCGTTCCCCTCGACGCCAAGCGCCGCATCTTCGCGAAGGTGGCGGGGCCCGTCGGCGCCGAGCGCCCCTCGTTCGCCGTGCACGCCTCGGCGGACGGCGGGCTCCAGCTCGCCGACGCGGACCTCCGCCTGCGCCAGATCGCCGCCGACGCGAGCCCGGTGGCGCAGGTGGTCCTCGACGCGCGGGGCACCGTCGTGATGGTGAACGAGGCCGCCCGCACGCAGTTCGGCATCACGGCCGCCGAGGTCGGGCGCCCGTTCCAGGACCTCCAGCTCTCCTACCGGCCGCTGGAGCTGCGCGCGCGCCTCGAGCAGGCGGTCGCCGAACGGCGGCCGGTGGTGACGACGGGCGTGGAGTGGCCGCAGCGCGAGGGCGATCCCCGCTGGCTCGACGTGGTGGTGACGCCGATCTTCACGCCGGCCGGCGACTCCATCGGCGCGAGCATCACCTTCCCGGACGTCACGGTCGCGCGCGGGCTCCAGCAGGAGGTGGAGCAGGCGCACTCCGAGCTCGAGACGGCGTACGAGGAGCTGCAGTCCACCAACGAGGAGCTCGAGACCACGAACGAGGAGCTCCAGTCCACGGTGGAGGAGCTGGAGACGACGAACGAGGAGCTCCAGTCCACCAACGAGGAGCTGGAGACGATGAACGAGGAGCTCCAGTCGACGAACGAGGAGCTCTCGTCGATCAACGACGAGCTGCGCCATCGCAGCGAGGAGCTCAACGACGCGAACGCGTTCCTCGAGAGCGTGCTCGCCAGCCTCGACGCCGGGGTCGTGGTGCTCGACCGGGAGCTGCGCGTGCTCTCGTGGAACCGGCGGGCCGAGGACCAGTGGGGCGTGCGCGCCGACGAGGCGGTGGGGCGCCCGTTCGTCTCGCTCGACATCGGCCTGCCCGTCCGGGAGCTCGAGGCTCCCCTCGTCCGCGCGCTCTCCGGCGCCGACATCGTCGTCGAGGAGGTGGACGCGACGAACCGCCGCGGCGCCCGGGTGCGCTGTCGCGTGCGGTGCATCCCGCTGCACACGGCCATCGGCGCGCGGCGCGGCGTGATCGTGACGATGCAGACGGCGCGGCGCAATGGCGACGGCGACGGCGACGGCGGTCCGGCCGCCCGGACGAGCGCGGCACGCGCGCCGTCCACGCCGGCGCCTCGCCGGAAGCGGTAGAGGCGGCGGATGGCGCGCGAGGTCCGCGAGGACTCGGACGGGGCGACGTCGCAGAGTCCGACGGGCGGGCTCGCGCTGCTGGACGCCGAGGGCGTCGTGGTGTTCTGGAGCGCCACGCTCGCCGCCATCACCGGCATCGCCCGCGACGCCGCGGTCGGACGCCACATCTCGCAGATCTACCCGACGGACGGCGCGCGCGACGGCACGGCGCAGTCCCACCTCGTCATGGCGGCGCGGCACGGCAGCGTCGCCACCATCGGGCCGCGGCGAGGCAGGGCCGGCGGGTGGGCGCTCGCGCGCTCGGTGATCTCGGCGCAGCACGACGACGTGGACGGCGTGCGAGGCTTCCGGTACTTCGTGACGCCCCTCGCCTCGCTCGGCGAGCCGGCCACCGACGGCGCGGCACCTCGCCCGCGGCGCCGCGGGCTGTCCGCGGACGCGGAGGAGACCGCGCAGCGCGCGCATCGCGTGCGGACGCTGCGCCAGTCCATGTCGTCGTCCGGCGCGACGTACCGCCGCGCCTTCGACCTGTCGCCCGACGCGCTCCTCGTCACGGACCAGTACGGCGTGATCCTCGAGATGAACACGACGGCGATGCGCCTCTTCGGGATCACCGAGGAGCGGGTGCCGACGAAGCCGATGGCCGTGTTCATCGCGATCGGGGCCCGCTCCGCGTTCCGACAGCTGCTGCTTCGCGTGCAGCGCGAGGCGCGCGTGGAGAGCGTGCCCCTCGTGGTGCTCCCGCGCTCCGGCAAGGAGACCCGCGTGCGGGCGAGCGTGGCGCTCGGCGAGATCGCCGCGTCGTACGGGGAGATCATCCACTGGACGCTGAAGACGGGTCCGGGCAGCGACCGCGCGGCGTCGCGCGAGGCCGGGCGGCGGCAGATCGTCCAGGCCGCCGAGGAGGAGCGCGCGCGCATCTCGCGCGAGATTCACGACGTCCTCGGCCAGGCGCTCACCGCCCTGTCGCTGGAGGTGAAGGCGCTGGAGGGGGAGCTGCTCGGCAGCCAGGGGGCCGAGCGCCTGCGGCGGGTGCGTGGGCTCGTGGCCGCGGTGAGCGAGCAGACCCACGAGATCGCGCAGACGCTGCGCCCCGTGGCGCTCGAAGGGCTCGGCCTCGAGCGCGCCATCCGCACGCTGGCGGAGGACTGGGCGGAGCGCACCAGGCTCGCGGTGGACTTCCACGCGCACGGACTCGACCGCCGGCTTCCGCCGGCGGTGGAGACGACGCTCTACCGGGTCGCGCAGGAGGTGCTGACGAACGCCGCCCGCCACGCGGGGGCGACGCGCCTCAGCGTCGTGCTCGAGTGCTCTCCGTGGCAGGCGCTCATGGTCGTGGACGACGACGGGCGCGGCTTCGACGCCGCGGCGGCCGAGCGCGGCGACGGCGGCCGACTGGGCCTCATCGGCGCCCGCGAGCGCGTGGCGCTCATCGGGGGCACGCTGACGGTGGAGAGCGCGCCGGGCGCCGGGACGAGCGTGTTCGTCCGGCTGCCGCTCGGGGGGGAGAACTCGGAAAACGGTCAGGGGCGTG
>JBJMNJ010000053.1:0-21605 GCA_045804325.1 Gemmatimonadaceae bacterium
CCGCCGACAGCTCGGCAATCATGCGAGCTGGGAGCTGGGCTACATGGTCAACACCGGCTCCGACTCCGGCTCCGGCTCGGCGCTCGGCGGCACGGCCGTCGTGGGCCTGAGCGGCGCGGGTTCGCGCTGGGGGGCCAAGGCGCGGTACCGCCGCTGGCTGCCGGGGGAGTTCGCCGCCGACCTCGGGATGGGGCCGGTGAGCGCCGAGGTGGCCGTGCCGGTGACCGGCACCACCAGGGACGCGCCGTCGTTGTCCGCCCGCGGCATGGGCGTCACCGCCGATGTGGGCGTGAGCTGGCGTGGCACGGTGGGCCTCGGGGTGCGCGCCGACGCCGTGCGCGCGCGCGGCACCACCGCGCGGGCCGTGTACGCCGGGGTGCAGTTGGGGAGCGGAGCCGCCGTCGGCGGCACCCTGGCCGCCGTGCTGGCGGTCGGGGCAATGATCGGGGCGCTGGCGTATGGCGGAGGCGGGTAGGCACCGACGGGGCAGCTGTGGTGCCTAACGATGCGTTGCGGCTGACCGGCCGTGGGGAGCATCAGATTGTGCGCGGGCCCCTTCCGGCGTACAATCGGGTCTCACGCGCCCGCCGGCGTGACGCCGGCAGCTGAGCTGGGGCGTTGGCCGACCTCCGGAGACTCGATGACGGGCAGGCACCTGACGGTCTTACTCATCGCGGCGCTGAGTCCGTCGAGCGCGGCGGCTTGCGGGACGAGGACGTGGCCGATGCCCCCCGCGTACCGCGAGCCGGCCCCCGGCGCGGCGCGCGTGGCGATCGTGAACGCGCCGCCGACGGAGGACAGCACCGCGTGGCTCGTCTGCCGCGCGCTGCGGGCGCTCGTGCGGCCCGAGTCGCTGCGCGTCTTCGCGCCGGACGAGGCGACCGGGGGGCCGGACGACGTCCGGTTCGAGATGGGGCTGAGTGAGAGCGACGCGCGGGCCTTCGGCCTCATGGGCCGGCTGGACGCGGTCGTGCGCGTGCAGCGCGACTCGCTGCCCGGCGGAGGAGTCCGGCTCACGGCCGACCTGCTCGTGCCGCCTTGGCGCGGGCGCGCCGCACCGGTGGCGCTCGGCGCCGGCGAGGGCCGCACGTGGGCAGCGGCGGCCGCCGCGCTCGCCGAGCGCCTGGCGCGCGCTCCGGCGCTGCGCGTTCGTCGCGTGACCCGAGTCACGAAGGACCAGGCCGGCTAACGTGGCGTTGGCGCTGCCGAGCAACAGGCCGGGCTATCGTCCTCCGGACCGTCCTTGCTCGGACGGAGAGTTCCCCTCACCTTGCCGGCGTTCGCAGCGTGACTCGGGCGTCAGGCCGATCACACGTGTGACTCACTCGTTTCGAGGAGGCGACGATGCAGGGCCTGGCGAAGCGAACGGGCGCACGATGTCGCGCGCGTGCGCGGTCAACGATCGGTCGAGTCCCGACGATGCGCCCCGCGACGGCGATGACGCTCTGTGCAGCGATCCTGCTGTCGCCCCCTCTGCGCGCTCAGGGCCCGGCCGCCGGCGCGACGGTCGAGAGCGTGAGCGTCTCCGTTCCGGGCGGCGCGGCCCTCGGCGGCCGCTACCGAGACGGCGGGCGCGGCGCGCCGGGCGTCCTGCTCTTTCCGATGTGCAGCCCGAGCGGCGTGGACGGATGGCGGCCGGTCGCCGAACGACTCCAGGCAGCAGGCGTGAGCAGCCTGATGGTGGCCGAGCCGGGATACGGGCCGGATGGCGCGCGGGAAGCACGGGCCGACGCCGCCCTCGCCTACCTCCGATCGCGACTCGGCGAGGGCGCGCCCATCGCGCTGACCGGCGGTAGCTGCGGGGTCGCTCTGGCGCTGAGCACGGCGTCACGGCATCCCGGACGCGTGGGCGCCGTGGTGCTCGTGTCAGGGCCGTATGGCGACGAGCAGCTCGGGTACGTGCGGAAGACTCCGACGCTCGCCGTATTCAGCGGCGCGAGCGAGGGGGAGCCGCCCTCGCCCGAGTGGGCGCGCGCGCTGAAGCAGGCGTCGGCCCATCCCGCGTCGCGGGTCGAGATCTGGACGCCGCGGGCGCACGGGACGGATTACTTCGCCGTGAACCCGGCCTTTGCCGGACGCGTCACGGACTGGCTGGTCGAGCGGTTGACCGCCAGGCCGCGTCGCTGACGGATCTGCGACCGCGGGTGGTGCTCGCGAGCCCGCCGCGGGTGTGTGACGCCGTTCGCGCGCCGGTCGACGGGCGGCCTAACGAATCGTTGCGGCTGACGAGGCCGCGCCGGCCCCGACGGCATCCGCAGCCTCAACCCTGCCGCCTCGCAGTTGAGCTCCGGCGCTGGCCCAGGAGAGTCGAGTTGGAACGCACGTTGGGCGTCGGCATGCGTCTGCTGCTCGGGCTCCTCGGTGCGGCGGCGCTGCTGGGTGGGATGGTCGTCGGGGCCAGCGAGTCGCGCCGGCTCCTGCGCGGCTCGTCGGCTGCCCCGGCCGTGCTGGTCGTCGCGGTATGCGTACTCGTCGCCTGGGGCGGCGTCTCGTTGCTCCTCGGAGCGTACCGGGGACGAATCCGAGTCCGCCAGACACGCGCGCGCCGCCGGTAGGGCCTTGGGGGTCTCACGAGTGAGGCGTACGCGACGATGGCCATCGAGGCAGCGATCGTGCGGCCATCTCTGATCGTCGTCACCGGGCGGCCCGGGGCAGGGAAGTCCACACTCGCCCACGCCCTGGCGCGGGCGGTGCGCTGCCCGCTGATCTCGCGCGACGAGATCAAGGAGGGGCTGGTCCACGCGACCGGCGAGCTGGGCGAGCCCGGCGGCGAGGCCCAGCAGCGCGCCACCGACGCGTTCTTCGACGCGCTGACCGTGCTGCTCGGCCGCGGGGTCACCGTGGTGGCGGAGGCGGCGTTCCAGCATCACGTCTGGGCGCCGCGGCTGGAGTCGCTCCGGGGGAGCGCCCGCGTACGACTCGTCCTGTGCGAGGTCCCCCCGGGGGTCGCCCGCGCCCGGCACGTCGAGCGCGGTCTTGCCGACCCGGCCCGGGAGCAGTTTCATCACGACCACGTGGTGCGGGTGGCGCGGGCGGGCGGCGACTGGCGCGCGCTGCCGATCGGGGAGTACGCGCCGCCGCGCACGGACCTCCCCACGCTGGTGGTGGATACCGCCGAGGGGTATCGCCCGGCGTTCGAGGAAATCGTCGCGTTCGCGCGTGCGTGAGCGCGGAAGCAGAGCGTCTATCGGGAGGCTTGCGTGCACGAGACCATCGCGCGGTGGCGTGCCGGCATGCCCCTCGCGCTGAGCTGGGGCGTCAGGCAGCGCCCCGCGCGGCGCGCGCCGGGAGGATGCACGGGCTCTGCCCGTCCACCGGCCCCGCGGCGAGGAGCGCGCCGCAGTCCTCCAGCCGGAAGCACCCGCAGTCCAGCGCGACGCGCAGCACCGCCCGCATCCGCTCGGCGCGCGCCACCATGGCGTCGATCTCGGCGAGCTTGCGCGTCGCGAGCTCCTGCCAGCGCGCGGCGGGCCGCGTGCCGGGTGTGAAGCCGCTCACGAGGCGCTTGACCTCCGCCATCGTGAAGCCCGCCTCGCGCGCGAGGGCGATGAGCGAGAGCCACTCGAGCACCGAGGCGTCGTAGCGCCGCTTGCCGCCGGCGCGCGGCGGCCGGGGGAGCAGGCCGATCCGCTCGTAGTAGCGGATGGCGGAGGGGGCGATGTCGGCGCGGCGGGCGATCTCGCCGATCGGTAGGCTCTCGGCGTCTCGCGGCGCGACGTTCCTCGGCATTCGGCTCTCGGCTCTCTGCCCATGGTCTGCGGTCCACAGCCCGCGGCCGCAGTCGGGGGCTTGACCTGAAGTGCGCTTCAAGTTGTAGGCTGCGCGTGTGCCGGGCAACCGGCCGCTCGTCCTTCGACCCGGAGCCGCACATGGCCCCCATCGCCTGCATCCCCGGCGCCATCCCCGCCGGGGAGCGCGACGCGCACTTCCGGCTGCTCCGCCGCCTCTTCGGCGCCGAGCTGCGCGAGCGGCGCCCGCTCCTCGACGGCTGCGCCTACCGCTTCGACGCCGACGCGCTCGCCGACGTCGCGCGCTGGGCGGCGAACGAGCGCCGCTGCTGCCCGTTCCTCACGTTCACCATCGAGCTCGCGCCCGCGGGCGGCCCGCTCTGGGTGCGACTCACGGGCCCCGAGGGGACGCGCGAGTTCCTCGAGGCGGAGATTCCCGCCGCCGCCACTTCACACGCTTGAGAGGTCCCGTGTCCGACACGCTCACCCTTCCCGCCGTCACCGACGAGACCCTCCCTGCCGCGATCGCGCCCGGCACCGGACTCGTCGCCGTCGAGTTCACCGCCGGCTGGTGCCCGCCCTGCCGCGTCTTCGCGCCAGTCGTCGAGCAGGCGGCGCGCGACTACGCCGGGCGGCTCCGCGTCGTCCAGATGGACGCGGACGCGAGCCCCGCGGCGATGGCGCGCTACGGCGTGCGCTCGCTCCCCATGCTGCTCGCGTTCCGGGACGGCGAGCCCGTCGAGCGCGTCGTGGGCGCCGTCGCGCCGACCGTGCTGCGCGAGACGCTCGACCGCCTCACGCGCGGCTGACCGCGTCCGCCGGCCGCCGCCGCGCCAGCAGCCACTCGTACACGCGCGCCTCGCCGTAGGCGCGCGTCGCCGCGCCGATGTGGTCGTCCCCATCGTCGACGTAGACGCGGTCGCGCGCGTCGGCGCCGGTCGCCCCCTCGACGACCGCGAGCGCGAGCGCGCGCACGAACGCCGTCGTGAGCATCCGCGCGAACGCGCCGCCGGAGAGCCACACGGGCCGCCCGATGTGCGCGCGCGGCACGCGCGTCGGGTCCACCGCCCAGAGTGCGGCCCAGAGCTCGGGGTGCGCGAGCGCGAGGTCGAACACGCCGTTGCCGCCGAAGCTGAACCCCGTGAGGTAGGTGCGGGCCGGGTCGCCGCGGTGCGCGCGCGTCACCTCCTCGACGATCCCCAGCACCGCGGGGGCGTGGCGGTGCCAGAAGTCGCCCTTGGCGGGGAGCTGCGGCGCGACGATCACGAAGCGCTCGCGCGCTCCGGGCCAGCCCTCGGGGGCGAGCGGGCCACGCCGCGCGAGCGCCCAGCGGATCTCCGCGGGCGCGCCCTCGTCGTAGCCGTGCAGGAAGCAGAGCACGGGACGGGGCGGGCGCGCACCCTCGGGGGCCGAGACGACGTAGCGGAGCGCGGAGGACTCGACGAGGTGCAGCGCGGGTGCGGGCATGGCGCCCCCGCCGCCGTCAGGGACGCGCGACCGGAAGCACCGTGAGCGAGTTGGCGTCCGACGTCAGCACCACCTCGATGGTGTCCCCCGGCAGGAGCCCGATGCGCCCCGAGGTGGGCGTGCGCGAGCGCGAGAGCAGCCGCGCGGCGACCACGATCTGGCGGTCCCCGCCCAGTGCCGTGTTGGAGACCCGCAGCCGCTCGCGCCGCCCGGGCTGCACCGTGCCGAGGCGCACCTGGGAGCCGCTGCTGGAGATGGCGTAGACGTCCGCCTGGTAGAGCGACTGGTTGTTGAACACCACGACCGGGTTGGGCGCGTCGACCGCGTCCGCGGCGGGGTTGCGAGCCGCGCACGCGGCGGCCACGACGAGGGCGGTGAACAGTGCGAGGCGGCGGAGGGGGCGGGGCATGGCGAGGTCTCCTGGTGACCAGCGGACGGAGCGGGAGCGCCCCATCGAGCGGGAGCATACGGCGGGCCGCGATGCTCCGTTAGCATACGACGATGCCTCGCCTCCGCCCACACTCCGTCGCGTTCACCCTGCTGCTCGGCGCCCTCGTGACGCTGGCGTCGTTCGCCACCGACATGGGGCTCCCCGTGCTCGCGGCGACGGCAGCCTCGCTCGGCGTCAGCGCCGGCGACGCGGCGCTCACGCTGAGCGTGTTCCTCGCGGGGTTCGCGCTCGGGCCGCTCCTGTTCGGCCTGCTGTCGGACCACTACGGGCGCCGCCCGGTGCTGCTCGCCGGGTGCGCGGCGTTCTCGCTCTTCGGCGCGCTCGGCGCGTTCTCGGAGTCGCTCCGCGCGCTGCTCCTCTGGCGCTTCCTCATGGGGATGGACGCGGGCACCAGCAGGTGCTCGTGGTCGCGATGGTCCGTGACCTGTACGCCGGCGCCGAGGCGCGCGTACGGCAGTCGTACGTGAATCTCGCCGCGGGGATCGCGCCCATCGTCGCGCCGTCGCTCGGCGTCGCCGTGGCCGCGGTGGGCGGGTGGCGCGCGATCTACGCGGTGCTCGCGCTCGGGGGCGCCACGCTCCTCGGCGCCGCCGCGGCCTGACACGTCCCTTCCATCGGCGCCCGCAGCGCCGTACCCTCCGGCGTCGTCCCGGCCGCGCCGGCCGCCGCCTTCCGCTCTCACCCGTCCCGCGATGCACGTCTCACCCGAGGCCGACTGGCCGACGCTCTTCGTCCGCACGCGCCAGGTGGTCCCCGAAGCCTTCGGCAACGGGGACCGCCCGCTCAACCTCATCGGTCGCGAGTGGGGGCGCCCGGGGCGCCCGCGCGCGATCACGTCGCCGGTGGACGGGCGCGAGCTCACGCGGCTGCCGATGATCGGCCTCGACGAGGCGTACGACGCGGTGCGCCTCGCAAAGGAGGAGGCGGCGGAGTGGGCGCGCGTGGACCTCGACGAGCGGAAGCGGCGCGTGACGGCATGCCTCGCCGCCATGCGCGAGCACCGCGACCTCCTCGCGCGCCTCCTCATCTGGGAGATCGGCAAGCCGCTGAAGCAGGCGGAGACCGACGTGGACCGCTGCATCGACGGCGTGGAGTGGTACGTCGACAACATCGAGCGCATGGTGGCGGGCCGCCGCCCGCTCGGCGTCGTCTCCAACATCGCGTCCTGGAACTACCCGTACTCGGTGCTCATGCACTCGGTGCTCGTGCAGGCGCTCGCGGGGAACGCGGTGGTGGCGAAGACGCCCTCGGACGGCGGCGTGCTCGCGCTCACCGTGGGCTTCGCGCTCGCGCGGCGCGCGGGGCTGCCGGTCACGCTCGTGAGCGGGGCGGGCGGCGACCTCGGGCCGGCCCTCGTGCGCGGCGAGGACGTGGACTGCGTCGCGTTCGTCGGCGGGCGCGCGAGCGGGCGCTCGGTGGCGGCCTCGCTCATCGACAGCCGCAAGCGGCACATGCTCGAGATGGAGGGCGTGAACGCGTACGGCGTGTGGGACTTCTCGGACTGGGACGGCCTCGCGGGGCAGATCCGCAAGGGCTACGACTACGGCAAGCAGCGCTGCACGGCGTACGCGCGCTTCGTCGTCGAGCGGCGGCTCTTCCCGCGCTTCCTCGAGACGTACCTCGACGCGGCGAACGCGCTGAAGTTCGGCAACCCCGTCGCGGTGGCGAGCCCGAAGGACCCGCTCCCGGCGCTCGACTTCGGGCCGCTCATCAACCGCCACACGGCGGAGAGCCTGAAGAAGTCGGTGGACATGGCGATCGGGACGGGGGCGATTCCGCTGTTCGAGGGCGACCTCGAGTCCGAGCGGTTCACGGCGGGCCAGGACAAGGGCGCGTACGTCGCGCCGGCGGCGCTGCTCAACGTCCCGCGCAGCAGCCCGCTCTACCACCGCGAGCCGTTCGGCCCCGTGGACACCTTCGTGCTCGTGGACTCGGTCGAGGAGCTCGTCACCGAGATGAACGTCTCGAACGGCTGCCTCGTCTCGTCGGTGGCGTGCGACGACGCCGACCTGGCCGGGGACCTCGCGGCGCAGCTGCGCAGCTTCAAGGTGGGCGTGAACGGCATGCGCTCGCGCGGCGACCGCGAGGAGGTCTTCGGGGGGCTCGGGCAGTCGTGGCGCGGCTGCTTCGTCGGCGGGCGGTACCTCGTGGACGCGGTGACCGACGGCGGCCCGGACGCGCCGCTCTACGGCAACTTCTCGGACTACACGCTGCTCCCCGAGCGGCGCTGAGCCGATGGCCCGGCGGCCGGTGCGGCGGACCATCCTCATCACCGGCGCGAGCTCCGGGCTCGGCGAGGGGATGGCGCGCGAGCTCGCGCGGCTCGGACGCACGCTCGTGCTCTGCGCCCGGCGCACCGAGCGGCTGGAGGCGCTGCGCGACGAGCTCCGGGCGCGGCACCCGGACGCGCGCGTGCTCGTGAAGCGGCTCGACGTCAACGACCACGCGCGCGTCTTCGCCGTCTTCCGCGAGGCGCGCGACGAGCTCGGCACCCTCGACCGCGTGATCGTGAACGCCGGCGTCGGCGTCAGCCGGCGCATCGGCACGGGGCACTTCGCGGAGAACCTGCTCACCGCGCAGACGAACTTCGTCGCCGCCCTCGCGCAGTGCGAGGCGGCGGTGGAGATCTTCCGCGCGCAGAATGCCGGGCACCTCGTCGCCATCTCGTCCGTGAGCGCGGCCCGCGGGCTGCCGCGCCACCTCACGACGTACGCCGCGACGAAGGCGGCGCTGTCGGCGCTCGCCGAGGGGATACGGGCGGAGCTGCTCGGAACGCCGATCGTCGTGAGCACGATGTTCCCGGGCTACATCCGCACGGAGCTCAACGCGGGGGCGAAGCGCCTCCCGTTCGAGGTGGATGCGGCGACCGGCTCGCGCGCGCTCGTGGCGGCGATCGAGCGCGAGCCGGCGGCGGCCTACGTGCCCAGGTGGCCGTGGGCGGGCATGGCCTTCCTCATGCGCCACCTGCCGCTGCGGATGGTGCGGCGGATGATGTGACGCGAGAACGGAGAGAGGAGAGAGGAGAAAGGAGAGGCCTCCCGCGAGCAGCCTCTCCTTTCTCCTCTCTCCTTTCTCGTCATGGAATCGCCAGCCCGTACTTCGCGTTGATCGCCTGCACGGCGGCGTTCGCCAGGATCGTCTGCCCCTGCGCGCTCGGGTGCACGCCGTCGAGGCTCATGTGCGCGCCGAACGGCGTGTCCGAGAACATCACGTGGTACATGTCGAAGTTGATCTTCGGCAGGTCGTACAGCGCCGAGAGCGAGAAGTACGCGTAGCCGTTCTCGTTCGCGATGGCCTGGATGCGCGCGTTGATCTGCGCCATGCGCGCGTTGATGGCGCTGATGTCGCTCGGCGTCATCACGTAGTCCACCGCCCCCGGCACGTCGGCGCAGGTCGCGGTGGTGGGCGACTTGGAGAGCAGCGTCAGCACGTAGCCCGGGATGAACAGGTAGTTGCTGCCGTTCGCGCCGTACTTGCTGCAGCTGAAGCTCACGGTGACGCCCATCGCGAGCATGTCCGGCCACTCGTTGAAGAACTCGTTCGCCCGGCGGATGCTCGGGAACTGCGCGGCGTTGTTCGGCAGGCCCACGAGCACGGCGCGCGCGCCCGTGGACTTCACGGCGGCGATCGCCTGGTCGTAGTCCGCCGCCCAGTTGGCGTAGGGCGTCATGGCCGAGATGCGACCGGTGCTCGCGGGGAGCACGTCGTTGGCGGCGAGCTCCACGGAGACCATCGTCGGCGACTGCGCGAGCATGGCCGTCAGCTGCGTCTGCCCCGGCGCGAGAATGCGGCTGTAGAGCGTCCCGATGCGCGGGCTGCGCAGCGTCGCCAGGTCGATGGTCGTGGACACCGCGTCGTGCACGTCCGCGCCGGAGATGGCGACGTTGCTCGTCGGGGGCACGATGCCGTCCACCAGGGGCGCGCAGGTGTTGGAGACCGTCGTCACGAGGTCGTCCCCCGCGCCGAAGGCCGAGTACGCGGCGACGAGCACCGCGTTCGCGGCGAGCGGGGCGATGAGCGGCGGGGTGCACCCCGGCGACTGGAACAGCGGCAGCGAGAACGGCGCGCCGGCGCGGGCCGCGAGCTGCGCGGGCCAGGCGGCGCGCTGGGTCGCGGCGGTGTTCCCCGCCGACTGCACGCCCTGGCTGTTGCTCGTGCCCATCGCCACGTAGCGGGCGAACACCTCGGCGGTGGTCGCCACGTCGAGCGCGGGCCGCGGCGGGGCCGCGGGGTCCGCGCAGGCGGCGAGGGCGAGCGCGGCGAACGAGAGCGCTGCGACGACGGGGGTATGACGCACGGGGGCTGCTCCGGTGGCGACGGGGGGAGACAACCGTGTGCGCGGACGCGCTCGGAGGCAATAGCCAGATGTAGTCGTGGCGAGCTCGGCCGGTACGCGGACCCCCTGCGGCGCGTAGAATTCGGCATGAGGATCAGCACCGCCGTCCTACCAGGCCCCGAGACGGTCGCGCCCGAGACGCTCCGCATGCTCTTCGACGCGCAGCGCGCCGCCTTCGCCCGCGGCGCGCCCGACTACGCGGCGCGCATGGACGCGCTCGCGCGCCTCCGCGACGCCATCAACGTGCGGCGCGAGGAGCTGGTGCGCGCCGTCTCCGACGACTTCGGCGGGCGCGCGCGCGAGGAGACGCTGCTCCTCGAGATCTTCCCGCTCCTCGACCAGATCCGCCACGCGCGCCGGCACCTCGGGCGCTGGATGAAGCGGCGGCGCGTGCGGAGCAGCTGGTTCCTCCTGCCGAGCCGCGCCTTCTACCAGTACCAGCCGCTCGGCGTCGCGGGCATCATCGGCGCGTGGAACTACCAGCTCTTCCTCACGCTGGGGCCCATGGTGGACGCCCTCGCCGCCGGGAACCACGTCATGCTGAAGCCCTCGGAGATCACGCCGCGCTCGGCGGAGGTCATTCGCGAGATCGTCGCGGACGCGTTCCCGCCCGAGTACGTGACGTGCGTGACGGGCGGTCCCGACTTCGCGAGCGCCTTCTCCGAGCTCCCCTTCGACCACCTGTTCTTCACGGGCTCCACGCGCGTGGGGAAGCTCGTGATGAAGGCGGCGGCCGACAACCTCACGCCGGTGACGCTGGAGCTCGGCGGCAAGTCGCCGGCGATCGTCCACGAGAGCTACCCCCTCGGCGTCGCCGCCGAGCGCATCATGGGCGGCAAGCTGCTGAACGCCGGGCAGACGTGCGTGGCGCCGGACTACGTGCTGCTGCCCGCGGGGCGCGAGGCGGAGTTCGAGCGGGAGGCGCGCCGCGCGGTGAGCGCCCTGTACCCGCGCCTCGCCGGCAGCACGGAGTACACGCGCGTCGTGAGCGGCGGGCACTTCGACCGCCTGCGGTCGGTCATCGCCGACGCCGCCGCGAAGGGCGCGCGCGTGGTGGCGCTGACGTCCGAGCAGGCGCACGGCACGCGCGAGGACCGGCTCATCGCGCCGACGCTCCTCTTCGCGCCGGACGACCGCATGCTCGCGATGCGCGACGAGATCTTCGGGCCGGTGCTCCCCGTCGTGACCTACCGGACGCTCGACGAGGCGATCGCCTACGTGAACGCGCGGCCGCGGCCGCTCGCGCTCTACTACTTCGACGACAGCGCGCGGCGCGTGGACGAGGTGCTCGCGCGCACGATGTCCGGCGGCGTCACGGTGAACGACTGCGTCTACCACCTCGGGCAGCACAACCTCCCCTTCGGGGGCGTGGGGCCGAGCGGGACGGGGCACTACCACGGGTTCGATGGCTTCGCGACGTTCTCGAAGAAGCGCGGCGTCATGGTGCAGCCGCGCTGGACGCCGACGAAGCTCTTCCGCCCGCCCTACGGGCCGCGCTCGCGGGCCCTGATCGACCTGCTGCTCCGCCTGGCGTCGCGCTGACGCGGCGACTGTCGCGCGCGGTCGGCAGTGAGGAGGGCCGTTCTACCCAGGGCGGAAATCGGCCCCGCTCATTAGGCTTGGCCATGGAAGCGAGTGACGCGCGCGGGCTTCCCATCAGCCGCGCCGCCGAGAGCGCGGTGCGGCGCTCGCGCGTGCGCGTCGTCGCGCTGCGCGGCGTGCGCTGGCACGTGTGGGAGGGCGCCGCGCTCGCCGACGGCCGAGTGGGGGACGGCCCCGTGCCGCACCTGTTCTTCGCCTCCGAGCGCGGCGTGCGCCGGGTGCGCGGCTTCCCCGACGCGTGGTACGAGCTCACGGACGGCGCGCTGATGGCGCTGCGGGACGGGAGCTAGACGCGTCAGCGCCGCTTCGCGCCCCCCTGTAGGTGCGCGTCGAGGAACGCCAGCACCTCGTCGCGCCACAGGTCCGGCGCGTTGACCATCATCCCGTGGCCGTCGTTGAAGTTGCCGCCGACGGCGGGGTAGAGCCTGCCGCGCGCGTCGCCGCCGCCGGCGCGCACCGCCTCGGGAAGCTCGCGCGTGGGGCCCGCGTGCCAGTCGTTCTCCGCCTGGAGCACCATCACGGGCACGCGCGTGCGCCGCGCGCCGGCGAGGAGCCGCTCGCGGAGCGGCGCGTTCCACCCCCAGTTCATGGCCGCGGGCGCGAACGCGACGGCGGCGCGGAGCGTGGAGTCGGCCTCGGCGGACATCATCGTGAGGATCCCGCCGTACGAGATGCCCGTCACGCCCACGCGCGCCGCGTCGACGTCCGGGCGCGCGCGCACCGCGGCGATGGCCGCGCGCGCATCCGCCAGCTCGTTCCGCTCGAGCAGCTCCGTCGAGCGCCTGGCGAACGCGGAGTCGCGTGTCTCGAGGCCCTCGCGACGTAGCTGCTCGATGGCGGTGACGCCCTGGCCGGCCGAGAGGCCGACGCCGCGCCGGCAGGGGAAGAACGCGACGTATCCGCGCGCGGCGAAGAGCTGTCCGAGGTAGGCCTCCTGCCCCGTGGCTCCCCAGCAGTTGCCGCTCCCGTGCAGCACGACGAGCGCGGGGTGGCGGCCGGCCGCCGCCGGGCGGTAGACGACGCCGCGCAGCGCGAGGTCGCCGCTCGCGTAGCCCACCGTGTCCGCCGTCACGGGCGCCGCGAAGCCCCGCGCCAGGAGCGTGCTTCCCCACACGGCCTCCTGCCGCTGCGGGAAGGTGAGGTCCGCGTCGCGCCAGAGCGCGGCGAGGGCCTGGTACTCGCGCACGGCCTCGTCGCGCCGGCCGAGCGCGAGCAGCGCGCGGGCGCGGCGCAGGCGCGCCAGGGCGCGCCCGGGGGCGGTCCGCTCCGCCCGGTCGAGCTCCGCGAGCGCCTCGGCCGGACGGTTGTCGAGGAGGAGGATCTCCGCGGCGCGCTCGCGCGGCGGCTTCACAGTGTGGGGCGGCCCGAACTCGAACGGTATCGCCTCGAGCTGCTCGGCCGCGGCGCGCAGCAGGGCGACGGCGGAGTCCGGGCGCGCGTCCGCCACGTACCGCTCGGCGCGCAGCGTCTTCTCCATCACCTCCGCCATGCCGACCGGCGTGGGCGACGCGTTGGCCGCGCGGGCGCGCCGGATGCGCGCCGAGATGCGCTCGAGCATCGAGTCGGCGAGCAGGCGGTCCGCGTCGCGGCTGCCGGCGCCGGCGCCCACGGCGCGCGCGGCGCGGCGCGCGGCCGCGAAGCCGACGAAGAAGTCGGCGACGGTGGCGTTCGCCACGCCCTGGGCGTGGACGCTGTCGAAGCGCAGCCGCGCGAGGGGTGTGTCCCACGACTCGGTGCCGACTACGTACGCCGCGGTCATGAGCCGCGCGTAGATCTCGGCGTCGCCCCGCCCGCGCGGCGCCCGCACGGTGCCGCGCTCGATCCCCTCCCGGTACGCGAGCATCGAGTCGAGCCACCCGCGCGCCTCGCGCACTCTGCCCTGCTGGAGGAGCTCGTAGGCGAGCCAGTGCGTGCCGTGGCCGAACGCACGCGTCTCGGCCGTGCCGGCCGCGTGGGCCTGACGGTTCGCGCGCACGGCGTCGTCCCACATGCCGAGCACCATGAAGATGTGCGACGTCATGTGGAGGGCGTGCGACGCGTCGGTCGCGACCGCGGCGTACTGCTTCGCGGCCGCGAGGCCGCGCGCGGCGCTCGCGGGGTCGTCCACCGCGTGGATCTTGTAGTGCAGCGCGCCGGGGTGCCGCGGGTGCGCGCGCAGCACCGTGTCTGCGACGGCCTCGGCCTGCGCGTAGGCGACCGGCTCGCGCACGCCCTGGTTGAGGCCGAGCAGCGAGAGCGCGTAGAAGGTCGCGGCCTCGGGGTCGGCGGGGTCGCCGGCGTGGAGGCGCGCCATGGCGCGGCTGAAGGCCGTGTCGCGGACGGCCTTGGGCCCGTCGCCGTAGAGCGCCTCGACGGCCCCCACCCACCCGCGCTCGCGCGGCGTGCGGGCGGCGGCGAGGCGCGCCTCGCGCGTGGGCGCGAGGGAGCGCAGGGCGGCGCGCGCGGCGGCCGTGTCCTGCTGGTTCCACACGGCGTGGGTGTACGTGAGCGCCTCGAAGGCCGCGCTCATCGCGTCGCCGGAGTCGAGCTGGCGCGCGCGCCGGAAGGACGCCGCGGCCTGCGGGTAGTGGAAGTTGTGCAGGTAGAGCACGCCGCGCTGGAAGGCGGCCGCCGCGTCGCCCCTGGCCGACGTCGGGAACCGGATCTCCCCGAGCCGCTCGGCGACGTCCGCGCGCGCGACGGGCGGCGCCTCGTGGCCGGCATGCGGGCTCTGCGCGGCGAGCGGAGCGGCGAGCAGGAGCAGCGCGAGCGCGAGCGAGGGGCGGGGCATGCCGGCCTTCCTGCGCGAGTGGCGGGCGGATACGGTCGCGCATCCGGGCCCGGCGCGCCAGGGCCGAGGGGGTCGTCGGCCCTCGGCCCTCGGCCTGCTCACGGGATTTCTCGCGGCGCGGACAGCGTACAGGGCCGCCGAGCCGCGTACGCCGTCCAGCGGCCGAGGTCCAACGGCCGAGGGCCGAGGGCCTAGAGAGGCTGTTCTCCATCCGCCGCTCGAGCGGTATTCTCCACTCCCATGTCGACTCGCCACGCCGCGCTTCTACTCGCACTCGTCGCCGCGCCCGCTCTCGCGCAGCGCCGCTCCCCGCAGCGCAACGTCGACTGGCCCGTCTACGGCGGCGACGACGCGCACACGCACTACACGACGCTCTCGCAGATCTCGCCCGCGAACGTCGCGCGGCTGAAGGTCGCGTGGACGTACGAGACGCACGACGAGTGGCCGGGCTCGGAGATGCAGGCGAACCCCGTCGTGGTGGACGGCGTGCTCTACGCGACGACGCCGAAGGTGCAGGTCTTCGCCCTCGACGCCGCGACGGGGAAGGAGCTCTGGCGCTTCGACCCGCAGTACGGCGCCCCGCCCACGTCGCGGCTCCGCCACCGCGGCGTCGTGGTCACGGGCGACCGCGTGCTCTTCAACTACCGCAACCGCCTCTACGCGCTCGACCGGAAGACCGGCAGGCCCGTCCGCACCTTCGGCGACACCGGCTGGGTGGACCTGCGCCAGGGGCTCGGCCGCGCGCTCGAGGGCGTGTCGGTCGGCGCGAGCACGCCCGGCGTCGTGTTCGAGGGGATGCTCATCATGGGGAGCACCGTCCCCGAGCAGCTCCCGAGCGCGCCCGGCGACATCCGCGCCTACGACGTGCGGACGGGTGCGCTGCGCTGGAGCTTCCACACGATCCCGCACCCCGG
The DNA here is from genome assembly GCA_045804325.1 of Gemmatimonadaceae bacterium. Classification (GTDB taxonomy): domain Bacteria; phylum Gemmatimonadota; class Gemmatimonadetes; order Gemmatimonadales; family Gemmatimonadaceae; genus JBJMNJ01. Next base: position 15,269 of record JBJMNJ010000053.1, read on the forward strand.
CGAGCCGGGATACGAGACGTGGCCGTCGGACGCGTGGAAGGTCGCCGGCGGCGCGAACGCGTGGAGCGGCGTGACGCTCGACCGCGAGCGCGGGATGGTCTTCGCGGCCACGGGCTCCGCGTCCTACGACTTCTACGGCGCGAACCGCGTCGGCGACGACCTCTACGCGAACAGCGTCATCGCCCTCGACGCGCGCACGGGGACGCTGCGCTGGCACTTCCAGGGGCTGCGTCACGACCTCTGGGACCGCGACTTTCCCGCCGCGCCCGTCCTCGTCACCGTGCGGCGCGGCGGGCGCGCGGTCGACGCCGTCGCGCAGATCACGAAGACGGGGCACGTGTACGTCCTCGATCGATCGACAGGGGAGCCGCAGTTTCCGATCGAGAGGCGCCCCGTGCCCACGACGTCGCTCCTCGAGGGCGAGCGCCCGGCCGACTGGCAGCCGTTTCCGGTGCTCCCGCCGCCGTTCGCACGCCAGCGCCTGACGCGTGACGACCTGACGACGCGGACGCCGGAGGCGCACGCGGCGGCGCTGAGGCTCTTCGACGAGTACCGGACGGAGCACCCCTTCGACCCGCCGAGCACGCGCGGCACGATCGTCTTCCCCGGCGTGGACGGCGGCGGCGAGAGGGGCGGGCCCGCGTGGGATCCGCGGACCGGGCTCCTCTACGTCAACTCCAACGAGATGGCGTGGCTGCTGAAGCTCGTCGAGCGCAGCGACAGCTCCGTCTACGGCGCGAACTGCGCCGGCTGCCACGGCGCCGACCGCCGCGGGAGCGCGCTCGCCCCGTCGCTCGTGGGCGTGCACGCGCGCCGCACGCGCGAGCAGATCGCGCGCATCGTCCGCGAGGGCAGCGGGCGCATGCCGGCGTTCGGCGGAGCGCTCGACGCGGCGACGATCAACGACCTCGTCGCGTTCCTCGAGACGGGCAGGGACGTCGCGGCGCAGGTCGGCGCGAGCCCGCACGTGCTGAAGTACCGCACCGCGTACTTCGACATCTTCCTCGACCCGGACAGCTTCCCCGCGATCAAGCCGCCGTGGGGCACGCTCAACGCGATCGACCTCGACGCGGGCACCATCCGGTGGTCGATCCCGTTCGGCGAGTACCCGCAGCTCGCCGCGCAGGGCATCCGGAACACGGGCACCGACAACTACGGCGGCGCGATCGTCACGGAGAACGGCCTCCTGCTCATCGCCGCGACGACGTACGACGACAAGCTCCGCGCGTTCGACAAGCGGACGGGCGCGCTGCTCTGGGAGGCGAAGCTCCCGGCCGCCGGCAACGCGACGCCGTCCACCTACATGGTGGACGGCAAGCAGTACCTCGTCATCGCGTGCGGCGGGGGGAAGAACGGCGCGAAGAGCGGCGGGACGTTCGTCGCGTTCGCGCTCCCGTAACCGGCGGGAGCGAGCCGAGGCGGCTACGGCTCCTCGATCCCGTGCGCGGGCGCCAGCGCGATCATCCGATCGAGCGCCGCGGCGTCCGCGGGCTTCTCGACGTAGCCGTCGAACCGGCCGGCCGCGAGCCACGGGTCGTCCTTGTCGAGCGACCGACCGGTGAGCGCGACGAGCACCGTGCCCGTGAGCGAGGGCTCCTCGCGCAGCTGCAGTGCGACCGCGATGCCGTCGCTCCGGCCGTGAAAGCCGAGGTCGAGGAAGACGAGGTCGGGCCGGAACGCGATCGCGGCGCCGAGCACCTCGGCCGCTTCGAGGGCCGTCGTCACGACGTGACCGCTGCGCCGCAGCAGTCCCGCGATGGCCGTCGCGCCGGGCTCGTAGTCGTCCGCCACGAGGATGCGGCGCGGGCGCAGCGCGCCGGCGCCCGACCGCGTCGTCGCACCCTTCGCCGCCGCCGCCATGGCCTTGCGCACGTGCGGCGTGACGAACGTGTAGCCGGCGTCCACATCGCGAATCGCGGTGATCAACTCGGCCACGGCCGCCTCCTCGAGCACGTAGCCCCAGGCGCCGAGCCGGAACGCGTCGAGTGCGGGCCGCGGATCCTCGTGCGTGGCGAGCACGATGACCCGCGACTCGCTGTCGCGCACGGCGAGCTCGTGCAGGAGGTCCAGCGCCCCGAGGCCCGGCATCGCGAGGTCGGCGACGATCACGTCGGGATTCAGGCGTACGGCCTCTCGCAGGAGCACGAGGCCGTTGCCGACGCTGCCGACGAGGTCGAACGCATCCGTCAGCCGTCTCCGGAGCTCTTCCGTGACGATGTCGTGGTCATCCGCGAGCAAGACGGTGGTAGGGCGCATGGCTGGCTCCGCGTGGAACTTGTGCATCCACATCCGCGTTCGCGCTGCAGCATGGCGTCGTGTGCGCCTGCACGGTGCTCCCGGCGAGGTGCAGCGCGCTGACCATGCTCTCGACCGGGGCGCGCGGTCCACGGTGCCTCGGCCGTGCGATAACATCGCGTCGTGCCGCTGCGCCGCTCCATTGGCCGAAGGGCCAGCACTCGTTGACACGCCGATGACAACTGGGACGACGATTGGAGCGATCCAACGCGCAGCTTCATGGCTTTGGTCCAATGGATGACCATCCGGAAGCATACGACGTTGGGAACCCATGCCGCCGCAAACAGCCTGCGGCGCACCACGACGCCGTGGACAACGAGGCTCACATGGCACATCCGGTACGCGCGCGCCGACGCGAGCAGCATCGGCCAGAGTCGCACCTCCGATCCGGAGGCGCGCCCGCGATGGCGCGCGACGACTCCGATCCGCTCGCCGACCTGTCGCACGACCTTCGACAGCCGCTCACGGTGCTCCGCATGAACCTGCAGTGCGCCTCGATGATGCTCGGCGCGCCGAGCCCGAACGTGGCGGAGGCGGTGCAGCTTCTCGCCGAGTGCCTCGACGCGGAGCGCAGTGTGGTCGCGCTGCTCGAACACGCGCAGTGCGGCGCCGCCCCGTCGCTGAACGCGGCGTGGGGAGTGCCTGGTCTTCACCTGCTCGTCGCGTCGCTGCTGGCGCCGGGAGCTCAAGATGTGGAATGAGTCGCTGGTCGTGGTGGTGGACGACGACGAGGGGGTGCGGCGGGCGGTGCAGCGGGCGCTCGCGGCGGGGGGCTACCGGACGCGGGCGTTCGGGGGCGCTTTGGAGTACCTGGCGGAGCGCGAGGGGGCGGGGGACGGGCCGGAGGCGGCGTGCCTGGTGCTGGACATCAAGCTGCCGGACCTGGACGGCCTGGCGATGCTGCGCGAGCTGCGCGGCGCGGGCGTGGAGACCCCGGCGGTCTTCATCACGGGGAGCGGCGACCTGCGGGCGGCCGTGGGGGCGATGAAGCTCGGGGCGGTCGACCTCCTGGAGAAGCCGCTCGACGCCGAGGCGCTGCTCCGGGCCGTGGGCCGGGCGACGCAGACCGACGCGGCGCGGCTGGTCGAGCGCCGGCACCTGGCGGAGCTCTGGGCGGCGGCGGCGCGGCTGACGCCGCGGGAGGCGGAGGTGGCGGCCCTGGTGACCTCGGGGCGGCTCAACAAGCAGATCGCCGCGGCCATCGGCACCACGGAGAAGACCGTCAAGGTCCACCGCGCCCGCGCCATGGCCAAGCTCGGCGCCCGCTCGGTCGCCGAGCTGGTGCGCCTGGTCGACCACCTGCTCGGGGCCGACGCCCCGAGCGCGATCCTCACCGACGGCCCGGGGGGGCACCGCACGCTCGCGCGCCCCCCGGCCCTGGCCGCCATGGCCGCCGCCCTCCACCGCCACGCCCCCCCGCGCGGGGACGGCCAAGCCGACGGTCCGGCCGACGGGCGTCCCTACGGAAGCCATGATGCCCCGGCCGACGTCGCCTCCCACGACGGACTCGCCGACGTCGGGACCCCCGGCGCGGACCGCCCCGCCGACCGCCCCGCCGACCGCACCGGCGACCGCGCCGCGGCCGTCGCGTTCACGGCCGACGTCACCACTCCGCGCGGAAGTACTCCCGGACGCTCCAGAGAATCATCCGGTAGTGCAGCTCCTCCTCGTTCTCGCTGACCCCCGGGCGCGCCCCCCGCTCGGCGGCCCGCTTCAGCGCCACGACCATCTGCTCCGGCCGCTGCCCGCGGTCGCGGAACTCGGCGGCCGCGGCGCGGACCACCCGCTCGAGCTCCCAGGCTAGCGGCGAGGCGCACCAGGGGTCGCTCTCGAGCACCTGCCGCCGCAGCGCGCCCACCCGGGCGAGCTGCGTGGGGTCGACCGGCTTCGGCTGCGCGCGCGGACGCGCGAGGAGCCGACGAAGTCGCGTGAGCGCGAGGCTGCGAACCGAAGGGGACGGGACGATCGGGATTCCGGACCACGCAAGGGGCGCGTGGCGGTGGGGGTCGCCATGGACAGGGAGCACACTCCCCTCGGGGGCTTGCGGTGGGGACGCGAAGAGCTCGGGGCCGACGGATGCTCGACTGTGCGATTCGGCGAGCGCCTCAGCCATTCGACCAAAGTCCACCTGCGAGCCTCGAGCGGCCGTCCCTACGATGCGACTAGTCGCGCGCCCGGCCTGGGATGCCGCAGGCGGCGGCCCACACGCCGAGGAGGGATTATGTCGCGCTCTGCCATTGCTGGACTGCTCATCACCACGGCCTTCGTCGCTGCCTGCGGCAGCTCGACGAGGCTCGTCGAGACCTGGCGGGACCCCGCGGAGGTGCCCTTCGCGTTGAACCGCACGCTGGCCGTCTTCATGACCACGGACGCCGGCGCACGGCGCATCGTCGAGGACCAGCTGGCCGCGCGCCTTCCCGGCGGCGTCGCGTCGTACCGCGTCATCCCCGACGACAGCTCGCTGAACGGCGAGTCGGTCCGCCAGGCCGTCACGGCCGGCCACTTCGACGGCGCGGTCACGCTGCGTGTCGTCAGCGTGACGCCGGAAGTGAGCTCGCTCCAGAACACCGACTTCTACGGCTACTGGGGCTACTGGCGCTCCGCGTACGACCCGCTCGCCTACACCGCGAGCACCGTGTACTCCGTGCAGTCGACGCTCCACTCGTTCCGCGACGGGAAGCTGGTGTGGACGGGGAACATCGACACCATCGACCCGAAGAACACGAAGAAGCTCGCCTCGCGCTCGGCCAAGGCGACCGTCAAGGGCCTGAAGAACAACGGCTACATGCGGTGAGCGCGGCGCACCGGCGCGGGATCGGTCCGGATGGCACGCGTGAGAGGCTGGTATGCGGCCTCACTCCGCGCGGAGCACGCTCACCGGATCGATCCGCGTCGCGCGTCGGGCCTGGACGAACGCGGCGGCGAGGGCGGTGAGGAGCAGGACCACGGCCGCGCCGAGCACGGCGACCGGGTCTGCCGGGCTCACCTCGTAGAGGAGCGCGCGCAGCAGGCGAGCCGACAGCAGGGCGCCGGCGATGCCCACGACCGATCCGGCCAGCGCGATGGCGCCAGCCTGGGCGAGTACGCGCGCCACGAGCCGCCCCGGCGTCGCCCCGAGAGCGGCGCGGATGCCGAGCTCCCGGGCGCGCTCGCGCACCGCGGCGCCCATCACCCCGTAGAGACCCACTACCGCGAGGAGCAGCGCCGTGCCCCCGAAGCTCGCGAGCAGGAGCGTCGAGAGACGCGGTAGCGCCAGCTGGTTCGCGATCATCCCGTCGATCGCCTCGACGCGCGCGATGCTCGCCTGCGGCTCGGCCGCGCGCACCGACGCGCGGATGGAGGGGAGCGACTGCGCGATCGGCCCGCGCGTGCGCACCGCCACGACGCCCTGGAAGAACCACTGCTGGTACGGCACGAAGACCGTGGGCGTCGTCTGGCGGAGAAGGCGGTAGCGGATGTCTCCCGCGAGGCCCACCACCGTGTGCCACGCGTCCTTGCTCGTGTCGCCGACGATGCGCATCCGCTTCCCGACGGGGTCCTCGCCCGGCCAGAAGCGCTCCGCCACCAGGCGGCTCACGACGACCACGCGCGGCGCGCCCTCGACGTCGCCGTCGGTGAAGGCGCGGCCGCGGAGGATCGGCGTCTCGAACGTGCGAAAGTAGTCCGGCCCCGCGACGTCCCACGGCATCGTCGGGTTCTGCCGCGCCTCGGCGTCCGTCTGGCGGTCGGAGGCCCAGCGCGTCACGAACACCTGCGGCCCGTAGAACGGCGCGGCCGCCACCGGCGTCACGGACACCACGCCCGGCGCGGCGCGGATGCCGGGCGCCGATCGGTCGTAGAGCCGAGTCATCTGCTGCTGGAACGCCTTCGGCGTCACGGGGCGCGTCAGCGTGAGCACCGTGAGGTGCTCGGCGCGGTAGCCGAGCGGCACGTGCACGAGCCGGTCGAGGCTCCGGGCGAGGAGCCCCGCGCCCGCGAGCATCACGAGCGCGAGCGCCACCTGCGCGGCGACGAGCGCGGCGCGCAGCCGGCCGCGTCCGGG
>JBJMNJ010000054.1:0-6463 GCA_045804325.1 Gemmatimonadaceae bacterium
TGCCGCCGGCGGGGCTCACCATGAACACGGCGCGCTTCGACGCGCGGTCCACGATGATGCCGACGTAGGCCTCGCTCGCGATGTCCGCCGCGGGCGTCACGAGGACCTTCTCCACCGTGAGCCCCTTGATCTGCATGCCGAGGATCTTCCCGGCGATCTCGCGCGCCTCCTCGGGCGTCTTCGCGAGCTTCACGCCGCCGGCCTTCCCCCGCCCGCCCGCGTGCACCTGCGCCTTGACGACCACGGTGCTCCCGTACTTCTTCGCGAGCGCCGCCGCCTGCTCGGGCGTCGTGGCGACCTCGCCCGGCGGGATCGGGATGCCGTGCTTCCGGAAGATGTCCTTGGCCTGGTACTCGTGAAGGTTCACGCTACGTCTCCGTTGGTGTTCGACACTGCGCTCGTCACGCCGTGATCGTCGTCCCCGCGGTGCCGCGCACCGCCTCGAGGCCGCGCCGCAGCTCCGTGATGACTGCCCGCCCGCCGGTGCGCCGCGCGAACTGGATGGCCGCGCGCACCTTCGGGCCCATGCTCCCCTCGCCGAACGCGCCCTCGCGGTCCAGGCGCTCCGCCTCGTCGGCGGCGAGGCGCGTGAGCGCCCGCTGCGACGGCTTGCCCCAGTCGAGGTAGACGGCGTCCACGTCCGTGAGGATGATGAGCAGCTCCGCGCCGAGGTCGCGCGCGAGCACGGTCGCGGCGAGGTCCTTGTCCACCACGGCGTCGACGCCCTCCCAGCCGCGGAGGCGCTCGTCGAAGAAGATCGGCGCGCCGCCGCCGCCCGCGGCGATCACCACCGTGTCGTCGTCGAGCAGCGAGCGGATTACGCGCAGCTCGTGGACGGCCGTCGGGACGGGGCTCGGGACGACGCGCCGCAGGCGCCCGCGCCCGTCGGCCTTCACCGGGATGCCGTCCTCCTCGAGCTCGCGGGCGCGGTCCGCCGGTATGGCGTGGCCGATGAACTTCGTCGGGTTCGCGAGTGCGGGGTCGGCCGGGTCCACGTGCACCTGGGTGATGACGGTGGCCACGCGGCGCTCGCTCCCCGCCCGCCGCAACGCGTTCTCCAGCGACTGCTGCACCATGTAGCCGATCCACCCCGCCGTCGCCGCGACGAGCACGCCCAGCGGGAGCGGGCTCGCCTCGCGCCGCGCGAGCTCGTTGCGCAGCAGCTCGTCGCCGACCTGCGGCCCGTTGCCGTGCACGACGCAGAGCCGCCACCCTTCGAGCGCGAGCTGGACGATGGGGCCGAGGCTCTCGCGGGTGTGGCGGAACTGGTCGTGGATGGTCGAGCGCTCGCCGGATGGCGCGAGGGCGTTGCCCCCGAGCGCGATCACGGCCGTCTTCGTCGCGCGTTCGTTCATAAGCGTGGCAAACGGCGCAAGCTACCCGGCGCCGGAAGTCGAATCAAGGCTGAGGGATGGCGCGCGCGGCGCTGTCGCGCGCGCCGGGCGGCGCGGAGGTGCGGCCCCGCTCGGGCGCCCGCCCGAGCAGCGTGCCGAGCTCGTCGTAGGCGCGACCGAAGGCGCTCCAGTCGCTCCGACGCAGCGCGCCCCGCATCGCATCGTACAGCTGCTCGACACGCGCGCGGAACTGCCCGGCGGTCGCCGGCAGCGCGAGCGAGTCGGGGGCGGACGGCGCCGCGCCGACCGCGGCGGCGAACGTGCGCCCGACGCGCGCGGAGTCGCCCGGGCCGCCGGCCGTGACGGCGACGCGAAGCAGCGAGGGCGCGCCGTCCCGATACGCGTACACCGGCTGCGCGTAGAGCACCGCCGCCTGCGTCGGAACCACGCGGAGGCGCCCGAACACGGGGCGCACGTTGCGCGGCCCGAGCGCCGCACCGTCCGGCGCGCGCTGGAACTGGTCGAGCACCGCGGTCCACGCGACGCGCGGCTCGCCCAGCGGAAGCCACCACGCCGGCTGCGACGGCCCGCCGCTCGCGAGATAGACCCCGCGGACGTGCTGCGTGTCGTCGAGCAGCGCGGAGGTCCACGCCGTGACGCGGCCGGCGCCGGGGACGTCGACGGCGACCGGTGCCGGACCGCCGCGCGAGGCCGCCGTGTCCGCCCCGTCCGAGCTGGGGAGGTGCCGCGCCGCCCAGCGCTCGGTCCGCAGCCCGTAGCGCGCCAGCGCCCGCGCCTGGGCGAGCGCGCCGTCCGCGGGCGGCGGAATCAGCGCCGCGATGCGCTCGGGAAGCGCGGCGGCCTCCGTGAAGAGACCCGGGAAGCGCTCCATCCAGACGCGCGCGGCCCGGTCGGTCGCCACGTCCGCGACGAGGGTGACGCGCCCGGTGTGCGCGTGCACGAGCGCCGTCGCCGAGTGCTGGAAGTACGTCCACGCCTCGCCGCCGACGACCTGGTGCATGCTGAGCGGGTAGCTCGCGGACGCGGAGTAGAGGTCCACGACCCAGTAGAGCGTGTCCGCCGCGACGAGCGGCGACACCGTGCGCCCCTGGGCGAAGAACGGGGCCAGCGCGCGTACGCGCTCGCGCACGTCGCGCCGGAGCACGATCCGCGGGTTGTGGCGCGGCAGGTCGGCGAACAGCAGCCGGAGGTTCTGCTCGCTCCAGGCGTGCGCGAGGCGCGCGCGCGTGGACTCGACGTTCGCGCCCGGCACGCGCTGGAACGTGTCCGGCACGATCGCGTAGCCGCGCGCCGAGTCGTACACGAGCGGCGGCGGCATCGCGCCGTCGCCGACGCTCGACGCGCCGGGCGGGTCGAGGAGCACCGGCCACCCCTCCGCGTCGGCGGACGAGGCGAGCACGCGGACGATCGCCCACGGCGCGCGCACGCCGGCGTCCGCCTCGTCCGAGGGCCGCTCGACGCCGTACGCCAGCAGCCCGCCCGGCGCCGCCTCCCAGCCGAACGCGGGCGAGACCGCACCGGCCCCCCGCGCGCGCGCCGCCGCGACCGCGCGGGCGAGCAGCGCCGGCTCCCAGAGCGGCACTCCGGAGGAGGCGGATGCCGAGGACGGCGCGCCGAGGCGCGGCGCGGCCGAGTCGGTGTCGGCGGTGCGCACGCGGTCGATGCCGTAGGCGCGCACCGTGTAGAGCGCGCGCGTCGTGAGGTACTTCCGCTCCTGCACGCTCCGGTCGCGCGGCGCGGCCACCCGCTGCGCGAGCGGCGGAAGGATCTGCCGCAGCAGGATCGAGGCGACGAGCACGACGGTCACCGCCACGAACGACACGCGGTTGTGGCCGTTCCACCCCGCCCAGGCGACGAGCGCGGCGCCGAGGAGGCAGATGACGAAGAGCGCGCGGCTCGTCGGCACGAGCACCGCGTGGTCCACCCACATCGCGGCGAGGTCCGGCCCGCTGCCGGTGATGAGCGCGTCGAAGCCGTCGAGGCGGTAGCTCCAGCCGAGGAGCGCGATGACGAGGGCGCCGATCACGGTGACGTGGCGTCGGACGTGGCGCGTGACGCGCAGCGCCCGCCCCTCCCAGCGCAGGCTCCCGGTGACGGCGTAGAGCAGCAGCACGATGGCCGCGACGGCGAGCAGTGCCTTCAGCGCCCACCCGTACAGCGCGCGCTCGAGTGGCAGCCAGGCGACCCAGAACGACAGGTCGTTGCCGTAGGCGGCGTCGTACTCGCCGAAGGGGCTCGCCGCCGCGTACCGCGCGAAGGCGAGGAGCGTCCAGTCGTCGCCGGAGAACGTGAGCAGCGCGCCCGCGAGCACGCCGAGCGCCGCGGCGGCCAGCGTGAGCGAGCGGCCCGGCACCGCCTCCGCGAACTCCAGGTTCGAGACGCGGCGCGGCAGGACGAGCGCGGCGATGGAGCGCCGCACGGCGTAGAAGTTGGCGGTGGCGAAGAGCGCGCCGGCGAGCCAGCCGCTCAGCCGCAGGAGCCCGCCGTTGAACGCCTTGGCGCCCCAGACGTGCGCCGCGGCCTCGCCCATCGAGGCGTACCACAGGTAGTCCACGTACCACGCCGCGACCCAGCGGCCGACGAGCAGGAGCGCGAGCAGCGCCGCGAGGACGGTCAGCGCCCACCGGCGCGAGGTCACGGCGCGCTCACCGGGCGGCGCTCAGTGCGCCGCCGCCGACGCCTCCACGCCCTGCGCGCGGAGCCACTCCGTGAACTCGCCCTCGATCTCGCGGAGGCGCGCCTCGCTGCGCGCCTCGAAGCGGAGCACGAGCACGGGCTGCGTGTTCGACGCCCGGATGAGGCCCCAGCCGTCGCCGAACAGCACGCGCGCGCCGTCCACGTCGATCACCTCGCGGCCGCGCTTGAAGTGCGCGACGGCGCGGCGCACGATCTCGAACTTCGTCTCGTCCGGGCAGTCGACGCGGATCTCGGGCGTGGCCACGAAGCGCGGCACGTCGGCGAGCTGCGCGGCCACCCCGCGCCCCTCGTCCGCCACGATGCGCAGCAGGCGGGCCGCCGCGAGCAGCGCGTCGTCGAAGCCGTACCACCCCTCCGCGAAGAACATGTGCCCGGACATCTCGCCCGCGATCGGGGCGTGCGTCTCGTGCATCTTCTCCTCGATGAGGGAGTGCCCCGTCCGCCACATGAGGGGCCTGCCGCCGGCCTTCGCGATGGCGTCGGGAAGCGCCTGCGAGCACTTCACGTCGAAGATGATCGGCTGCCCCGCCCCGGTGCGCCGCAGCACGTCGCGGGCGTAGAGGATGAGGAGCTGGTCGCCCCACACGATCTCGCCGTTCTCCGCGATCACGCCGATGCGGTCGGCGTCGCCGTCGAACGCGATGCCGACGTCCGCGCGCCGCTCGGCCACCTCCGCGACGAGGTCGCGCAGGTTCTCCGGGACCGTCGGGTCGGGGTGATGGTTCGGGAACGTGCCGTCGCTCTCGCAGTAGAGACAGTGGAGCTCGCACCCGAGGCGCTCGAGGAGGCGCGGCCCCGGGCCCGAGCCCGCCCCGTTCCCACAGTCGAGCACGACGCGGAGCGGGCGCGAGAGACGGCCGACGCGCGCGACGATGTCGTCGAGGTAGGCCGGGATGACGTCCTGCGTCGTGAGGGCGCCGCGGCGCGGGGCGGCCGGCAGGTCGCCCGCCGCGATCTCGTAGAGCCGCTGGATCTCCGGTCCCCAGATCGAGCCCTTCCCCAGGCCGAGCTTGAAGCCGTTGTACTCCTTCGGATTGTGCGAGCCCGTGACCTGGATCGCCCCGGCCACCGGGAGGTTGTGCGCGCTCCAGTAGACGGCGGGCGTCGGCACCACCCCGAGGTCGATCACGTCGAGGCCGCCGGCGCGCAGCCCGTCGATGAGCGCGGGCTGCAGCTCCTCGCCGCTCGGACGGTTGTCGCGCCCCACGGCGATCGGTCGCCGCTCCACGCCGCGGCCCGTGAGATACGCGGCGTACGCGGCGCCGACGCGCCGCGCGACGTCCACGGTGAGGTCTACGCCGGCGATGCCGCGGATGTCGTACTCGCGGAAGATGCGTCGGGCGAGGGAAGCCATGCGAAGGGATGGGGTGGAGCGGGCGGCGGCGCGATGGCCACCGCCTGCCGGGACGCGGTCAGCGGGAGGCCGCGACGACTGCGGCTGGGGTGGGGGTCGCGGGCGCAACCGCCGTCGTCGCGGGCCGCACGCCCGGTGCGCCCGGTGCGCCCGGCGCGGCGGGCACGCTTGGCACGCCGACCGGCAGCGCGGGGACGCCGCGGCGCGCCCAGTTCACGAGGGGGCTCGGGTACAGCCCGCCGAGCACCGTCACGAGCGCGGCGGCGACGATCACGCTCTTCGTCCACCAGCTCACGGGCGCGAGCGCCGCCGCGGCCGCGGCGCGCGGCCGCATGAACATCACCATCACCACGTACAGGTAGTAGCCCGCGGAGACCACGCTGGTGAGCACGAGGAGCACGGCGAGCCTCGTCTGCGGCGCGGCGCCCTGCAGCGCGGCCTGGAGGACGTACCACTTCGCGAAGAACCCGAGGCCGCCGAAGAACGGGAAGCCGAGCAGGGCGAGCATGAAGATCGCCATCGCGACGGCGTAGCCGGGGCGCACGGTCCAGAGCCCCGAGTAGTCGTCCACCATGAGGTTCGGCTCGCCCGCGCTGCCGAGCGCGATGACCACCGCGAACGCGCCCATCGTCGCGATGGTGTACGCGAGCAGGTAGAAGAGGAAGGACGACGTGGCCGCCGGGCTTCCCACCACCACCGCGACCAGCACGTAGCCCGCGTGCGCGATGCTCGAGTAGGCGAGCAGCCGCTTCACGTTGCGCTGCGCCAGCGCGATGAAGTTGCCGACGACCATGGTGGCCGCGGCGAGCCACCAGATGGCCGGATGCCAGGCCGTCACCGTCTCCCGGCTCGGGAACGCCTCGACCCACACGCGCAGGAACGCCGCGAACGCCGCGGCCTTCACCGCCGCCGCCATGTACGCGGTGACGGGCGTCGGCGCGCCCTCGTACACGTCCGGCGCCCACATGTGGAACGGCGCCGCCGCGACCTTGAAGGAGAACCCGACCGTGAGCATCGCGATGCCCACGAGCAGCAGCGGGCTGTCGAACAGCCGCAG
>JBJMNJ010000055.1:0-5766 GCA_045804325.1 Gemmatimonadaceae bacterium
TGGAAGTCGATCCCGAGCACGCGGTCCGCCCCCGCCGTCTCGATCATGTTCGCCAGCAGCTTGGCGGCGATCGCGACGCGCGGCTGGTCCTTGCGGTCCTGCCGCGAGTAGCCGTAGTACGGCATCACGACCGTGATGCGCGCCGCCGAGGCGCGCCGCGCCGCATCGAGGATCAGGAGCAGCTCCATGATGTGGTCGGCCGGCGCGTTCGTCGGCTGGATCACGAACACGTCGCACCCACGGATGTTCTCGTCGATGCGCACGAAGATCTCACCGTCGGCGAACCGCGTGACGGTACACTTGCCGAGCTCCACGCCGAGGCACTTCGCGATCTCCTCGGCGAGCGGCCGGTTGCCGTTCCCGCTGAGGACCTTGAGCGCGTGAACCGGAACGGAGAGACCGTCCATGATCGGCAGAGAGCCCCGTAAGTTAGTGAAACGCAGAGCCTTACACAAGCCGAGGGGCAGGTCGCCGGCGGTGTCGCTCGCTGGCTGCTCGCCCCTGGACGCTCATTGCCCCGCGTGGATTCGAACCACGATCTTCGGATCCAAAGTCCGAGGTCCTGCCATTGAACGACGGGGCAGAGACAGCCGTGAAGTCTAGCCCAGGCGCTCGACCGGGACAACTCGCTCGGCCGTGCGGGTGAGAAGCACGCGGCACCCGGTCGCGCTCTCGAGCGCATGCTCGTCCGGCGGCTCCTCGAAGATGCCGAAGACGGTCGAGCCGGAGCCGCTCATGCGGGCGAGGGAGGCGCCGCAATCCTCGAGGGCACGCAGCATCTGCGCGACGTCCGGGTGCCGGGCCGCGACTAGAGGCTCTAAGTCGTTCGAGGCGGACGCCGCCAGGTGCTGCCACGAGTCGAGCCCCTCGAGCCCCTCGAGCGCCATGAGCGCGGGCTCGAGCGGCGCCCGCGGGCGGTCGCTCGCGAGCCAGCCGTACGCGTCGGCGGTCGACACGCCGAAGCCGGGGACGAGCAGCACGACGTGGCGGCGCGGTAGGGCGGGGAGGGCGAGCATGCGCTCGCCGCGGCCCCACGCGAGCGCGAGCGGCGCGGTGTTCACGAGGTATGGGACGTCCGATCCGAGCGACATCGCGAGCGACTCGGTGGGGATGAAGCGCGCTCGGAGCGGCCGCATGGCATCCAGCGCGCGCAGCACGGCCGCCGCGTCCGCGCTTCCTCCGCCGAGGCCGCCCCCGACGGGGATGTGCTTCTCGATCGTGATGCGGAAGCCCGTGTCCCAGCCCGACGCGCGCACGTACGCCTCGGCCGCGCGGTACGCGAGGTTGTTCTCCACGGCTCCGAGGCCGCCCGGCGGCATCGCGGGGCCCTCGCACGTCACCGTCCGCTCCGTGCCGCCGACCTGCACCGTGACGACATCGCCGAGCTCCAGGCGACAGAAGAGCGTCTCGAGCAGGTGGTAGCCGGACTCCTCGCGAGCGAGGATGCGGAGGAAGAGGTTGATCTTCGCCTGCGCGAGCACCCGGGCGGCGCCGGCGGCCTCGGTCACGCCGGGCCCGCGCTCGCGGCTGCCGCGCCGCCGCCGCCGCCCGGACCGCCGGGCTCGACGGCCCGGACGTCCCTCAGGTGCAGCCCCGCACGCGCCGCGTACACGAGCCCGATGGCGGTCACCGGGATGAACGACAGCAGGTGGAATCCGAGCGCCCACGTGACGGCCTGCGTCTCCTGGACGCCGTAGACCGCGAGCCCCACGCGCGCCGCGGCCTCGAACACGCCGACGAAGCCCGGCGTGGACGGCGCCGCCACGCCGACGGCGATGAGCCCCTGAAGAAAGAGTGCGGCCGAGTACGGAACGTCGATCCCGACCGCGCGGAACCCGAGCCAGAAGGCGAGCGCGTTGACGAGCCAGTGCAGGATCGTCCAGCCGAGCACCGAGGCGAAGCGCGCCGGGCTCCGCAGCACGCTGAGGCCGTCGGCGAACGCGCGGAGCGCGTCGCGCCCGCGCTGCTCGAAGCGCGGCGCCACCCTCCTCGAGAACGCCTCGTACAGGAGAATGATGCGCGCGGGAAAGAACGCGACCAGGTAGAGCACCGCGGTGACGCCGACGAGCGCGACGATCCCCGTGGCGGCCCACGCCGACACCGGCTGCCCGGCCACGTGCGTGCCGCGCGGGAACCGGTCGTCGAGCATCGCGAGGAACATCAGGAGGAGCAGCGCGAGCGCGTCGAAGAGTCGGTCCACCGCGATCGACGCGAAGCTCGCCGAGAACGGGACCGCGGGCACCTCGCGCGACAGCACGTACGCGCGCGCCAGCTCGCCGGCGCGCGCGGGGACGAGGTTCGTCACCATCATCCCGATGGTCGTCGATCGCCACAGCGGTCCGAACGGGAGGCGCGGCGCGACGGGGTCGAGGATCGTCCGCCACTTGCGCGCGCGCACGGCGAAGATCGCGGTCGCCGCCGCGGCGGACGCGAGGAAGAGCGTGAGGTTCGAGCGCCGGAGGGCCTCGCCCACCGCGCGGAACTCGATGTCGTGGAGCGTCCACCAGAGCAGGAGGCCGCTCAGCAGCGCGCCGACCGCGCCGCGCCAGCCGATCTTCATGCCGCCGGCTACCTCGCGGACCCGAGCTCGATCAGGTCGAGCAGCTCCTCGACGGCGTCCTGCGTGGGCGGGCTGCCCGCCGTGCGCATCTCGTTCACGAGCTCGCGCGCGCGTGCGAGCGCCGAGCGGCCGCGGTAGAGCAGCGCGCCCACGTCGACCATCGTGTCGTCGACGACGTCCACCGGCTCGGCGAGCGGCGCGTCCTCGAGGCGCGCGATGCCGACGATGGTGTCCTCGAGCAGCGCATGCAGCTCGCGCCCACTCGGCGTCGGATAGCGCGCGGGGAGGAGCGCCTCCCGGGCGAGGTCCTGCTCCTCGACGTGCGCGGGGGTGGGCGGCCTCGGCGCGGGCGCCGCCGCCTCCTTGGGGACCGGTGCCGCGTCGGGCGCCGCCGGCGCATACAGGAACGTGTCGATCGGCGGGAGCGCCTCGTCGGCGCGCGGCGGCTCCGCCGCCTTCACGCCGGCGGGCTCGCGGTCGGTCGCGCCGGCCATCGCCGCGCCGATCGCGGCGTCGACGCCGCGTCCGCGGACGAGCGTCGACACGCGCCGCTCGAGCTCCTCCGCGCGCGTGCCCGGGTTCGCGAGGAGGGCGGCGAGCTCGTCGAGCCCGCCGAGCGTCAGCGCATCGAGGCGCCGCGCGGCGTCGGACGACGCGTCCACGTAGGTCGCCACCGGACGCTCGCCGAAGCTGTCCGCGAGGTCGCGCAGCGCACGGAGCGCCGACCGCAGCGCGCGCCCGACGCGGTCACGCTCGGCGGCGTCGCGGACGCGCCGGCCCTGCGCGACGAGCGCGCGGAGGTGCTCGGCCTGGCTCACGACCTCCATGCGGAAGCGCTGCGCGGGCGTGGTCGGCGGCGCGGGAGCGCGGGTCACGACGTGCGGCCCGCCGTCGTCGTGGAAGAGCGACGCGACCGGCAGCACCCGCTCGGCGCCCTCGGCCGCCTCGCCGAAGGCGTCGGCCGCGAAGCCGAAGCGCTCGAGCTCGGGCGAGCCCTCGCCCACCGTGCCGCTGGCGCCGATGTCGCGCGCGATGCGGCGCAGCGCATCCACGCCCGCGCTCAACACGTCCACGGCCTCGCGCACCGCGACGCCGCTCCGCAGCTCGAGGGGCTTCGCCGCGCGCTCGATCCCCTCCAGCACGCCCGCCAGCGCGGGGTGGTCCTTCACCGCCGCGACGCCGCGCATCGCGCGCACGCGGCGCATCGCCTCGGCGAGCCGCGGCGGCGGCTCCGCGCCGGCCGGCGGGGGCGCCGCGGCCACCGCACCGAGCCCCGCGGCGATCTCGTTCGCCTCGGAGGCGAGCCAGGCGAAGCCGGTGCCGGCGCTCGTCGGCGTGGCGTTGGACGGCCGCACGCCGGCGGTGATCGCGGCCAGCTCGGCGGCGCGCGCCCGCGCGCGGCGGTCCTCGGCGCTGCCCCACGTGCGCGTCGCGCGGATGAGCGTCTTGAGCTCGTCGATCGCCGCGACCACGGCGCCGGCGAGCGACGGGTCCCATCGGAGCGTGCCCTCGCGCAGCCCGCGCCCCACCCGCTCCACACCGCCCGCGACCTCCGCGATGCCGCCGAGCTTCGCCATCGTGGCGCTGCCGCGGAGCGCGCGCGCGTGCCGGCAGAGCGCGTCCGCGTCCGGGCCCTCGGGTCCCGACGTCGCGACGAGCCCGTCGAGGCGCTCGGCGTAGTCGCTCGCCTCGAGGATGAAGAAGTCCAGCAGGCCGGCGGACGAAGTCATGAAGTCGTTCCCCAGTCGTGGTTCAGGTGGCCGAAACTTAGGAACCACCGGGCGCGCTTCGCCAGACTCGCCACGTCAGCGCGCCGCGCGCGCCGCATCCATCGCGCGACGCATCTCGCGCACGGACTCCGCGAGCCCGACGAAGATCGCGCGGCTCACGATGGAGTGCCCGATGTTGAGCTCCTCGATCTCCGGGATGGCCGCGACGGGGCCGACGTTGCGCACGGTGAGACCGTGCCCGGCGTGGACGGCGAGGCCGGCCTCGCGTCCGCGGGCGGCGGCGCGCCGGAGCGCGTCGAGCGACGGGCGCTCGTCCGGATGGTGCGCGTAGCGCCCCGTGTGCAGCTCGACCGCCGCGGCGCCAAGGTCGCGCGCGCGCGAGACGACGTCCGGGTCGGGGTCGATGAAGAGGCTCGTGCGGATGCCCGCGTCGGCGAGGCGCCGCAGCCCGGCGGCGACGCCGCGCGGGTCGGCCGCGAGATCGAGGCCGCCCTCGGTCGTCACCTCCTGCCGGCGCTCGGGCACGAGCGTGGCCTGATGCGGGCGGAGCCGCACCGCGATGTCGAGCATCTCCGCGGTGCACGCCATCTCGAAGTTCAGCACCGTCGCGACCTCGCGGGCGAGGCGCTCGATGTCGGCGTCCTGCACGTGGCGGCGGTCCTCGCGCAGGTGTGCCGTGATGCCGTCGGCGCCCGCACGCTCGCAGAGCAGTGCGGCCTCCAGGGGGTCCGGCTCGTCGGTGCGCCGCGCCTGCCGCACGGTGGCCACGTGGTCGATGTTGACGTAGAGGCGCTGGCGCTTCGCGTCCGGCGACTGGGTTGCTCCCATCCTAGTGCCCGGTTAGGTTCGCACGCGTCACTGCGCGGAGCATGGTGTGAAGATTCGGACGTCCGGTACGCTCGTGCGCCTGTCCCTCGGCGCGCTCCTCGCCACGGCCGCCTGCCGTAGGCCGGCGGGCCCGCTCCCGGGCGCGCCCACGCCGCGAGCGGCGGTGGAGCAGTTCATGGGCGCGGTGCGCGCGCAGGACCTGCAGGCGATGTCCATCGTCTGGGGGACGACCAAGGGGGCTGCGCGTGACCAGATCGACCGCACGGAGCTCGAGCGCCGCGAGCTGCTGATGATGTGCTACCTCTCGCACGACCGGTTCCAGGTGCAGGGGGAGCAGACGACGGTCGCGGACCGGCACACGCTCGCCGTGAGCGTCACCCGCGGCCGGCTGACGCGGACGACCAGCTTCACCACGGTGACCGGCCCGTCCAGCCGGTGGTACGTGGAGGACGTGGACCTGACGCACATGCAGGACTTCTGCAGTCAGCGGTAGCGCGGAGCCAGGCCGCGACGCCGCTCCGCTCGACGTGGGGGGCCGGGAACTCGCCGGCCCCCCGTCGTCTTAGTGCTCCGAGAGCTCCACGAGCACGCCCGCGGTCGCGCTCGGGTGCAGGAACGCGATGCGCTTGCCCTCGGCGCCGAGGCGCG